>JAEZCZ010000069.1 GCA_023433305.1 Pseudomonadota bacterium | reverse complement strand
CGATCCAATCAAGTATGGGCTGCTCGCCGCCTTGGCAATCGCGCTGCTGGTGGCCGCGTTCACCGACTTGCGTAGCCGCCGCATCGACAACTGGCTCAACGCCGGGATCGCCGTCGCGGCGCCGCTTTTCTGGTGGGCGAGCGACATGCCGCTGTGGGCCGATCCGTGGATCGAGACGAGCGTGGTGGCCCAACTCGGCGTCGCGCTCGTGACCTTCATCATCCTCGCGGTGCTTTTCGCGATCCGCGCCATGGGCGGCGGCGACGTGAAGCTGCTGACGGCGCTCGCGCTGTGGATCGAGCCGATGCTGTTCCTCAAGCTCGTCATCGTGATGGCGCTGCTCGGCGGCGTGCTCACGATCGTGTTCGGTGCCTGGCACGTGATGCGCCGCCGCCGCGACAGGCTGGCGGTGCCCTACGGGGTGGCGATTTCGCTGGCCGGCCTGTGGGTGCTCGGGACCGGTTATTTTCCGTCCGCCGCGCTCGCCGCGAGCGCGCTGCGGTGAACCCGATTTTAACCACTGAAGCCCTAAGCGGCTGCAATCATTCCGCTTGGATCACTGAAAAGGCTTGACGCACCATGGACAGGAAGAAGCTGATACTGCTGCTCGGGGCGCTGGTCATCGCAATCGGCACCGCCATGGCGGCAAGGAGCATGTTCGCGGGCGCAGCCGCGCCGACGGTCGATGCCGCCGCGCCAGCCGAACCGCAAGGTCCCAAGGTGCTCGTCGCCAAGCGGGCCTTGCCTGTCGGAACGATCGTGACGGCCGACGCCATCGGCTACCAGCTCTGGCCGAAGGAGATGGTGCAGGACGCCTACTTCATCGACGGCGAAGCCGACATGAACAAGCTGCTCGGCACGGTGGTCCGCTTCGCGATCACCGCGGGTGAGCCGGTAACCCAGGGCTCGCTGGTGAGCCCGGGCGACCGCGGCTTCCTCGCCGCTGCGCTGGCTCCCGGGATGCGCGCGATCACCGTGCCGGTGTCGGCCAAGACCGGCGTCGGCGGGTTCGTCTTCCCGGGCGACCGGGTCGACATGCTGCTGACCCAGACGATCTCGGGCGACGACACCTCGCTCCAGGCGGCCGAGACCATCCTGCGCAACTTGCGCGTGCTCGCCACCGACCAGTCGACCGAGACCAAGACCTCCGAAGACGGCAAGACCGTGGTTAGCGAATTCCGCACGGTGACGCTCGAAGTCACTCCGCGGATCGCCGAGAAGATTTCCGTCGCCCAGTCGATCGGCACGCTCAGCCTCGTGCTGCGCTCGATCGCCGACAATCAGACCGATCTCGAGCGCGCCATCGCGTCGGGCGCGGTCGACCTCCCCGAGGGTGCGTCGAAGGAAGACGAAGAGAAGCTGCTGCGCCGGGCGCTCGCACGCCCGCAGGACGGCTCGTCGACCTTCGTCACCGGCGGCGACGTCTCTCGCTTCCAGCGCAGCACGATGCCCCAGAGCAAGGAGCAGACCGCGGCGCAGGTCGTCGGCGCCATCGCCGGAGCCGTCGCGGCCCCGACCGGTCCGACCGTCACCGTCACGCGCGGCAAGACCAGTTCGGTCGAGCCTGTCGGCCGCGGTGCTGGCGCGCTTCTCGATCGCCAGGCCCAGGGTGTCGGCGCTGCCGGCCGCGTGGCGCCGCTCGGCCTCACCACGCTGCGTTGATCCGATGAGCATCGCACGAACATTCACGCGCCACACGCTGGCTTGCGAAACGAAGACAAGGGGCAAGAAGATGAACAGCCGCCTTAAGAAGACCGCGCTGATTGCCGCGTGCGCGCTTGCGCCGCTCGCCGCGGCGCCCGCCGGCCCGGCCACCGCCCAGTCGGTAATCAGCCCGGCGCAGGACATCGTCCTGTCGATCGGCCGCGGCCAGCTCGTGACCGTTCCCGGCAGCATGGCCAACATCTTCGTGGCCAACGATACGATCGCCGACGTCCAGGTAAAATCGCAGCGCCAGCTGTACGTCTTCGGAAAAGCCGGCGGCGAGACCACTCTCTACGCCAGCAACAGCGCCGGCGACATCATCTGGTCCGCCAATGTGCGGGTCGGCGCCAACCTCGACAGCATCCCGCAGATGCTGGGGCTGGCGATGCCGGAAGCGAACATCCAGGTCGCCACGATGGGCGCAAACACCGTGCTCCTAACCGGAACGGTCGCCGCGCCGGAGGATGCCGCCGAGGCCGAGCGTCTCGTCGCCGCGTTCCTCGGCGATCAGGCCAACGTAATTTCGCGCCTGCGCATGGCGACCCCGCTGCAGGTCAACCTGCGCGTGCGCTTCGCCGAAGTCAGCCGCTCGCTCGTGCGGACGCTCGGCACCAACCTGACCACGATCGACGGCAGCGGCGGCTTCAAGTTCGGCATCGGCACCGGACGCAGCCCCGCCACGACCATCACCAACGATCCCAACCTGCCGCTAGGCATCGGCACGGCGGTGACCGGTTACACGGTCGATCCGAGCACTGGCGAAATCATCCAGGCGCCGGGTACCAGCGTCACGCGCGCCCAGGGTGTTTCGACGATCGCCGGCATGGGCCGTTTCCTTGGCCTCGACATCCTTGGCGCACTCGACGCCGGCGAGACCATGGGCCTGGTGACGACGCTTTCGGAACCGAACCTCACGGCACTCTCCGGTGAAACCGCCGAGTTCCTCGCAGGCGGCGAGTTCCCGATCCCGCTTAGCCAGGGCCTCGGCACGACCACGATCGAGTACAAGAACTACGGCGTCAGCCTCGCCTACACACCGGTTGTCCTCTCGAACGGCCGTATCTCGATCCGCGTCCGGCCCGAAGTGTCGGAGCTGTCGAGCCAGGGCGCGGTCACCATCAACAACTTCACCGTCCCGGCGCTCACGGTGCGACGGGCCGAGACCACGGTCGAGCTGGGCTCCGGCCAAAGCTTCATGATCGCCGGCCTGATGAGCAACAATGCTCAGAGCACGATCGACAAGCTGCCGGGCGCCGGCGACCTGCCGATCATCGGCAACCTGTTCAAGTCGCAGAACTTCCGCAAGGGCCAAACCGAACTCGTCATCGTGGTCACGCCGTACCTGGTGAAACCGGTCGACGACAGCGAGATCGTGCTGCCCACGGACGGCTTCCGCGCCTCGAACCTGGCCGAGCAGTTCATCGGCAACCTCGAGCACAGCGGCGTCGACGAGAAGCGGCCGATGCCGCGCGCTGCGGGCGACGCTCAAGCTCCGGAGATCGGCCTCATCGATCGGTCCGCTCCCGAGTTCGCCGCGGAAAGCAAACGCCTTCCCGGCGATGGCGAGCGCCGCGCCGAAGCGGCCACTCCCGGCTTCAGCCTCAAGTGAGGAAAGAGATCACGATGCATATTCGCAGGAAGACCGCGGTCACCACCGCCGTAGCTCTCTCGCTCGGGCTTGCTCTGTCGGCGTGCGGCGACATGCCCAACAATCGCTCGCTCTATAGCGTCAAGCAGCCGATCATCGAACGGAACGATTTCACGCTCGATCTTGCGGCGGACGCCGGGGGCCTCTCCGTTCCCGAGCAACAGCGACTGGCGCAGTGGTTCGAAACGATGAACCTTCGCTACGGCGACCGGATTGCGCTCGACAGCTCGCTTCCGAACGATGCCGTCCGGGAAGACGTCGCGGCAATCGCCGCCCGCCATGGCCTGCTTCTGAGCGACGGCGCCCCCGTCACCGCGGGCTTCGTGGAGCCGGGCAACGTGCGGGTCGTCGTGACGCGTTCGCGCGCACACGTTCCCGGCTGCCCCGACTGGTCGGACAAGATGGCCAGCAATCTCGAGAACCGGACTTCGGACGACTACGGCTGCGCGGTCAACAGCAACCTGGCCGCCATGATCGCCGACCCCGAGCACCTGTTGAAGGGTGCCGAGGGCACGGGCGAGACCATCGTGATGAGCTCCACCAAGGCCATCGAAAGCTATCGCGAACAGGCACCGACCGGCGGTGGTGGCTTGTCCGCAACCAGCTCGCAATCTGCAGGGGGTAATTGATCGATGAACGCGCCTTGGAAACCCGGCCCACTCGGCAACCGCGATCCCTTCGCCGCGTTCATTTGCGACGAAGCCGCGCTCGACGTTCTGCGCCCGGTCGTCATCGAAATGGGCTGGCAGCCTGAGAAGTGCAACAAGGGGGGCTTGCGCAACGCGGTCCAATCCCTGTCGATTTCGGCCAGTCCCGCAATCCTGATGGTCGACTTGTCCGAAAGCGGCGACCCGCTGAACGACATCAACGGCCTCGCCGAAGTCTGCGAACCCGGCACCGTCGTGATCGCGATCGGCCAGGTCAACGACGTTCGCCTTTATAGGGATCTGCTCGCGAGCGGCATCCACGACTATCTCCTGAAGCCGCTTTCGGCCAGCCAGCTTCGCGATGCGCTGACGCAGGCTCAGGCGGTCTTCTCGAATCCGCGCAGCGGCGATGGCGAAGCCGTCAAGAAGCACGTTGCCACCGCCGTGGTGGGAACGCGCGGGGGCGTCGGTGCCTCGACGCTGGCCACCTCGCTGGCGTGGCTGTTCAGCGCCGATCACAAGCTGCCGACCGCGCTGCTCGACCTCGACGTGCACTTCGGAACGGGCGCGCTGGCGCTCGACCTCGAACCTGGTCGCGGTCTGACCGATGCGATCGAGAATCCCGGCCGTATCGACGGCCTGTTCATCGAACGGGCCATGATCCGGGCCAACGACAACCTCGCGATCCTTTCGGCCGAAGCGCCGATCAATTCGCCGCTGCTGACCGATGGCACCGCCTTCGTTCAGCTCGAAGAAGAGTTCCGTCAGGCGTTCGAGATGACGGTAATCGACCTGCCGCGAAACATGCTGATCAACTTCCCACACCTGCTCACGGAAGTGAACGTGGTCGCGCTGGTGACCGAGATGACGCTCGCGTCTGCTCGCGACACGATCCGCATCCTGTCGTGGCTCAAGACGAACGCGCCCGGGGCCACGCCTCTGATCATTGCCAACAAGGTCCAGCCCGGCACCGGCGAGATCAGCAAGGCAGACTTCGAAGCGTCGATCGAGCGCAAGCTCAACTTCTCGATCCCGTTCGATCTGAAGGCCGCGACCAATGCGGCCAAGCTCGGCCAGACGTTTGCGGACGCGAACCGCTCGTCGAAGGCTGGCCAGGCCGTTCAAGGCATTGCCAAGGCGATCGTCGGCGTCGGCGAGGACGATGGAGCGGAACTCGACAAAGCCGGGGCGGGCACGTCCCTGCTCGGCAAGTTCGATTTCAAATCGCTCCTGTCGAAGAAGGACAAGCAGCCGAAAGCGGCTTCGGCCTCCGAACCCATCGGGTGAGGTGACTGCATGAGGCGCAAAGCGCCTTTGAAATGACGATTAGCACGGGCGGTATCGCAAGATGGGCATCATGCAGCTGATATTAGTGGCCGGCGGCCTTATGCTGCTGATGGTGCTCGGCTACCTGGCGCTGAGCGGCAAGTCGCCCGCGAAAGAAGGTCAGCGCCGGCTACAATCGGTGCGTTATCGCCATTCGGAAAGCACGGTCGACAAGGTCGAATCGCAGCTCAAGAAGGCGATCGCCGCGCGCAAGCCGAAGCTACACAAGCTCGCCGGGTCGCAGTCGCGCGCCGAGGCCCTTGCGATCCGTCTCGCGCAGACCGGCAAGTCCTGGACGATCAGTCAGTACCTCTATGCTTCGGCAGGGCTTGCTCTCGCAGTCACCGCTCTTCTCTACCTACGGAGCGGCGCGGCGATGCTTTCGCTCGGCGTGGGCCTGGTTGCCGGCGCCGGGTTGCCGCACTTCGTCGTCAACTCAATGATCAAGCGCCGGCTGGGCAAGTTCAATGCGAAGTTCCCCGATGCCATCGAGCTTCTCGTCCGCGGTCTTCGTTCGGGCCTGCCCGTGGCCGAGACGCTGAGCGTTGTCGCAAGCGAAATTGCCGGACCCGTCGGTGAGGAGTTCAAGGCCGTCGTCGAACGAATGAAGATCGGGCGTAGCATGGAGGAATCCCTCCAGGTGACGGCCGACAAGCTAGGAACGCCGGAGTTCCAGTTCTTCGTCATCACCCTGGCAATCCAGCGCGAGACGGGCGGCAACCTGGCAGAGACGCTGTCCAACTTGGCCGACGTGCTGCGCAAGCGCGCGCAGATGAAGCTGAAGATCAAGGCGATGAGCTCGGAATCCAAGGCCTCGGCCTACATCGTCGGCTCGCTTCCCTTTATCGTCTTCTCCCTCATCTGGTGGATCAACCCGAGCTACATCGGTGGGTTCTTCGTCGACGAGCGGCTCATCGTGACGGGTCTCGGCGGCTTGGTGTGGATGAGCATCGGCGCGTTCATCATGGCCAAGATGGTCAGCTTCGAAATCTGAGCGGGAACGGAACCAGGATATGATCACCCCGCCCTCTGGCCCCACGCTCCTCGGTGTCGATGTCATCTTTGCCGGCTCGGTACTGGCCGGCATCGCGGCCGCGGCAATGCTCTATGCCATCTACGCCGCGGTCACCGTCCGCGACCCGATGGCCAAGCGCGTCAAGTCGCTCAACGCCCGTCGTGACGAATTGAAGTCGGGTATCGTCAAGTCGAGTGGTCGGAAGCGGCAAAGCCTGGTTCGGCGCACCGAAACCACCGAAAAGATGAAAGAGCGCCTGGAGGGCATGAAGGTCCTCCAGGAAAGCCAGGTCAAGGATATCCAGCAGAAGCTGGCCCAGGCCGGCTATCGCAACAAGGAACTCGCGGTCGTCGTGATCTTCGCGCGGATGGTGTTGCCGGCCGTGCTCGGCTTTCTCGGCGTGATTTCGCTCTATTGGCTCGAGATGTTTCCGGACTGGGGCAGCCTCAAGCGCTTCATGGCCTTCGCCGGACTTGTCATCGCCGGTTACAAGGCGCCGGAGGTCTTCCTCAAGAACAAGTCGAAGAAGCGCACCGACGCCATCCGCAAAGGTCTGCCTGACGCGCTCGATCTTCTGGTGATCTGCGCGGAGGCCGGCCTCACGGTCGATGCGGCCTTCAATCGCGTCGCCAAAGAACTCGGTCGGGCTTATCCCGAGCTGGGCGACGAATTCGCGCTGACCGCGATCGAGCTCTCGTTTCTCACCGAACGTCGCCAGGCCTTTGAGAACTTCGCCTATCGGGTCGATCTCGACGCGGTGAAAGGCGTGGTCACGACCATGATCCAGACCGAGCGTTACGGCACGCCGCTCGCCTCCGCGCTGCGCGTGCTCTCTGCCGAATTCCGCAACGAGCGCATGATGCGCGCCGAGGAAAAGGCGGCCCGCCTTCCCGCGATCATGACCGTGCCGCTGATCCTGTTCATCCTGCCGGTGCTGTTCATCGTCATTCTCGGCCCGGCGGCCTGTTCCATCGCGGACGCGTTCTCGGGCGACGGCCCCCCGGGCAGCGGTTAATCCTCATCCAGTCATGGATTGCAGCACGGCTTCGCAGGACAACCTGCGAAGCCGCGTTGGCTTACTGGACTCCGAAGTTGCCGCTATCGATGTCGTCCGCGTCGAGATCCTTGACCTCGCCGCGAATGCGTTCGAGCAGGCTGCGGAATTGCTCCACTTCGTCGGACGTGAAGTTCGAGAACAATCGGCGTTCCATCTCGAGCGCAAGCGGCATGATCTCATCTCGCATGCGCATTCCAGATTCGGTCAGATCGAGATGATGGGATCGGCCATCCTGAGCATTCGGGCGCCGGTAGGCGAGCCCCCGCTCTTCGAGCACGCGGCACGCCCGGTTGACGGCCACCTTGTCCATCAGCGTGAGCCGGGTGAGGTCACGCTGCGTGAGCGGGCCGGAATCGCCGAGCACCGCCATGACTCGCCACTCGGGAACGCTCAAGCCGAACCGCTGCCGGTACTCGAGCGCAATGCGCCCGCTCACAGCATTCGACGTGATCGAAAGCTGGTAAGGCACGAATTCGCTTAGAGGAGTCGTCTCGGTCATCTCCGGGTGAATGTGTTCCAGCGCGCCGCGCAATGCAAGCGGCGGCGAGACGCCGCCGGTCTTATCCCCCCGAACGGCGCCGCAAATATCCCGCGGCCACCGCATCCAGCCTGCGCGCGAGCTGGCCGTCCCATTGGGCTGGCGGCGTCAGGATGGCATCGTCGAGAGCACTTTCGACGGCGCTTGGCACACGATCGGGGGGCAAGCTCCGCGCCAGCTCGGCGAGCGTCGTGCGCGCCCTGCCCGCATTCTCGCGCACGACTGTGAGGATGCTGGCCGCATCGACCGCTTCCCCCGACCGCCAGCAATCGTAATCAGTGACCATGCCCAAGACCGCGTAGGGCAACTCGGCCTCGCGAGCCAAACGTGCCTCCGGCATCGCGGTCATGCCGATTACCGAGCCGCCCCATTGCCGATAGAGTTCGCTCTCAGCGCGCGTCGAGAATTGCGGCCCTTCGATCGCGACATAGCAACCTCCCCGATGGACACGCGCACCGGCGGCCTCGGCCGCTATGGCGGCAAGCCCGGCCAATCGCGGGCAGACCGGATCGGCCATGGAAACGTGTGCGGTCACACCCTCGCCAAAGAAGCTGCGAGCACGCCCTTCGGTACGGTCGATAAATTGGTCGGACACCACGAAGTCGCCCGGCGCCATGTCCTCTCGCAACGAACCTACCGCGCAAAGCGCCAGCACGTCCGTGACCCCGCAGCGCTTGAGCACGTCGATGTTCGCACGATAATTCACCGCGCCCGGCGGCAGGCGATGGCCTGAGCCATGACGTGCCAGGAAGGTGAAGCGCACCCCTTCGAGCAGGCCCATGGTCACGGGCCCCGAGGGTTCACCGAAAGCGCTGGCTACGGTGATTTGCTGGACGTCGTCGAGGCCGCCAAGCTCGTAGAGCCCGGAACCACCCAAGACCCCGATATGCCATCCTGCCATGTTCCTGCCGTCGTCAGCGCGGGGGCATGCGGATGGCGCCATCGAGCCGGACGGTCTCGCCGTTGAAGTATCCGTTTTCGAGCATCAGCATCACGAGATCCGCATACTCCTCCGGGTGGCCGAGCCGCCTCGGGAACGGCACTGCGGCGGCGAGCGACTGCTGCGCCTTCTCGGGCAGTCCGGCCAGCAGCGGCGTGTTGAAGATGCCCGGCAGGATCGTGTTGATGCGGATGCCTTCCGACATGAAGTCGCGCGCGATGGGCAGCGTCATCCCCGCCACGCCGGCTTTCGAGGCCGAATAGGCGACCTGCCCGATCTGCCCATCGACGGCGGCGACCGAAGCGGTGCAGACCATCGCGCCGCGTTCCCCGTCCTCGAGCCCCTCGAGCGTCATTATCCCGGCCGCCGCCTTGTCGACACATTGAAACGTGCCCATCAGGTTCACCTTGAGGGTCCGCAGGAACAGCTCGACCGGCAGGTGCCCGATCTCCCCTGTCTCCTTGTCGCGCCGGATCGTCTTGCCGATCGTGCCGATGCCCGCACAACAGACCAGCACCCGCTCCTGCCCGTGCGCATCGCGCGCCCTGGCGAAGCCGGCATCGACCGACGCCTCGTCCGACACGTCGACTTTGCAGGCGATCCCGCCGATCTCGTCGGCGACCTTTTGGGCTCGCTCCTCGTTAAGGTCGAACACGGCAACTCGCGCGCCTTTCCCGGCAAGCGCCCGGGCACTCGCCTCGCCCAGGCCGGAGGCACCGCCGGTCACAACGGCAGAGATGGCAGAAGTGATCTTCACAAGGGAGCTCCCGTCAGTGTCCGGCCCCGAATAGGCCAGCGACGAGAAGCGTCAACTTCTGATCGCCGCGGAACGCCTTCGGGATAACGCAGTCATCTGCGCCTCGCAGGTGTGGCTAAAGCGCCACAGTGCCGGAGGGAATCGTAACAAACGAAACAAAAGGCAATTGAAGCTCGCCGACCAATTGCTCACGCGCAAAGCGTACATGGTGCGCTGCGCTGCAGGCGAGTGCTGTTTTGAGGCCAGGTCCATGGTCGCAACTTGAGGACCCAGAAGAATGAAGATTTCAACCCCCGCGAAGCTTTCGGCCACGTCGTCGCTTATCGTCTTGGCGTTGGCCAGTTCCCCGGCGTTTGCGCAAGACGCTGTTGAAGAGGCAGCGACACAAGATGCCCCCTCATCCGAGGAGGGAAGCGTGATCGTGGTGACCGGCTCGCGTATCCAGCTTCGTAACGTCGACACTCGTGAACCGACGCTGGTTCTGAGCTCCGACGAAATCGAACAGCGTGCGTTCACCAACGTCGGCGATGCGCTTGAAACGCTGCCGGCCTTTGCTCCCCCATCGAGCAACCCAGTCGGAGGCCAGGCGGGCAGCTTCGGTGCGGGCCAGACCTTCATCAACTTCTTTGGCCTCGGTTCGCAGCGCACGCTAACCCTCGTCAACAGCCGACGCTACGTTAGCTCGAACACCACCTCGATCTTCGGCCCCGTTGCGGCCGGTTCCCAAGTCGACCTCAATACCATTCCTACGCTCATGGTGGATCGAGTTGAGACGGTCGCTGTCGGCGGTGCACCCATCTATGGTGCTGACGCCATTGCCGGCACGGTCAACATCATCCTCAAGAACCGGTTTGAGGGGCTGCAACTGCACGCGCAGAACGGTATCTCAAATGAAGGCGACGCGCACGAATATCGCCTCGCCGCTCTCGGCGGGACTTCCTTCGCGGGCGGTCGTGGCCAGATCGTGGCTTCGGTGGAATACAACAACTCCGAAGGACTTCTCTACTCTGACCGGGAACAGACTGCTCGCGGTCTGTTCTATGCTAGCCCGGCCGATCCCGACTTTCCCTTTGCGAACCAGTTGATTGAGGATCGTCGCATTCCGATCCTAAGCGAATTCGGGGCTCCTACCATTGTAGATGTCATACCGGGTGACCTGGCTGCTCTCGGGCTACCGGGTGTGAATTTTGGCATCCTGGATGCTTCGGGAAATACTCTCGTTTTCAACGCGCAAGGTGATCTCGTTCCGCTGGATTTCGGAACTCCTACCGGAAGCATCACGAATGCTTCAGGCGGCAATGGCTTCAGCCTGGTTCCGCTCAGCAACCTGCAATCCCCGACGGAGCGTTTGCTGGGATACGCTCGCGCGAGTTACGAGCTAACTCCCGCCATCGAAGCGTTCGCCGAATTCTCCTACGCCAACTCTAAGGGCACCGAGTTGCGCTCGCAGCCCGTCTACAACACATGGCTGTTCGGTGACGCCGGCGATCCGGACGGAAATCTGATCATTCCGCTGTCGAACCCGTTCCTCAGCGATGAAGCTCGGGCAACCATCGCTTCTCAGCTTCCTGCGGGTCAGGATTTCTTCTATCTCGGCCGCGCCAATACGGATCTTATCTCGGGCAAAGGCAGCACTGAAGTCGAACTGTATCGCATCGTTGGGGGTTTCGAGGGCGACTTCGAACTCGGCGACCGCAGCTTCGGGTGGAGCCTGGTTGGCAACTATGGCCGCTCCAAGACCACAGGTTCGAGCCGCGAGCTGGTGCAGCAGAACTTCGAGAACGCCTTGGCGGGATGTACGGGCGAGAGTTCGCCAATCGCGACCGTGAGTTCCGCCTGCACTCCGTTCAATCCGTTTGGACATCAGAACAGCCGTGCGGTGGCTGATTACATTACCACGGTCGCCCACCCGATCGCGGATAACCGCCAGTGGGTCGTCACTGCCGACGTCACAGGCAGCCTGTTCGATATTTGGGGCGGCGAAGTGGGTTTTGCGTTGGGCTACGAACACCGCGATGAACAAGCTGAGTTCGATCCTGGCGAGTTCTTCTATGGGATACCCGATCCGACGGATCCAACGGCGCCGCGCGGCCAGTACGGCCGGTCAATTCCGATCGATCCCGTCGCAGGTGGGTTCAATACGGACGAAGTGTTCGGAGAATTGCTTGTGCCGCTGGTCTCGCCGGACATGGGTGTTCCGCTGATCAATACTTTGGAGATCAACGGCGCGGCTCGGTACGTCGACCACTCGCTTGCCGGCGGCGACCTCACCTGGACCGCAGGCGGGCGATGGAAGCCGATCGAAGACTTCGGCATCCGGGGCAATTTCACCCGTTCGATTCGATCACCCGCCATCACCGAGCTGTTCAATCCGACCAGCCCAATCTTCACGACGGCGGACGATCCGTGTGACTCGCGGTTTATCGATCAGGGACCGAACCCTGCGACCCGGGCGGCGAACTGCGCTGCCGCGGGGTTGCCGGCGAACTTCGTCTCCAACATCGTCGACTTCACGTCAGAAGGCTCTCTATCGGGCAATCCCAGCCTACAGAACGAGAAGGCCGACAGTTGGACGATTGGCCTGTTCGTGACACCACGGTTCATTCCCAATCTCTCTCTTACCGTGGACTGGGTCGACATCAGCCTGGAGAATGCCATCATCAGCGCCAACGCCGATCAGACAATGCAGGCGTGCTATGACGCTGTGGATTTCCCGAGCGCGGCTTGCGACCAGATCGACCGCGATGCGGATGGGCAAGTAAGCTTCATTCGTACGGGCTACCTGAATGCCGCTTCCTATGACTATCAGGGTCTCATCGCCTCGCTCAATTGGCGTCTGGACACGCCATTTCTGGGCGCAGAAAGCCGCATCACACTAAACGGCAGCTACCAGTATAATGACAAACTCGAGCAACGCGTCGGCACTGGTGACCTGACGACCTTGCGTGGCGGTATCGGCTATTCGAAGCACAAGGCCACTGGCAGCGTATCATATAGCAACGGTCCATTCGGCGCCTTCGTCCAGGCCCAATACATTGGCGAGGCCGTTGTCGATCCTGACGCATCGCCTGATGTTTACGAATACTTCACGCGGGACGAGGTGATGTTCGTAAATGCGGCGCTCAGCTACACGGTGAACGATCGGGCCAGGCTGCAATTCAACATCGACAACCTGTTCGACACGAAGGCCCCGTTCCCGACTCCCGCCGGCGGTGGCGTTGTGACGTACTATGACGGCATCCTAGGCCGCTACTTCAAGATCGGTGCGACGGTCGACTTCTAGAAAGTCGGCTCAGAGCGACAAATGGAAGGGCGGCCCTCGGGCCGCCCTTTTCTTGCCGAACGCGAGTCTCAAGTCCCTCAACTCGCGGGGCCAATTGGACGTCCGCTGGGGCGGCGGTCGGCTGCGAACCCCGGCAGTCTCGAGCAGATTGCTCAAAGGCCTGATCGGCCAAATCGGCAGCAGCAAACGGCTAATAAACAGCAAGTGCGGCAAACGCGCAACATATGAATAGCCCCGCGCAAGCCCTGCGCAACATCAGTAAATGAAGGCTGAGGCCCGGCACGAGGCCGCCATGTTGCCGGTGCGCCACAGTGCAGAAACTTACGGTATCACGGGTAACGGTTCTGATTGAAACCACCCGGCCCTTCACGCACGAAACGAAAATTCAGCCCGGGGTTCGAGCCTAAGAGGCGGGGCTGACCGCAAGGTCGAACGGGGTTTTCATCAGAGGGACTGCACCGTGAAAAAATCTACTCTCACTGCCCTACGGGTGAGCGCTGCGCCGATCGCGCTCGGCCTCGCTCTCACCAGCGCTCCCGCATTCGCGCAAGACGTCGCGGCCGAAGCTGCGGCGTCTGACCAGGGTGAGGTGATCGTCGTCACCGGTTCACGCATTCAACGTCGCGACCTTACGTCGACCAGCCCGCTAGCCACTGTTCCCGCTGAGGAATTCGCTCTTTCCGGCGCGGTCAACGTCGAACAGGTGATCAACACGCTTCCCCAGGTTGTTCCGGGCACAACGGCCTTTTCGAATAACCCCGGCGGCGGTGTCGCCACCCTTAACCTGCGTGGGTTGGGCTCGGCCCGAACTCTGGTTCTCGTAAACGGCCGCCGCTATGTGTCCTTCGACACCTCTCAGGTCGTCGACCTGAACACCATTCCTCAGTTCATGCTCGACAGTATCGATGTCGTTACGGGTGGTGCGTCAGCGGTCTACGGTTCAGACGCACTCGCGGGCGTCGTCAACTTTCGTCTGAAGCAGGATCTGGAAGGCCTCGAGGCCGGCGCTCAATATGCGGTCACCGAGGAAGGCGATGGCGCTCGTTATCAAGCGCATGTCGCGGTGGGCGCCAATTTCGCCGACGGTCGCGGTAACGTCACCGCCTTCGGCGAATACTACAATCGTGATTCCATCCTGCAGGGAGCTCGTGACTTCTCGCGCTTCGCCCTGGGTGACGATGGCGACACACTTTCACCCGGTGGTTCCGCCACCACACCGCAAGGCCGCTTTGCCTGTGCCGCGACTTCGGTGATCGGCCCCGATCCCGACGGACCTGACGGGCCGCTCCTTGCGCCCACCGCGCCACGCTGCGCCGGCAGCACATACGGTAGCGCGTTCGGCGCCAATTTCGGTGTTCCGGGCACGTCCGATGTGTTCGACTTCCCTGGAGATCTCTACAACTACGCACCGGCCAACTACCTGCAGGTTCCGCAGGAACGTTGGCTGGCGGGGGCGTATGGCCATTACGAGATTACGGACGCCGTCACGGCGTTCATGGAAGTCACGTTCGTAAACAATCGGGTAGCAAACGAACTGGCCGCGACTCCGGTTACCGGGACTTACAACATCAACCTGGCCGGGATTCAGCCCTATCTGTCCGCAGCCGATTATGCGGCCTTGCAGCAAATCGACGCAAACGAGACGGCAATCAATGCGGCCCGCACCGCTGCTGGGCTTGCGACCTTGTTCGGTCCTGCCGGACCGGGCGGAACCGGCCTCGACGCGGCATTGCCCGGCATCGTTCAACTGAGCGCCAACCGCCGTATCATCGAAACCGGATCGCGAAATGCGCTCGACGAGCGCAATGCGTTCCGTGTGCTTGCCGGGGTTCGGGGCCCGCTGTTCGAGAACTTCAACTACGAAGCCTACTACAGCTATGCCCGCACGCGTAACGCGCAAATCCAGGCCGGCAACATCTCGTCCTCTGCCTATCGGGCGGCGCTCGAGAGTGGCGCCATCAACATTTTCGGTGCGGACACGCTGAGCCAAGCGGACGTCGACGGGATTTCAATCCTCGCGCAGAACGGGGAGGTCTCCGTCCTGCAGGTTGCACAGGCCTCGATCAACGGTTCCTTGTTCAACCTGGGCCTTGGTGCTGACGATGTCGGCATCGCGCTGGGCGCCGAGTACCGCAAGATGTCCGCGGAATTCATTCCGGATACGGCACTGTCTTCGGGTGACGTCATCGGTTTCAACGCCGGCGATCCGACCTCGGGAAGCTATAACGTGAAAGAGGTCTTCGGCGAGCTTCGCATACCGGTCATCGAAGGTCGTCCGTTCTTCGAGCGCCTCGAAATCAATGGTGCCGCCCGCTACTCCGACTACTCGCTCGAGAATGTCGGTGGCGTTTGGGCTTACGCTGGCGGCATCGAGTGGGCGCCCGTTCGCGACATAACTTTCCGTGCTCAGTATCAGCGCGCCGTGCGCGCTCCGAACGTCGGAGAACTCTTTGGCGGTCAAGGCAACGGCTTCCCAGGTGCCACGGACCCCTGCTCCGACCGCGGCACCGACCGGTCGGCAACCGTGCGGGACCTGTGCATCGCCACCGGCGTTCCGGCTGCTGCCGTGTTCACTCCCGGCGTCCAGGCGAACTCGCAGATCCAGGGGCTGTTCGGCGGCAATCCTGACCTTCAGGAAGAGACATCGGACACGTTCACGGCAGGTGCGGTCATCCGCCCGAGCTTCATTCCGCGCCTGAACATTGCGGTCGACTATTTCAACATCAAGGTAGAGGACTATATTTCTACCCTTGGCGGCGGTCTGAATAACACTCTGAACCTGTGCTATATTGTCATTCAAGACATCAATAGCCCGTACTGTCAGGCGATCGCCAACGGCGGCCGCAACCCTGCGACCGGTGAAATCGGCACGGGAGAGTTCATCCCGCTGATCGGCAACGCAAACGTAGCGAAGCTGGAGACTGAGGGCGTCGATCTTCAGATCGACTATTCGGTTCCTCTGAACTTCGGCCTCATGGGTCAGGAATCGAATCTCAACTTCTTCTTCCTCGGCACTTACACCATGAACAACAAGTTCTACGCGGTGCAGGAACTTGACGCGTTCACCGATTGTGCGGGCCGCTTCGGCCAGTCGGTCTGTGGCAATCCGCAGCCGACGTATAAGTGGAGTTCTCGCCTGTCCTGGATTGACGGTCCGGTGACGACCAGCGTTCGCTGGCGGCATCTTGGCTCGGTCCGCGACGACGACGATGCCACTGACTATGTCGTCGAGAAGCTTAAGGCTTATGACGTGTTCGATCTGTCGTTCGCGTTCGATGTAACGGAGCAGGTTACCTTGTCGGCCGGGGTCAACAACCTGTTTGACAAGAAGCCGCAGTTGATCGGCGACAACCAGGAGCAGGCGAATACCTATCCTGGTGTGTACGACGTTCTCGGCCGCGACTACTTCGTATCGGCTAACTTCCGCTTCTAAATCGGAAGCAGACCAAGATCGGGGAGCGGTAGCCTCAGGCTACGGCTCCCCTTTTTTGTTCAGCTCGGCGCCCGTTGATGTGCCAGCCGAAGGGTGGGAAGCCTACCGCCTCCGACACCGGTGACACGCCGGAAATGTAGAGCCCCGCGGCGACGAGCACACGCCGGAGTTCATCGATCCCGGCCTCCGATTGAGCAGCCTCACACAAGGCTTTGATGCGCACCATTTCGAAGCGGCCGCGGCGCTGCAGTGACTCAATTATGTCAATTGCCTCGTCGGGCGAGCGGGTGCGCCATAGCTCCAAAGTTTGCAGAATGGCGATTGCGATCTCTTCGGCCACGCTTTGATTTGGAAACGCAAGCCGCGCTTCGACTGGCGCGCGCCGCAAATGTTCAGGGGTATCTACGGTTCTTGTTCGCCGCATCTGAAATAGGGCCTTGGCCTGTTCGACCAACTGGCTCTCGTTTAGTGCCCACTCCAACGCCGCAAGCCGTGCGCGATTCTGTGCGACAATGGGCCCGTCCGCGTGGTGGACAATCATTTGGTATTGCCCGTTCGGCTTCAAAGCACGTCGGATTTCACCGGCGCTTTCGGCCATGTCGCCGTACTCAAATCCAAATTGACTGGTGATTAGATCGACACTCTGATCTGCAAAGGGCAGCGCCTCCATGGAAATGCCAGGCTGCAAGTGGACCCCCTTGGGAGCCTCCGGAAGCCGCACCGCACTATCGACCCCAATTAGTTCAAGGTCAGTCCGTGCCTCAGCGATCATTCTCAGGACCGTGCCGTCGCCCGTGGCGAGATCGAGCACCCTTGAGCCAGATGGCAGGCCCATTGTCGCCTCCACCCAAATGTGCCGCTCGATATTCTGGATCCTTCGCAGGCCCGCCGGTAGGCACCCGCGTCGATCTCCGTCCAGGGAATTCCAATAATCATCCCATGCGGCGGTCTCGCGGGCCATCACGACGTGCTCACGTCGAAAGCAACGGTCATTCTTTCACCAGCCGAAAACGGTCGTGTTCCGTGGAAGACCGTGCTCGGGAACAGCGCGAGCACGCCGATCTCGGGCTGAATGGTCCGGATCGGCCGCATTGGCAGATTGAGCTGTGCCGGCGGTGCACCGATCTCCAGCCAACCTTCCGGTGGTGAAATGTCTTCCGGGACCGATAGGTAGCAGGCTGACGAGACGACGCCACGGGGATGCACGTGAGCGACATGGAAACCTCCATCAGTGAGGCGAACCGACCAGGAACCGTCCAGGCGTGGCTCTTGACCCTTGTGGCGAAGGAGCGGGTGCGCGGGATCAAATGGCGGTAAGGCCGACCAGTAATCATGCACGGCGGCGAGGATTGCTTCCCGAAGAAGATGCAACTCGGGCTCGCTACGGTCGAATAGCCGACCCCGAGTTTGGGTACCGCTGCGCAGAGACTGTCCGATGGGATGGGAGCGCACCTTGTGGAGGCCGCGCACCAAATCGGCAATGGACGCCATCTGTTGAGCTGATAGTCCGAGATGTCGCGTCGAAATCAGCCCCGATTGCTCATGCAACCAGGCGTGCCGTGGATCATCGAGCAGGCGCCATGCGAGACCTGTCAGAGCCCATGCGCTCACGCTCCACGGATCAGCTGACCGTGCGTCATCCGCAAGGGCAGCCGCTCGGTCTATGGACCCGCTTCGCAAGAAGTGTCTTGCGAGTTCCAATGCCAAACCAGGTGCCTGAGTTGATATGACCTCGAACAAGCGCTGAGCATGATCTAACTGGCCCACTTCGGATCGATACGCCGCCTCGGTCAACACGAGACGTTCGTCGTTGCACGCCGAGGCAATCCGCCCGCGCGCTATCACGTCCGCCGCTTCACCATGAAGGTCGGCTCCGGCGAGAGACGAAGCATATGCAAGCCAGAGCTCAACGTCTTCGGGGGCCGCACTGACGGCCCGTTCGAAATCCCGAGTGAACGCTCTCCCTTCCCCCGCCTCCCACCGCATCCGTGCAAGAGTTGTTTGGCCTTCCGGCCATCTGGGGTTTTGGCGAACGATGGCGGCCAAACCATCGATGGCGTTCGATTGCCCCTCCATCTCAAGCGCCTCGGCGAGCCCCAAATGGAGATCCAGGAGGCCCGGGTTCAACGCGATGGCGCGGCGGTAATATGCCGATGCGTCGTTGTCCCCGCGCTCCATGGCCGTCCTCGCCCGGCCGTGAAGTGCCATGACGCGTTGCGGCTCTATCGCCAGAGCGTTGTCATAGGCTTTAATAGCCTCGGGAAGACGCCCGAGGTCTCTTAATACCGCGCCCTTCGCTGAATGAACCTTTGCGACTGGAGCCGTGATCTGGTTCAGTTCGTTTAATGCTTCTTCCGCGCGACCCATTTTCTGAAGCAACAGCGCTCTATTGTAGCGCGCGTCCAGGAAGTCGGACTTCGCTTTTACGGCCTTGTTATATTCGATTAGCGCCTGCTCATTTTCTCCCAAGGCGTTTAGAAGGTTGGCATAGTTATTGGCGATTTGCGGATCGTTCGGTGCCAGCGCGAGCGCCGCTTTGAAGGCTCGACGCGCTGCCGAGGCGTCCCCCAGGCCCTTCTCAACCAAAGCCAGCAGGTGAAGAACCGTTGCGTGATCCCCGGCCGTTCGGATGAGATCCAGCAAGTTGGCCCGCGCAGTCTCCAAATATCCGCTGGCAAAGGCCTGCTGGGCCTTCTCGAAGAGCGAACTTGGATCAGCGTGCGACATGTCCGGCAAGATGGGCCTTCAAGCAGTCCTCTGTCCAGACGGAGCACGACACTCCGAAATGTGACAGGATGCCTCAATCAAGCATTAGCTCAGCGCCCAAGCTTCGGAAACGTGGCCTCTCGCGGCCAAGGTTAGCACCTCGCGGGGAAACCGCTCCGCAGTATCGCTCACCGGTCGCGTAGCCAGCCACTGACGGCATAGCGTCCCCTCGGCGCGAAGGGCGGAACGTAAGTGACCGCGTGGGCTTGCGGCACACGGAACAGGTTCAGGCTATTGAAGCGCGGCATGAAGCCCGTATCGATGTCGCCATCGTCGTTGTAGAATACGAGATAGCCGCCCCAGTCCGGGTACCAATCATCTATAGTGAGATTGAGGACGTAGGCAATGCGCCAACCTTCGGCGACGTGGCTATCGAGGTGCTTGCCCAGAAAATGATGGGGGCCGTAGCAACTGGCATGCCCGTCCGCCTTAACCAATTCGGGTATGCCTGTGATCTCCCGCATCAATCCCATGAATTCAGGCGCGTTGAGATACTCAATCAATAAGTCGTGAGGCCCACCGGCGTCCCATTTTTCGAGATAGCCCTCCACTAGCGAATAGCGCATCAATCGGAAGGCGTAGTCGCGGTTGGCAGCGGCACGATCGGTTTCACCCACCAGCCTTGCGACTTCCTGCGCATGGGCTGGCTCGCGCAGCTGCCTTCCGCGCAGCGAGAACGGCTTGCCTCTTGCGCCTACCTGGAGGGCGACACCCCAGTCGGTTTGCGTGGCAAGAATGTTTCGCAGTTCCTCGGCTGTTTCCCGCGTGAGTATGTCTCGAATTTGCAGCCGCCCAACGCGGGCAAATTCTGCGGCGAGTTCGTGCCGCCGAAGGTCGGGATTGAGGGCGAACAGAGACCTAGCCATTGGCAATGTATAGATGCCCGGCGACGGACGCGCTACGCTCGCAGTGCTGGTGTCGACGGTTGTCGGCAGCTTTCGAGCCATCCGGGGGCGGGAGTTCCTCACCCCACCGCTATCCGCAGCTCCCCATCGCCTTCATCCACTGTCACCGTGCTGCCATCGGGCACCTCGCCCGCGAGCAGCTTCTCCGCCAGCGGGTCCTGCAGGTACCGCTGCACCGCGCGCTTGAGCGGGCGTGCTCCGTAGACCGGATCGTAGCCCACGCGGCCCAGCCAGCGCTTGGCGGCCTCGGTCAGGTCGAGCACGATCTTGCGGTCCTTGAGCAGCTGCTGCACACGCGCCACCTGGATTTCGACGATCGGGGCCATGTGCTCCTGGCTCAGGCGGTGGAATAGGATCACCTCGTCGAGCCGATTAAGGAACTCGGGCCGGAAGTGCGCGCGGACCACGTCCATCACTTGCGGCTCGACGTCGGCGACCGTCTGGCCTTCGTCGAGGCTCGAGAGGAACTGGCTGCCGAGGTTGCTGGTTAGAATGATCAGCGTGTTGGCGAAATTGACCACCCGCCCCTGCCCGTCGGTCAACCGGCCGTCGTCGAGCACCTGAAGCAACACGTTGAAGACGTCGCTGTGCGCCTTCTCGACCTCGCCGAACAACACGACCTGGTAGGGCCGCCGTCGCACCGCCTCGGTCAGCACGCCGCCCTCCTCGTATCCGACATAGCCCGGGGGCGCGCCGATCAGCCGGGCGACCGCGTGTTTTTCCATGAATTCGCTCATGTCGATGCGGACCATCGCGGTGTCGTCGTCGAACAAGAACTCGGCGAGCGCCTTTGTCAGCTCGGTCTTCCCGACACCGGTGGGGCCGAGGAACAGGAACGCGCCGAGCGGGCGGTTCGGGTCCTGCAAGCCGGCGCGCGCGCGGCGCACGGCCTTTGAGACGGCCTCGACGGCGTCGGCCTGGCCGATCACCCGCTTGCCGATGACTTCTTCCATCTTGAGCAGCTTGTCGCGCTCGCCCTCCATCATCTTGTCGACGGGCACGCCGGTCCAGCGGCTTACGACGGAGGCGATGTCGTCCTCGGTTACTTCCTCGCGCAGCAGCGCGTTCTCGGCCTGCCCCTGCGCCTCGCCGAGCTGCTTCTCGAGCTCGGGGATGCGGCCGTAGGACAGCTCGCCGGCGCGGGCGAGATCGCCTTCGCGCTGCGCCTGCTCCAGCTCGATCCGCGCCTGGTCGAGCTGTTCCTTGATCTTCGCCTCGGCGTGGATCTTGTCGCGCTCGTTCTGCCAGCGTGTCGTCAGCTCGGCCGATTGCTGCTCGAGATTCGACAGCTCCTCGCGCAAGGCCGCGAGGCGATCCTGCGAAGCCTGGTCCTTCTCCTTGCCGAGAGCCGATTCCTCGATCTTGAGCTGGATGATGCGCCGGTCGAGCGTCTCGATCTCCTCCGGCTTCGATTCCACCTCCATGCGGATGCGGCTCGCCGCCTCGTCCATCAGGTCGATCGCCTTGTCGGGCAGGAAGCGCTCGGTGATGTAGCGGTTGGAGAGCTGGGCCGCGGCGACGATCGCGCCGTCGGTGATGCGCACGCCGTGGTGGAGCTCGTACTTTTCCTTGAGCCCGCGGAGGATCGAGATCGTGTCCTCGACTGTCGGCTCGTCGACCATCACGGGCTGGAAACGGCGCTGCAGGGCAGCGTCCTTCTCAACGTACTTCTGATACTCGTCGAGCGTGGTCGCGCCGATGCAGTGCAGCTCGCCGCGCGCGAGGGCAGGCTTGAGCAGGTTCGAGGCGTCCATCGAGCCTTCCGATGCCCCGGCGCCGATCAGCGTGTGCATCTCGTCGATGAACAGGATGATCTCGCCCTCGGCGCCTTTCACCTCGTCGAGCACCGACTTGAGTCGCTCCTCGAACTCGCCGCGGTATTTCGCGCCGGCGATGAGGGCGCCCATGTCGAGGCTCATCAGGCGGCGGCCCTTGAGGCTGTCGGGCACGTCGCCGTTGGCGATGCGCAGCGCGAGGCCTTCGACCACCGCGGTCTTGCCGGTGCCGGGCTCGCCGATCAGGCCCGGGTTGTTCTTGGTGCGGCGGGCAAGGATCTGGATCGTGCGGCGGATTTCCTCGTCGCGGCCGATGACCGGGTCGAGCTTGCCGTCGCGCGCGGCCTGGGTGAGGTCGCGGGCGTACTTCTTCATCGCGTCGTAGCTTTCCTCGGCCGAAGCGCTGTGGGCGGCGCGGCCGCCGGTCGCGTCCTGAATCGCGCTCTCCATCGCCTTGGCATCGACGTTCGCCGCCTTGAGCGCCTGCCCGGCGGCCGTCGTACTGGCGAGCGCGAGCGCCTGGAGGATGCGCTGCACCGGAACGAAACTGTCGCCGGCCTTGCTCGCGAGCTGTTGGGCCTGGTCGAGAATGCGGACCGTGTCGTTGTCGAGCCCGGGGGTCGCTTGTGCTCCGCCGCCCGAGACGGCCGGAACCTTCGCGAGCGCCCTGTCCACCTCGTCCACCGCCAGGCGCGGGTTCCCCCCCGCGCGCTGGATGAGCTGCGCGGCCATGCCCTCGTTGTCTTCGAGCAGCGCCTTGAGCAAGTGCTCGGGCGTGATCCGCTGGTGGCTGAGCCGAATGGCCACGGTCTGCGCGGACTGGAGGAAACCCTTCGCCCGGTCGGTGAACTTTTCGAGATTCATCGCTGCCCCTCTCTTCGTTTCCGGACCAAAATGGTGTTGTCATCACGCAACACAAGAGGCGACCGTGTGACACACGCGGGCACGCCACGATTGAGTCGTCAAGGCGCGCTCACGAATGAAACGGGGAGACACCTGCTTGGGGTTCCCGCCTTAGAGACCGAGTTCGGACAGACCGGGATGGTCGTCGGGTCGGCGCCCTTGCGACCAGCGGAACTTGCGATCGGATTCCGCGATCGGCAGGTCGTTGATGCTCGCGTGCCGCGCACGCATCAGGCCGCGCTCGTCGAACTCCCAGTTCTCGTTGCCGTACGAGCGGAACCAATGCCCGCTGTCGTCGCGCCATTCGTAGGCGAAGCGGACAGCGATGCGGTTCTCGGTGAAGGCCCAGAGCTCCTTGATCAGCCGGTATTCGAGCTCACGCGACCACTTGCGCTGAAGGAAGGCGACGATCTCCTCCCGGCCTTCGATGAACTCGGCGCGATTTCGCCAGCGGCTGTCAGGCGTGTAGGCCAGCGAGACCCGCTCTGGGTCTCGGCTGTTCCAGGCATCTTCAGCCCCCCGGACCT
Organism: Pseudomonadota bacterium; assembly: GCA_023433305.1. Taxonomy (GTDB): domain Bacteria; phylum Pseudomonadota; class Alphaproteobacteria; order Sphingomonadales; family Sphingomonadaceae; genus Croceibacterium_A. The sequence continues at coordinate 8,287 of JAEZCZ010000069.1, read as the reverse complement.
TCTGCGCCGCGCTTTCGGCCGTGAAGGGGGGAAAAGGCGGTCGAGCCTCGCTCATGGCTCAGCCTTCCACTCACGGGCGAGAGCATCGAGCAAGCGCACCCCGTACCCTGTCGGACCCTTCGGCGTAAGCGGGCCCGAACTGTCGGCCCACATCGTCGGCGCCATGTCGATGTGCGCCCATGGCATGTCCTCGGCAATGAAAGCTTCGATGAAGTGAGCGCCCGCGCTGGCACCCGGCGCCGGGCTGGTGCCCGAATTCTTCACGTCGGCGATCGACGACTTGACCGCTTCGGCATAGTTCGGATGAAGCGGCAGGCGCCACACCGGCTCGCCGACACGCTCGGCCACGGTTTCAATCCGATCGGCGATCGCGTCCTCGCGGGTGAAGAGGCCGGCGAACTCGGGGCCGAGCGCCGAAACGGCGGCGCCGGTCAGCGTGGCGATGTCCACGATCGCGAAGGGCTCGCGCTCCTTGGCGGCGTATTGCACCGCATCCGACAAGACGAGCCGTCCTTCGGCGTCGGTATTGACGATCTCGATCGTCTTGCCACCCATGGTGCGGACTACGTCCCCCGGCCGCTGCGCATTGCCGTCGGGCATGTTCTCGGCGAGCGCGGCCACCGCGACGACGTGCACCGGCGCGCGCGTGCGGGCGAGCGACAAGGCCGTGCCCACCACGGCCGCCGCGCCAGACATGTCGGCCTTCATCTCCTCCATGCCGGATCCGGTCTTGAGCGAGAGTCCGCCGCTGTCGAACGTGATGCCCTTGCCGACCAGGGCCAGCGGCGCGCCGCTCGCGCCGCGATAGGTGACCACCAGTAGCCGCGAACCGCGCGGCGAGCCCTGGCCGACACCGACCAAGGCGCCCATGCCGAGCCGGCGCATCTCCGCCTCGTCGAGCACGTCGATCGCCACGTTCGGAATCCCGCGAAAGGCCTCACGCGTGCGAGTCACGAAGCTTTCCGGATAGATCACGCTCGCCGGTTCGCTGACGAGGTCCCGGGCGAAGCGCACCCCTTCCGCCACGCCGGCCTGGCGTGCATCGTAAGCGGCCCGTGCGCCGCCGGCGTCGGCATGAACGAGCGTGACCGCATGAGCGGGGGGCGCCGGACCGCGGTCCGACTTGTAGCGATCGAAGCGATATTGCCCGAGTTGATAACCGAGCGCCGCCTCGGCAGTGGCTTCGGTGGTAGGCAATCCCACGATCGCCACTGGCGCCTTTTCTCCCTTCAGGTCCTGCGCGGCCTTGCCGGCGGCCTTGGCGAAATCCACGGATTGCGGCTGGTCACCGACCCCCACGAGGACGACACGCGGTCGTGAGCCGATCCCGCGCAACGACAGCGAGCTGCCGGCTTTCCCTTCGAAGCCTTCGGCCGCGATGGCGGCAGTCACCGCTTCACGCTCCGCGACGGATAGCGGCAGCGCGTCGGGCAAGGCGGCCGACTGCGTCACGATCACCATTGCGGCCTTGGCGGGAGCCACGCTCGCGAACTCGACCGGACGTGGCTCGCTGCTCGCCTCGACTCCGGGCGCCACACCCGAACCGGCGAGGCTCTGCGCCTGAGCCAACCCAAATGGGCAGGCTGCAAGCGCCAACGCGAGCAGGGAGATACGTGAGGTCGAGAGACGAGGCATTGAAAGCTCCTGGTTGAACAGCGGCAGCTTGGAAGCTGCCGCCTAGTCGCGCAAGAGGCACCGCTCCGGCCGCGAAGCGCTGTCCCAGGTCGACGAAGGACCGACTCGTCCGCTATCATTGCGCAGGCGGCGTGCTATTCGATGGCGATGAAGCTCTCTCGCCGCCTCACCGCCCCTTTCGCTCTCGCCGCTTCGATCGCGCTCGCCTCGTGCGCCACGGTTGCCGAACGGCCCGCGGCGGTCGCCGCTTCGTCCGAGCCCGCGCCGCTTTCGACGCTCGTCGCCGAAGTCAATATTCCCTACGAGACCTTCACCCTGCCGAACGGGCTCACCACCATCGTCCACACCGATCGCAAGTCCCCAGTGGTGGGCGTCACTATCTACTACCGCGTCGGCTCCAAGCACGAGCCGCGCGGCCGGACCGGTTTCGCGCATTTGTTCGAGCACCTGATGTTCGGTGGCAGCGAGAACGTGCCCGATTTCGACATCCCGCTCGAGGCCGCCGGCTCGACGGGCACCAACGGCTCGACCTGGTACGATCGCACCAATTACATCGAGACCGTCCCCACGGGCGCACTCGATCTTGCGCTGTTCATGGAAAGCGATCGCATGGGCCACCTGCTCGGCGCGGTGACTCAGGACAAGCTCGATAAGCAGCGCGGCGTGGTCCAGAACGAAAAGCGCCAAGGCGACAACCAGCCCTACGGCCTCGTCGAATACAAGCTTGGCGACGCACTCTTCCCGGTCGGCCATCCCTATCGCCACTCGACAATCGGCTCGATGGCCGATCTCGACGCCGCGAGCCTCGCCGACGTGCGCAAGTGGTTCACCGACAACTACGCGCCCAACAACGTCGTGCTGGCGCTTTCCGGCGACATCGACCCCGCGACCGCGCGGCCCCTCGTCGAGCGCTGGTTCGGCGACATTCCGCGTGGCCCTGAGGTGAGCGAGCTCACCGCCGCCCCGGTCACGCTTGCCGCACCCGTCCGCGAGGAAATGACCGACCAGGTTCCTGTCACGCGAATCTATCGCGCCTGGACAGGTCCTGCGCTGACCGACCCGGATGCGACCGCCCTGGCGCTCGGAATGCACGTGCTCGGCGGTCTCGCCAGCTCGCGTCTCGACAACGCGCTGGTTCGCGGCGAGCAGCTTGCCGTCAGCGTCACCGCCGCGGCGCAGCAGCATGAGGACCTGAGCTTCCTGCAGGCGACGATGGACGTGAAGCCCGGCACCGACCCCGCCGTGGCGGAGCGGCGCTTCGATGCCGTGATCGCCGATCTGGTCGCGAACGGCCCCACGGCGGACGAGCTGACCCGCGCGGCCACGCAGATGGTCTCCGCCGAGATCGGCGCGCTCGAACTGGTCGGAGGTTTCTCGGGCAAGGGCGCGACCCTGGCCGAAGGGCTCCTCTACGCGGACGATCCGGCCGAGTACAAGGAACGGCTCGAGGAAATGGCGCGCCTTACGCCGGCGGACGTCCAGGCTGCGTTGCAGCGCTGGCTGTCCCGTCCGGCCTACACCCTCGCTGTCGTCCCCGGAGAGCGCACCGAGGATGGCGCCCTGATGGGCGGATGGGGCGACGAAGGGACCGTGCCGCCGCCAGCGCCCGACGCGCGCGAGCCAGCACCGGAAATCGCCCGGGGGCCAGCGCGCGAATTCCCGCCCGTCGCCCCGGTCGGCGAGCTCACCTTTCCCCAGGTCGAGCATGCCCAGCTATCCAATGGCATCCCGGTCTCCCTGGCACGGCGCACGTCGATACCCAAAGTCAACGTTGCGCTGACTTTCGACGCCGGCAACGCTGCCGATGGCGGTGCGCGCGCGGGTACGCAGTCGCTGATGATGGGCCTGCTCGAGGAAGGCACCGAAACACGCAGCGCCGAGCAGATCGCGATCGAGCAGGAGCGGCTCGGCGCGAGCATTTCGGCCGGCGCCTCGACCGATTCCAGCTCCGTCTCGATGAGCGCGCTGACGGCCAACCTCCGCCCCTCGCTGGCACTGATGGCTGACATCGTGCGCAACCCGGCCTTCGCGCCCGGTGAAGTGGCGCGCGTGAAGGACCAGCGGCTCGCAGCGATTGCGCAGGAGCGGGCCGACCCGTCGGGTCTGGCCTACCGGGCGCTTGGTCCTTTGATCTACGGCAACGGCCATCCCTACGGCTCGGTCGGCGGAACCGGTGAGCCGGAGGTGATCGAGGCGCTCACACCCGAGGCTCTCGCAGGCGAGCACGCAAAATGGCTGCGTCCGGACCTCGCCCGCCTGACCGTCGTCGGCGACGTGACCATGGCAGAGCTGCTGCCCGCGCTCGAAGCCGCCTTCGGCGACTGGGCCGCCCCCGCCACGCCCCGGCCGGTCAAGAACCTGGCCGTCGCGGTCCCGCGCGCCGCGCGCAAGCTCGTGGTCATCAACCGGCCCAACTCGCCGCAATCGGTCCTGTTGCTCGCCCGCGCGCTGCCGCTCACCGGATTGCAGCAAGGCATGGAGGCGCTCGATCTCGCCAACGAGGTCATCGGCAACGGCTTCCTCTCGCGCCTCAACACGAACTTGCGCGAGGAAAAGGGCTGGACGTACGGCATCCGCAGCGGGTTGAGCGGCGTCACCGGGCCGCGCGCGCTGACGGTATTTACCCCGGTCCAATCCGATCGCACCGCGGACTCGATCCGGCTCATCCTCGAAGACATGACGGCTTTCGCCAGCGGTGCGAAGGGCGTCGACGAGACCGAGTTGCAACGCGTCACCGACGGCAATATCCGCGGCCTGCCGAACAGCTTCCAGACCAACGGCCAGGTGCTTTCCGCGCTGCTGGCGAACCAGCAGTTCGGCCGGCCCGACGATTACCAGGCCATGCTACCGACGATCTATCGCGACATCGATGCCGCCGACATCGACGCGGCCGCGCGGCAATACCTGTCGCCCGAGGACCTCGCCATCATCGTCGTGGGCGATCGCCGCCAGATCGACGAGCAGCTCAAGACGCTGGGGATGGAAATCGAGTACCTCGACGCCGACAGCCTTTAGCTTCGCTCGGGGCAAGCGATAGGCACGTAATCTGCGCCGTCCTGGACGAAGCAGACGTCGGTCTCCACTTCGGCCGAGAGCAGTTCACCGGCCTTGAGCTTCGCGGAATTGCCACGGGCGAACAAGAGCCAGGCGGGCGTGAAGGCGAGCCTCCAGAGGTCCTCGCCGCCCCCTCCCCTGGACCGCCGCTCCGAAGGGGCGTCGAGCGCGACCGTGCGATCGCCAAGCAGGAGCGAGGTGGTTTTCACCGCGAGACGACCGCGCCGCATCATGGCGCCCGAACTCGTGACGGATACGACCTCGCCCTGAGCGATGGTGCCCACCGGCACCACCACCTCGCGACCCACCCGGACCGGCCGGTTCACGCGCAGTTTGACCGGTTCGCCGGGCTGGGCGCGATCGCTGTCGATCTCGACCAGCACCATCAGCTCGATCTCGGAGCCTGCCGGCAACACCAGCGTTTCGTTCACCGGCGGGTCGACGATATCAGGATCCGCTGCCGGCAAGACGCCCGCAGCGGCTGCCGCCGCGACAAGATAGATCAGATTCACCGAAACATCCCCCTCGGACACATTCTTATTTGGCGGAGCGGCTCAAGAACAGATACTTGTTGGGTCCAAATTGGGGGGGAATCACGATGCAAGCTTACGCGCTTTTGGCGACGGCATTGGCTGTCGCCATTCTTCAAGCACCCGCAAACGCCGCGGCGAAATCGGGGGACTTCGCGGTGGTGAACGAGGACATCGGACTGCCGGTGTTCCCCTACGACATCACCGATCGGCCGTACGAAGTGGTGGGCGAGGTCGAAACGAACGTCCGCAAGGCCACCGTATTCAGCAAAGCGCCGTCGCAGCGGAAGATCTACAAGGAGCTCTGGGAAAGGGCCGAGAAGATGGGCGCCGACGCCGTCGTCAACGCCAGCTACGGTGACGCGCGCGTGACGCTGACCAGCTGGGGCGCCTCGAAGGCGACGGGGGTGGCAGTCCGGTTCGTGTCGCCGGAGCGCTCGGCGGAGCCCTAAGCAAGCTTGCCGCGCAGCGCCCGGTACGCAGCCACCGCCACCGTGTTCGACAGGTTGAGCGTACGGATGTGCTGCGAGCGCATCGGCAGGCGGAACACCCGGTCCGCCAGCGGCTTGACGATCGTGTCGGGCAATCCCTTGGTCTCGCGGCCGAAGACCAGATAGGCATCGTCCGGATACTCGGGCTCCTCGAACGAACGCGCGCCGTATTCCTCGAACAGGAACAGCTGGTCGCGGCGCGGCGCGCGTTCGGCGACGAATTCATCCCAGTTGGCGAACTCCGCCAACCGGACATGCTGCCAGTAATCCAGCCCGGTCCGCCGCACGTGCTTGTCTGAAATCTCGAAGCCGAGCGGGTGGATCAGCACGAGCTCGAGATCGAGCGCCACGCACGTCCGCCCCACGGCTCCCGTATTGTGCGGAATCTCGGGGTTGACCAAAACGATGGCAGTCACGCCGCTAGGCCAGCTTCGCCTTCAGCACCTCGTTGACGACCTGGGGGTTGGCCTTGCCCTGCATGGCCTTCATCGTCTGGCCGACGAAGAACCCGAACAGCGCTTCCTTGCCGCCCTTGTACTGCTCGACCTTGTCCGCGTTGTCGGCGAGGACTTTGTCGACGGCCGCCTCGATGGCGCCGCTGTCGCTTTCCTGCTTGAGGCCCTCGCGCTCGACGATCGCGGTGGCGCTGTCGCCGGTGGCGAGCATCGTCTCGAGCACCTGCTTGGCGATCGAGCCCGAGATCGTGCCCTTGCCGATCAGCGCCAGCAGCTCGGCCGCCTGGGCATGCCCGACCGGGCTGTCTTCGAGCTCATGCCCGGCCTTGTTGAGCGCTCCGAAGAATTCCGAGATCAGCCAGTTCGATGCCTGCTTGGCGACATCAGCCGGCCTCTTACCCTGCGCCGTTGCGGTTTCGAGCAGCAGCGCTTCGAACCAGCGCGCGGTCTCGACCTCGGCAGTGAGGACATGGGCATTGTAAGCCGACAAGCCGAGCTCATCGATGTAGCGGCGCCGCTTGGCGTCCGGCAGTTCCGGCAGGCTGTTGCGGCATTCGTCGAGGAACGCATCGTCCAGTTCCAGCGGCAGCAGATCCGGATCGGGGAAATAGCGATAATCGTGCGCGTCTTCCTTGCTGCGCATCGAGCGTGTCGTGCCCGTGCCCGGATCGAATAGCCGCGTCTCCTGCACCACGGTGCCCCCGTCCTCGAGCAGCTCGACCTGGCGGCGCGCCTCGTGCTCGATCGTCTGCATCACGAAGCGCACCGAGTTGACGTTCTTGGTCTCGGTCCGCGTGCCGAACGGCTCGCCCGGCTTGCGCACCGAGACGTTGACGTCCGCCCGCATCGAGCCCTCTTCCATGTTGCCGTCGCAGCTTCCGACATAGCGCAGGATCGACCGCAGTTTGCGGACATAAGCCCCCGCCTCGGCCGGCGAGCGCATGTCGGGCCGGCTCACGATCTCCATCAGCGCCACGCCGGAACGATTGAGGTCCACGTAGCTCATCGTCGGATGCTGGTCGTGCATCAGCTTGCCCGCGTCCTGCTCGACGTGGATGCGTTCGATGCCGATGCGCTTGTCCTCGGGGATGCCCGCCTTCTCGTCGGCCTCGATCGTCAGCGCGCCTTCGCCCACCAGCGGGTGGTAGAGCTGCGAAATCTGGTAGCCCTGCGGCAAATCCGCATAGAAGTAGTTCTTGCGATCGAACCGGCTCCAGCGGTTGATCTGAGCGTCGATCGCCATGCCGGTCCGGACCGCTTGGCGGATGCACTCCTTGTTCGGCACCGGCAGCATGCCCGGCATCGCCGCGTCGACCAGGCTCACCTGGCTGTTCGGCTCCGCCCCGAACTCGGTCGAGGCACCCGAGAACAGCTTTGCGTTGGAGGTAACCTGCGCATGGACTTCGAGGCCGATCACGACCTCCCACTCACCGGTTGCGCCCTGGATCCGATAGTTGCTCATCTTACCACCACTTATCCGGCTTCGCCGTGAACGCGGCCCGCTGCTCGATCGCCAGCCCCGCATTGAGCACGCCCTGCTCGTCGAAGGCCTTGCCGATCACCTGCAGGCCGAGCGGCAGGCCCTCGCCGTTCAGGCCGGCCGGCACGCTCATCGCTGGCAGACCGGCGAGGCTGGCCGGCACCGAGAATACGTCGTTCAGATACATCGCCAGCGGATCGTCGACCTTGTCGCCGAGCGCGAAGCTCGCGGTCGGCGTGGTCGGGGCGAGGATCACGTCGACTTGCGACCAGGCGTTGTCGAAATCGCGCGCGATCAGCGCCCGTACTTTCGAGGCCTGGGTGAAGTACGCATCGTAGAAGCCCGCCGAGAGCACATATGTCCCGATCAGGATACGGCGCTTGACCTCGTCGCCGAACCCGGCGGCCCGGGTCGCGGCATACATTTCCTGGAGGTTCGCGCCCTGCGGCAGTTCGCGCAGCCCGTAGCGCACCCCGTCGTAGCGGGCGAGGTTGCTCGAGGCTTCGGCGGGGGCGATGATGTAGTAGGCGGGCAGCGCGTACTTGGTGTGCGGCAGGGAGATGTCGACCACCTCGGCGCCCGCATCCTTCAGCCACGCGATGCCCTGATCCCACGACTTGAGGATTTCCTCGTCGGTCCCGT
>JAEZCZ010000041.1 GCA_023433305.1 Pseudomonadota bacterium | reverse complement strand
TCTGAGGGGCTGCGTAGCATTGCCGAGCAACTCAGTGTTTCGAAATTGGGTGCCGCGATCTTGCGAGACCTTTGCGATCAGACGCGTGGAGCGCCTCTTGATCTGGCAGATCTTCCGGCGACGTGGGCAATGCCTGCCCTCACGCCAACGCCGTCCGTCGATCCGATCGGTGAGGAACTTCCTATCCCCGGTTCGAAAGAGGCGGAGAGAGACGTTTGGTGAGCAAGAAATCTGCCGTTTCGCTCCGGCTCGGCGAACGCAAGAAATTCACGAGCTAGGTTAGCTCGGGCGAATGAAGATGAAGCGATCGGCACTGACTGGGCCGCAAAAAGATCTAATGCGGCGCGATATGTCGGATACGGGAGTGACCGACGCAAGCCGCGCAAGGCAACCAAGAAGTGAAGGTGGCGCTGTGGGTCGAAAAGAACCACGGGGACCACGGCTCGGCCTACATCGCGGAGCAGATGGGCCGCCTTGCGCTGGTAGGCGAGGAGGCGGGCGTGACCACGTGGAAGAAGGTCGCGGCCCGCTACAGCGAGCTGAAGCAGGCGCCGCCGCCGGACCGCTCGTGAGTGGCCGGCGGGACCCAGGAACAGAGAAGCAGAGGTCAGTGGCTGACGCCGAAAGGTGAAAAGATCACTGATGCGCCCGGACCTGCAGCCGGCCGGGCGCAGCCTCGAAAGCTTATCCCATGAAGTACCCGAACGAAGAATACGGCGCCCGCGTGGGCGGGGCGCTGAAGGCCGCCCAGAACCTGTCGATGCGCGCCTGCTACCGAACGTTTGCGGAGCCCGCGATCACGCCGCCCGAGCTGCGCGAGGCTCTCAACGTGCCGGCCGAGAACCTTTTCCTGCTCCCCTGGAGCGGCGCCCATCCGCACCGGATCGAGGGGGCGGTGCGCGAGCTGCGCTGCTCGCTGCTGATCATCGAGCCGGGCTCGACGATGGACGGCTCGCCGACGTTCTACTTCACGCTGCTGCGCTGCGCCGGAGGTCAGATCCGCTGGCACCGCGCCCTCAGGCTGTGGACCGATCTCGACGGCGATCTCTTCCTCGTGCCCGACCCTGAGGATCCTGAAGCCGAGCGGGACTGCTTCGAGCTCAAGTGCGGCGTTCGCCCGCACGAGGCGCCGTGGAGCGGTGAGGACGACCTCGCGTTCGGCCTGCGCCAGGCCGACGCGATCCTGCTCGCGCCGTGAATGCAGGTGCGGTGCGGCCCGGCCGCACCGCGTGACCCCAGAAGCAATGAAGTGAGGCCCGTGGTCCGGGCAGGTCGATGAAAGAGTCCAACGAAGCCGCGCGCGGACCGCACCCTCAAACCAACAGAAGAGTACGAGTTTATGAATACGATGATCTCGCTCGCGCCGCGAGCAGAGCAGGAGGCCCAGTGGTTCACCACCCAGCGGGTGATCAACCGGATGGAAGCGGCGGCCGCCGCGATCAACGCGGTGATCGGGAAGGACGGCAGCACGCTCGATCCGTTCCTCCAGCAGTCGATCGTGATGCCGATCCCCAACATCATCCTTGCCGGGACCGGATGCCCGCATCCGTTCTATCTCGAGCGGGCCGAGACGATCGGTGCGGCCACTGGCAGGGATGTGCTCCTTCTGCGCTTCGACGCGGACCGGGGCACAACCTTCGATGTCCGGTTCCACGACGCCGACCGCTGGCTGTGCCGCTTTGTCGCGTGGCGCCGTAGCGACGGCGACCTGTGGCTGATCCCGAGCGTCGGCAGCGGGCTCTACATCAGGGCCAGCTACAAAGGTCTCGAGCCCGTCATCACGCCTCCCTTCGTCAGCGAGGAGGAACGCAAGGCAGGGATCATCCTCGCGATCGAGAACCCTTCGTTCGAGGGGAGCATCTGACCATGGCGAAGACGAAGACTGCCAGGCCCCGCGCCATCGCCAAGAAGGTGGTGGAGCTCGTCACTACCACCGCCGTCGAGCCGGCAGAGCTTAAGTCCTACGCCTGGGGTGACGCGGCACACCCTGGCTTCTTCTTCTCCCGCTACTGGTGGGAAGGCCTGGGACCGCGAGCAGGCATCACCCCCTGGGTCGAGAAGAAGATCCAGCCCGGAGACGATCCCGTGTTCGGCAAGGCCGCCAAGGTCGAGGTGTTGCTGCCAGACACGGCACCCAGCGACTACGCGAACCTCGCCTTCCTGCTGCGGCAGGTCGACGAGGCGCTGCCGCCGTTCGAGCGCCATGTCATGGTCCAGGCGAAGATCGCGCTCGATCCCGACGAGCCCTGGCCTGCCGAATATGAGAGGGTGCGCGCCTTCGCTCGCTCCCATTTCTGCCGGAGATTTCCGGTGGTCATGGTCACGCATGTCCCGAGCATCGCCGGGCTCAACGGCTACGGCAGCCACGTGCACTGCATCGTGCTGGCTCGCCCGATCACGATCAACGGGCTCGGCGGTCCCTGCCACCCGCTTTGCTCGGACAAGGGTTACCGCGAAGCTCGCGATGCCTGGAAGGCCTGGCTTGCGGCCGAGGGGAAGGCCGCATGATCAGCCGCCGACACGCCGCCGCCTTCCGACGAGGCGGCTCGGCATTCTGCCGTAGAGTCAGCTTTGCGCCCTCAAGTCGGTCGTTTGGTATGGAGGTCACGAAAGCCCTAAGCCGACATTCGTTCAGCTTATGCGGCTTGATCCAAGTCAGAATGTTTGCCGGATTTGCATTGTCCTGCCATCGCTCCAGCGATGACGGTCCTCGCCTACATTGGTGCAGCGCTGGCTGAAATCGCGGGTTGCTTCGCGTTCTGGGCCTGGTTGAGGCTGGACAAATCGCCCTTGTGGCTCGTTCCCGGCGTCGTCTCGCTTTGCATTTTCGCCTATCTGCTCACATTGGTCGATGCTGAACATGCCGGCCGGACTTATGCTGCCTATGGCGGCGTCTACATCGTCTCGGCGCTCTGCTGGTTGTGGTTGGTCGAAGGTGCAAAGCCGGATCGATGGGATGTCCTGGGTGCGGTGATCTGCCTCATCGGCGCGGCAGTCATTCTCTGGGGGCCGAGGCCAACGTAAAGGTTGGCATGTCGCGTGGGTTAGAGGTTCACAGCGCTCCTCGCTCGTCGTCTACTGACTCGCAAGTCTTCCTCTGCTAATGGGCCCGCGATGCTCGCTGATGTGCGCTTTGCAGCCAAGAGGTCCGTTGCCGTCCTCCTGCTCCTCCTCGCAATGGTGCTTGGGGGCGCCATCGAAGCTGCCGCGTGCGAACCGGAGATCGCCATCGCATCGGCCTCGGCATCATTCGAGCTGCACGCGGACGCCGACGAGAACCAGCCGGACGGACAACCCGATCAACACGGTTTTTGCGCACACGGCCATTGCCATCACGGATCGCAGGCAATTGCCAATAACGCGCAGATGCCCGCTTACGACTGGACAATCGTATTGCCTGCCGGAGTTCACGACAGGGCGCTCGAACCTGTTGTAACCGACACGCCGAACCGACCGCCCCGCGCCTGATCTGACGCGCGCCGCACGTCGCGGTGCTGATTGCTCTGGTCTTCAGGCAAACGGGATGCATCATGAAATTGCTGAACTTGCGGGGGCCCCTCCTGGCGGGGCTGGCCCTGGCGACCTGGCCGGCGACGGCGGCGTCGCAAACAGGCGAGACACTAACGTTGGTGGAGGCGCTTCAGCTTTCCGGCGTTGGTGCCGGCGGAGGCGAGACTACCAACCCGCGAATTGTCGGGCCGCAGGAAGATGTCGTGGCCGCCGAAGCGCTCGTTGGCCAAGCCGCGTTGCGGCCGAACCCGGAGATCTCCGTTGAAGTCGAGAATGTCGCCGGAACGGGGATCTTCTCGGGATTACAGGCGACCGAGTTCACGCTAGCCGCCAGCCTGCCGATCGAGCTGGGGGGTAAGCGCGGTGCGCGCGTTCGGGCCGCCGAGGCCGAACTTGCGGTCGCCAACTTGCGAGGTGAGTTGGCGCAGGCCGAACTCGCCTTGGCGGTGCGGGAGCGCTATGTCGCAGCTGTCGCGGCGCAGGCGCGGGTGGAACTGGCGCAAGACATCGTCGAGCGCGACCGCGAACTGGCGCGGATCGCCGGAGTGCTGGTGGATGTCGGCCGCGAACCGCCGCTACGGGCGCTGAGAGCGCAATCCGAGCTGGCGGAGTCGGAAGCCGAGTTGAAGGCCGCCCAGGCCGAGGCGCTCGCCGCACGCTTCGGTCTTGGCGCGCGTTGGGGGGAGCAACGCGCGCCCGAGGTCCCCACAACCTTTCCCGACATCGAGCCGCCCTACGAACTGCTCGCCGATTACAGCGGTATCGAGCTTCGTCTTGCCGGCGCCGAACGGGAAGCTTTGCAAGCCGAAGTGGCGCGCGAGCGTTCGCTGCGCATGCCTGATCCGACGGTGTCGGCAGGCGTCCGCCGGTTCGAGGAGAGCGACGATCAGGCATTTCTGGTTGGCGTGTCGATCCCGTTGCCGCTGCGCAATCGAAACCAGGGTAACATCGCCGCGGCCGAGGCGCGCGTCAGGGCCGCGTCCGCCCGCGAGGCGGTCGCGCTGGCCGACTACCGCCGCGACGTGGCGCAAGTCCGCGCCGACTACCTCGCCGCCGAGGCCAAGGCCGATACGCTTGCAAGCGACTCGTTGCCGCAAGCCGAAGAAGCGCTCCGTCTCGCCCAGATCGGCTACCGCAACGGCAGGTTCCCGCTGATCGAGGTGCTCGCCGCCGCAGAGGCTCGCGACGGGATACGCCGCTCGTTGACCGACGCTCGCGAAGCGGAAGGGCGCGCTGCCGCGCGCCTCATCCGGCTGGCCGCGCAATGAAGGACATCATCATGAACCGGAAGACATTGGCGCTCGCTGGGGGCGCGATCCTGCTCGCTCTGATTCTATTGCTGGTGCTCTGGCCGGCGGCGACCGACGAGCGTGCCGCAGAGGCAGAGCGCGCCGCGGAGGGGGAGCACGCTGAGGAAGGCCACGAAGAAGGCGAAGCCCCGGAAGGCTTCGTGGCGATCACGCCGCAGCAGCTTGCCAGTTCCGAGATCGAAGTGGCGAGGGTGCAGCAGGGCTCGGCTGTGGAGCTGGTGTTCCCGGCAACTGTCGCGGCGCGGCCAACGGGAACCGCCCGGCTCGATGCCAGGGCCTCGGGCATCGTGCGTAGTCTCTCCAAAACGCTCGGCGACTATGTCGGACGAGGCGAGACGGTCGCGCGCATCGAGAGCGCTGAGGCGGCAAGTCTGGCGGCGCAGCTCAGCGCGGCGCAGGCGCGGGTCAACGAATTGACTGCCGTTTACGAGCGCGAGCAGCGCCTGTTCGACGCGAACGTGACAGCGCGCCAGGACCTCGAAGCGGCGCAAGCAAACCTCGCTGTTGCCCGGTCGGAATTGCAACGCGCGCAAGCTGCTGTCGCTGCCGCAGGTGTCAGCAGAGACGGCCGGTCCCTTGCGGTCACAAGCCCGATAAGCGGCCGCGTGACTGCGGCGCCAGCGGTGCTAGGCGCCTTCGTCAACGCCGGCGACGAGCTCTACCGGGTGGTCAACCCGTCTGCGCTTCAGGTCGAGGTCGCCGTGCCCGCCGCAGACATCGCGCGCATCCGGCCAGGAGACGAGGCGACGCTGGTGCTCCCGGATGGGCGGGAAATCGGCGGAAGGGTCCGCTCGCTCACGCCTGCGGTGGACGCCGAGAACCGCACCGCGACGGCCGTGATCTCTGTCGCGGGCTCGATACCGGGTGTGCGTCCGGGGGCGTTCCTCGAAGCCCGCATCCGGCCCTCGGGCGAGGTGGAGGCGAACGTCGTCTCCGTCCAGGAGGACGCGGTCCAGACCGTCGAGGGTCGCGAAGTCGTGTTCCGCCAGGTGGAGAGCGGTTTCCAGACACAGGCCGTGACCGTCGGGACACGCTCCGCCGGCCGGGCGACCATCACCGCCGGTCTCGAGCCGGGAACGGTGATCGCGACCGAGAATGCCTTTCTCCTCAAGGCCGAACTCGAAAAGGAAAGCGCCGAACATGGCCACTGATGAAACCACGAGCGGCCCGCCTTCTCGCGAAGGGCTGATCGGCATCATCCTTGACCTGGCGGTGCGGTTCCGGTGGGCGGTGATCGCCCTGACCGCAGTCGCAGCCGTGATCGGCGCGCTGAACCTTCTCCGCCTGCCGATCGATGCGGTGCCGGACATCACCAACACGCAGGTGCAGATCAACACCGTGGCCCCCGCGCTGTCGCCGGCGCAGGTGGAGACGCAGGTCACTTATCCGATCGAGACCGGCCTCGCCGGGATCGAGGGGCTCGACATGACCCGCTCGATTTCGCGCAACGGCTTCAGCCAGGTGACGGCAGTCTTCGAGGAAGGGACCGACCTCTATTTCGCGCGCCAGCAGGTCAGCGAGCGGCTGGTCGCGATCGGCTCCTCACTTCCCGAGGGGGCGGAACCGACAATGGGGCCGATCTCGACCGGACTCGGCGAAGTGCTGATGTATGTGGTCGAGTACATCCATCCCGAGGGGAGAGGCGCGCCAAAGGGGGCCGCTACCGGATGGCAACCGGACGGCAGCTTCGTAACCGAGGAAGGCCAGCGGCTGACGACGCCGGTCGCCCGGGCCGCTTATCTGCGCAGTGTGCAGGACTGGGTCGTCGCGCCGCTGATGCGCGATATCTCGGGTGTCGCCGGGATCGATTCGATCGGCGGCTATGAGAAACAGTACCTGGTCGAGCCGGATCCGGCGCGCCTCGCTGGCTACGGCGTGGCGTTCGACGAGCTGATCGATACGCTTGAGCGCGCGAACCTCGCCGAAGGCGCCAACTTCGTCGATCGTGCAGGCGAGGCTCTGCTGGTTCGGGTCGATGCGCGGCTCGGCGGCATCTCCGACATCGAGCAAGTGGTAGTTTCCACGCGCGAGGGCGTTCCCGTGCGCATCGGCGACGTCGCAAGCGTCAGCATCGGCGGCGAGTTGCGCACCGGCGCGGCTTCGCTGAACGGGGAAGAGGCGGTGATCGGCACGGTGCTGATGCGCAGCGGCGAGAACAGCCGCACGGTGTCCGCCGCGGCGGCCGAACGCCTCGAGGAGGTTCGCGCTTCGCTTCCCGATGGTGTGCGGGCACTGGTGGTCTACAACCGCGCCACGCTCGTGGATGCCACGATCGCCACCGTCGAGAAGAACCTCGTCGAAGGCGCGCTGCTGGTCATTGCGGTGCTGTTCTTGCTGCTCGGCAACTTTCGCGCGGCGCTTATCGCCGCGCTGGTCATTCCGCTGTCGATGCTGATGGCCGCGATCGGCATGAACCGGCTCGGCGTCTCGGGCAACCTGATGAGTCTGGGTGCACTCGATTTTGGCCTGATCGTCGATGGCGCGGTGATTATCGTCGAAAACTCGGTTGCGCGCCTGGCGGCGCGGCAGCACGTCGAAGGGCGGCTGCTGACCCTGGGAGAACGGCTGACCGAAACCCGGCTCGCCGCGCAGGAGATGATCAAGCCGACTGTTTATGGCCAGGCGATCATCCTGCTCGTTTATGCGCCGCTGCTGACCTTCACCGGGGTCGAGGGCAAGACCTTTTCGCCGATGGCCATCACGGTCATGCTCGCGCTCGCGTCGGCGTTTGTTCTCTCGTTGACCTTCGTGCCGGCGATGGTCGCGGTGCTGCTGAACAAGCGAATATCCGAGAAGGAAGTGCGGCCGATCCGCGCCGCCAAGGAGCGCTACGGTCCTGCGGTGCGGCGGGCGATCGCGCGTCCGTGGCCGGTGATCGGCGCTGGTATGGGCCTATTCGCGCTGGCAGCGGTCGTGTTCTCGTTCCTCGGCAGCGAGTTCACGCCGCAGCTCGACGAGCAGAACGTCGCCGTGCAGGGGCTTCGCATTCCTTCAACCCCGCTCGAAACCTCGCTCAAAATGCAGCGCCAGATCGAGGATCGGATAGAGCAATTTCCGCAAGTCGCGCTTGTTTTCTCGCGCACCGGCACGGCCGAAGTCGCCAGCGATCCAATGCCGCCGAACATCTCGGATGGCTACGTGATCCTGAAACCCCGCGAGGATTGGCCCGACCCATCACTGCCTAAGGACGAGTTGGTCGAGGAGATGGAGGAAAGCCTCGGCGACCTGGTCGGAAACCTCTACGAGTTCAGCCAGCCTATCGAACTGCGCTTCAACGAACTGATCGCCGGCGTGCGCGGCGATGTCGCCGTGAAACTCTATGGCGACGATCTCGAACAGCTCGCCGCAACCGCCGGCGAGGTGACGGAAGTCCTGAACGGAATCGAGGGTGCGGCCGATGTTCGGGCGCAGCAAGTGACTGGCTTCCCCACGCTGGACATCGCTTTCGATCGCACAGCCATCGCGCGATATGGCCTGAGCGTCGAAGATGTTGCTCAAACGGTGGCGATTGCCCTTGGCGGCCGGCCCGCCGGGCTCGTCTTCGAGGGCGACCGGCGTTTCGATGTGGTCGTGCGGCTCTCCGATGCGGCGCGTAATGATTTCGACCGCATCGGCGCACTGCCGATCCGGTTGCCGAGCGGCGCGACAGTGCCGCTGCGCTCGCTCGCGTCGTTCAGCGTCGTCGATGGTCTCGCAGAAGTGCGCCGGGAGGAAGGGAGACGGGTCGTGATCGTCTCGGCCAACGTGCGCGGGCGCGATCTCGGCTCCTTCGTCGAGGAAGCCCGTGCGGCAGTCGAAGAGCAAGTGACGCTGCCTGGGGGGGCCTTCATCGAGTGGGGTGGTCAGTACGAGAATCTGCAAGCCGCGCAAGCACGCCTAGCAATCGTGGTGCCGGCCTGCCTCGCTCTCATCCTTTTGCTGCTCTACGCTGCGCTTGGCGGATGGGTGCCCGCGCTTGCGGTCATAACTGCGATCCCGATGGCGCTGGCCGGCGGAGTATTCGCTCTGGCCTTGCGGGGAATGCCGTTCTCGATCTCGGCGGCCGTCGGTTTCATCGCTCTCTCCGGCGTTGCGGTGCTCAACGGCTTGGTGATGATGACCGCCATCCGCCAGCGCCTGGCACGCGGAATGCCGCTCGAGGAGGCTATCGCAGACGGCTCGCTCGCCCGCCTACGCCCGGTGCTGATGACCGCGCTGGTGGCATCGCTCGGGTTCGTTCCAATGGCGATCGCCACCGGAACCGGCGCTGAGGTCCAGCGGCCGCTCGCCACTGTGGTCATCGGCGGTCTCATCACGGCAACCGCACTTACGCTGTTCGTGCTTCCGTCGATCGCGCGACTGGTCCTCGATCCGCGCTGGGCCGACCGCAATTGGCGCAAGGAGTGGCGGGACCGCATTCGTCGAAACCTGACTCCGGCGGAACGCCGCGAAGCGCTGGATCTTGGGTAAACGCAACAGGAGCAGTCACTTGAGCGAAACAGACCTCGACCTCGGCTCGACCGAGAAGCGGCGCACGTTGTGGATCGTGCTGTGGCTTAACGTCGCCATCGCTGCCGGCTTTTTCGTCGTCGCCTACATAGGCGATTCCAACGCCCTGCTTGCTAACGGCCTCGACAACTCGTCGGACGCCGCCGTTTACGCATTGAGCCTGCTCGCACTGACGAGATCGCGGACGTGGAAGCGCGGAGCGGCGCGTTTCTCCGGCGTGATGCTGCTGATCTTCGGGGTCGGGGTCGTCGCGGATGCCGTCCGCCGGTTCATCGAAGGTTCGGAGCCGGGCGGCCTCGCAATGATGGGGATGGCTGCGATTGCTGCGGTGGTAAATCTCATCTCGCTGCGGCTGCTCAAGAAGCTCAAGCACAACGACGTCAACCTGCGCGCCGCCACGACGTTCAGCTTCAACGATTTCGTGGCGAACGGCGGCATTATCCTCGCAGGCATCGTGGTTCTGCTCACTGGCGCGAACTGGCCGGACCTGGTGGTCGGGATCGCGGTGGCATGCATCGCACTTTACGGTAGCGTCGATATTCTTCGGGACGCGCATATGGACAAGCACGATGAGAAGGGGACCGAGCACAAGGGCCCGTTCTGACCAGGCATCTCTCAGTTGCCGCCGTGGTCGCTCGAGCACAGTGTGTGGTCGGCGAGCACTTCCATGATGCGGCAGCTACCGACGTGCCCACCGCGACACTGCCCGACCATGCGGCTCAACTCGTCACGCAGCACGGCCAGCCGCGCGATCTTGTCCTCGACTGCCCGCAAGTGGCCGGAGGCAATGCGATCGACCTCGGCACAATCGCGCTCCGGCTCATCGGCCAGGTCGAGCAGCGAGCGGATGTTCGCGATCTCGAAGCCGAGCCCGCGCGCGTGGCGGATGAAGTTCAGTCGGTCCAGATGGGCTGGCGTGTAGCTGCGGTAGTTGCCGCTTGTCCGCTCCGGTGCGGGCAGAAGCCCGATGCGCTCGTAATACCGGACGGTTTCGACCTTCGTGCCAGTGGCTTTTGCCAGATCGCCGATTTTCAGTGGCACAGCTCTTGACCCTGTAGTTGCTACAGACAGCATATGAGAAGCCGACTCAGGAATATCCAGGAGAGGCAACATGGCAGCGTTGTGCTGCAACAACTCATGTTCGGACGCAGGCGGGAACAACGATCCGCGCTGGCGGCGCGCGCTCTGGATCGCACTCGCGGTGAACTTTGGAATGTTCGGCGTCGAGATTGTCGCGGGCGCGACCTCGGATTCTCGCGCGCTGATGGCCGATGCCCTCGACTTCTTCGGTGATGCGGCGAATTACGCGATCAGCCTGGCGGTCGCTGGGCTTGCCTTGATCTGGCGCGCACGCGCTGCGCTGTTCAAGGGCGCAACGCTTCTTGTGCTTGGTCTGTGGGTGCTGGGAAGCAGCGCGCACGCCGTTTTCGAAGGTGCAACGCCGCATGCAGAGACGATGGGCATTATCGGTCTGTTGGCGCTGCTGGCGAACGTCGGCGTTGCACTGATCCTCTACCGCTTCCGCTCGGGCGACGCGAACATGCGCTCGGTATGGATCTGCTCGCGAAACGACGCGATTGGCAATGTCGCCGTCGTGGCGGCGGCGGTGGGTGTCTTCGGAACCGGCACGGCGTGGCCGGACCTGATAGTGGCGGCGGTGCTGGCGGCGCTGGGCATCTCCGGCGGCATCCAAATCATTTGGGAGGCTCGCGCTGAGCTGCAGGAAACCCGTGAACTGCAACCGGCCGAATAGTGGCATCCGTTCCACGGTCCGCAATTGCCGCTGTGCGCCGCGAACCGGACTGTCTCCTGACGGCCCAGGAGGCGCCAACGAAGCCTCAGGAATCCTGAGGTGACGCGGGTTTCATTGCCAAAGTTTGTCGCGAGGCTCTCAGTGGCATCAATCTGCGAAGATCAAACCACTGTGCAATTGCCCGACCTCGTCTCGACGCTGCCATCGGCAAGAAACCAGCGCGAAGCGCCCTCGGCCTGCTCGGCATTGTGGTAGCACACATCGGTCGCACCGGACGCGGGATCTACCAGCACGGCCCATTGATGGTTGCCGCAGTTGTGCTGCTGGCAGCCCCAAGAACCCACCTTGCCCTCATATGTGCCAATGGGCGCTGATGGGCCGCCGGGCGATTGCATCGCACGCACCACGGCGGCGTCAGTCACCGTCTTACGAATGCCGGCAGTTACCATTGGGTGATCGTGCCAGGCTACACCTGCTACCGCCTCGAATGGGAACTTGCCTACGTAGGCCGTAAGATCGTCGGGAGAGCTGGCGGGCGCCGGTGGTGAACCTGCCATCTCCGCTTCACCAGTGCTCACTGCTGCGGGACTGGAATCAGTTGTAATTGAGCCATCCGGTGCATCGGAGGCGTCGATCGTTTCGGCGAGTTGAACCGGCTCGGCATCGGCTTTGCTTTCAGTGGGCCCGCCGCCGCTACAAGCGACCAAGCAAAGGGCGGAACCGCCCATCATCATAGCAAGAGGTATCTTCTGCATCGCTGGAACCCCAACGGCGATGCGACCCGACCAAAGGCTAACAGAAGGGTTGGCGCGTGCCTAGGCTCGGCGACACGTCTGCTCGGCTTGAGGGATACCTGACCTTCAGCATACGCCCGAAGCAGCTAAGCCGCGTTGGAGTTTGGCTGCCGGTCGGGTCACTCCCCGTCTGAACGGGCGTTTCATCACTCATCCGCTCGGTTAGGATTGACGGTACCTATTTTCGAAGTTCTCCTCCGCGAAGCCACTGTTGGGGGAGGTGACGTTGAAAGCAGTATTCCTATTGATGACCGCGCTGGCGTTTACTTGCGCAGCGGAGGCACGCGAGGCTGAGTTGGTCGTTCAATCTGCTGACGGCACAAGTATCCACGGCGTGGGAACGCATCCCGATCAAGGGTGGAACGAAACGGCGGTAATTATGGTCGCCGGTACTGGCTTGTTCGACCGCGACGTTTCCCTCGGTCGCACGGGCACGCCGCGTGATCGTCTCTTCCGCGATCTCGCAGAGCGGTTCGTCGCGCGTGGGCTCGGCGTCGTCCGGTACGATCGCCGGGGCGTTCGTCACTTGCCTCCGACGCCGGCCGAAGCGCTCGATGCACCAATTGCGGCGACCTCCACGGTCGAATCCCAGCGCGACGATCTGGCAGCCGTTCGGGCCTGGGCCGAACGCCAAGATGGTTTGGGAGCGCGCTGCGTAATCCTGTTCGGACATTCCGAAGGCGTGCTGCACATCGCCCGGCTCGCGGCGTCCGGTGGGCCTCCGCCGCTGATGGTCATGGGGGTGGGCGTGCCGCTTCGCTCGCCCGTCGAAACGATCCGCTGGCAGTCAACCGAGCGGGATGCCTATTCACTGGCTCTTATGGATGCCGACGGCGATGGCGTGACGACCAACGCGGAAGTTGAGGCGAACTGGCGACGGACGCCGTCTTCGGTAGCCGAAAATCTGGCCCCCCCGCTCAATCCCGCCGGCCGCTGGACGGCGCAGGAGCTGGAGCAGGTTCGGATCGTGCAGGGCAGGTTGTACGAGCAGACTCGAGCAGCGGCGCTGGCGCTGGACGACGCAGCACCCTATCCGAACGCTGCCACCCCAATGGCCAGAGCCAGTTGGTGGAAAAGCTGGTTCACCGACGAAACCCCCGCCGCGGAGATGCTATCGGCCTGGAACGTGCCATTCAGCTTTCACTGGGGCGCCATCGATTCACAAACCCCGCCTGAATTTGAGGCGCCCGCCGCCGCAACGCTGGGCGCGCGCGCGAGCGTGAGGGTCCATCCACAACGCGGTCACTCGCTTGGTGAACATGTCTTCTACGGGCCGATGGACGAGGCGATCGCCAATTCGTTGGCAGATGAACTCGCAAGCCATGCTTCCCAGTGCAGCCTGGACGCCAGCACAAACTGAGCGAAAGTGTGCGGGGATTGTCTAGCGCCGGATGGGAAAATTCTGAGCGCTTGGTCGCCATCCCCGAGCTGGCTCAGGTCAGGGCGCAGGTCGACCTGAAAACCGACACGCGGCTTTGCCCCTTTCCCCGCCAGCACCTGCCATTCGGCAGACGGCCCAGGAGCCGCAGGACCGGTCTTGCAAAAACCGCCGGACGGCTAAGCGCCTTGATTTCGGTCATTTAATGGTTCAACCGGAGCTCCGCAAATCGGAAGGTCTGCTTTGCCGTGCGCTCGGCAACTCTCAAGGCGGCTCAGGGGTGGATGCGGTGGACGCCTCGTACCAACATCGGTGTGCCATAGTGAAAGCAGCCGTTGGCGGCTGCTTGGCTAAAGCCACATACAGCGGCACGAGCGCCGATTCGTGCGCGCGCTCTGCGAATGAACGGCGCGTGATCAGATGCTCTAGGGTCGGTGTCCGGCAAGGCCCACGTGTAGCAACGTCCTGGCCCGCAAACCGGTCCTTGTCAGTCCAGATGCAGCAGTTCAAAAGAACTGCCTACGGCGGTAGTTCGAGGATTGAGAGTGCTCAAACAACCTTTGCGGTTTGTTTTGCTTTGCGACGGGCTTGAATTGAATGAGTGGCAGGAGCGCTGCCTTAATGAGGCGATCGAAAGTAACCTGGCAGAGCTAGTGGCGATAGTTCAGCGTGCTCCGGTACGAAAACTATCGTTGAGGGAGAAGTGGTCAAAAAGGTTGGCCGAGCGGCGCCATTTTCTCTGGAGGCTGTTCAACCGGCTTTATGTAGATTTGGTGTCGAGTGCAAACCGAGCGAAGACACATGTTCCTGCACTCCGCGATGTGCCGGTCTTTGTAGACGAGCCCGTACGAGCGGGACGATACTCGGAAAACCTAAGTAGCGAAGCGATAGCTTTCGTCCGGAGCACGAATCCGGACTTCATCCTCAGGTTTGGCTTCGGCATACTCGCCGGCGAGATTTTGAGCTGCGCAAAGCTCGGCGTCTGGTCCTATCACCATGGAGATCCAAGCGAATTCCGGGGGCAACCCCCCGGATTTTGGGAGATAATGTTTTCTCGCTCGACGGCCGGGGTGGTGCTCCAAGTCCTCGGTGATGAACTGGATGCCGGCAGGATTCTTCATCAGGGCCACTTCCAAGTCACGCCGCACTCTTATGCAAAGACACGGGATACGCTGTATTTTGGTGCCTCTTCTTGGGTTCGTAGAGCTTGCGCGGACATTCTTGGCAATGGTCAGGACGCCTCCGTTCGCAAGAGATCGGATCTAAACGGATCCATTTACAAGCAGCCAACCAACTTAGACATGATAAGATTCATTTCGCTGACAATTAGAAACTTCATCAAAATGCAATTCCAGTACAAGCTGCATCGGCAAAACTGGAACTGTGGCATCATACCGGAACGGATAGAGGTGGTTGCGGGGCTTTATGGAAAAGAGAGGCAACGCGACGCGTTGCGCAATGCGCATTGGATGCCGCTTGCGCGCGGCACGTTTCAGGCTGATCCCTTTGGTTACGAGCTAGAAGGCGGAAGAGGGGTCCGAGTTCTATTTGAGCTTTTTCGTTGGCCCAAAGATCGGGGTGAGATCGCTGCAAGAAACTACCGCGGAGGCAAATTCGGTCAAGTTGAAGCAGTATTAGACGCCCCTACGCACCTGTCTTATCCCTCGGTAATCAAAGTGGGCGGTTCTCTGCACCTCGTGCCGGAGCACTCCGCGGCCGGGAATATTTCGGCCTTTAGACTCAATAAGGCGGGTGTTCCCGACAAGAAAACCACCATTTTCGCGAGGTGCGAGCTTCTAGATTCGACAATAATAGAATTCGGCGGAAAGTTTTGGATGTTTGCGCTCGATGAGGGTTCGTCCAAAAACACGGATCTTCATATATATTTCGCGGAGGAAATCTTCGGTTCGTGGCGCGCGCACCCTCTTAATCCCGTAAAGTCGGACGTTCGGAGTTCTAGGCCGGCAGGAACACCCTTCATTTTTGAGGGGCGACTGTTTCGTCCTGCGCAGAATTGCGCCAATCACTATGGCAGCGCCGTGACTTTGAATGAGGTACTCGTTTTGACTGAATCTGCATTTAGGGAAGAGGCAGTCGCCCGCGTGGAACCAAGCTCCGAGAGCGAATACCCTTATGCTCTGCATACCTTATCGTCAGTGGGTGATTTCACCTTAATAGACGGGGCTCGAAACGAGCTGCTTTTCAGAATCTAGGATAGTGTTCACTTGTAATAAATCGCGGTTATTCGCGTCTTCGTCACGTCCTTAGCCAAAAACTCTATCGCTCCATGAGCTTCTGCGAATTTGCCGAGCATATATAGACCGGCGACTTGCAAGCGATGGGCAATAGTGCCTCCAGCACCGTGCTTGTCCATGAGCGCTTGGCGCCACACCTGAATAGGATATGCGGTCAGGAGAACTAGGCCTAGGGATCCGACGAGTAACACCGCGACTGCTGTCGCGAATGGTATTAGAACTGCCCAGATCAGCGCCCGCCGAATAATCGCAACAGCGCCGGGATCGTTATCTAAATTCGATTGCAAGAGAGCTTGTGATATGCCGAAACCTGCCCTCCGATTGCGGGTATAGAACTGCCCAAACCGATGTATCGCGGCGTCATGTAAGGTCATCGGCTCCTTGATGCGCCATATATTGTAACCTGCCTTCCTGAGGCGCCCGCACAATTCTGGCTCTTCGTGAGCTATTTGCCCATCCGAGAAGCCTTGAACCTTGCGGAACGCTTCTGTCCGGATCAAGAAATCGCCTCCACATGCATCTGCCGGGCCAACCGGCGTGTTCCATTCGTGATCGCACATGGCGTTGTAGATTGAGCTGGTTGGGTGCCTTTCCATCCGTCGTCCACAGACAACGGCCACGTCCTTCCTGTCATAGAGGAAGCTGGTGGCAGCTTCCAACCAACCAGGCACCACTTCACAGTCTCCGTCCACAAATTGCACCATCTCAATGGAAGGGTGAAGTTCGACAAGTCGCTTGAACCCCGCGTTCCGAGCGCGAGCCGCCGTAAAAGGGGTGCTTAGGTCCAAATGAACCACTGAAGCACCAAGTTCCATGGCGGCTGCGACGCTTCCATCGGTTGAGCCGGAGTCAACATAAACAACCCCTTTACATGAGCCGAGGAGCGAGTTGAGGCTGCCGATCAAGCGCGCGCCTTCGTTCCGTCCGATGACAACTGCCCCGACGGTGCTAGCTGCTGGAACAGTCATGTCGTGAACGGGCCAACGAAGGGAGCTCTTTGATGCACCAGTGATCTTAAACTCCTTAAATTCGAGCTGATCAACCACGCGCTCAAACAAACTGGTCGGTCTGATGGCGGCCCTTTGCCCGATCGCTTTCTAGGTCTGCTTTGAGGTCTACCTTGCTGTCGAGCCCGCTGACGTCCTGCCGGACGAATTGGGACGGGAGTTCGAGTGCATAATCTTATGTGGTTACAGGTCATTCCGGATGAGTTCAGGACCTCCGCAAGAAACTGTGAGTGTAATCGCGACGCAGGCCTTGCGTGGAGTGCCTTTGATCTGCTCACTCTAGAATGCGGTAACCAAAGCCAGCCTCCAAATGACCTCTTCCCCACCCCGTTGCGGCCACGATGTGCCCAGCGGAGGCGGGACTGTCAGGATTTCCGTGTGTGGGCGGGCGGTTGAACATTACGCCACCATGGCCTTGATGAAGCGTTCGCCGAAGATGACGGCGAACTGGGCTTTTGCCATGGACCACTCACGTGGCGGCATTTTCCACTCTTTCTCCGAGCGGTTCAAGATCAGATAGAGCAGCTTGGTGGCGGCCTCGTCGCTGGGGAAGTGTCCCCTGGCCCTGACCGCCCGCCTGAGCTTCGAGTTGAGCGCCTCGATGGCGTTGGTCGTGTAGATGATCCGGCGCACGGCATCGGGGAAGGCGAAGAACGGGATGACCTCGCTCCACGCCCGCCGCCAGTTCTGGCCGATCGCGGGATAGCGCTGTCCCCATTCGCTGACTTCGAAGGCGGTCAGCGCCTCTTCGGCAGCCTTGGCGTCGACGGCGCGGTAGATGCTCTTCAGGGCCGTGACGAGCGGCTTGCGGTCCTTCCAGGACACGAAGTCCATCGAGTTCCTGAGAAGGTGTACGATGCAGGTCTGGACCACGGCTTCGGGGAACACGGCAGTGATCGCGTCGGGGAAGCCCTTGAGGCCATCGACGACGGCCAGCATGATATCCTCGGTGCCGCGGTTCCTGAGCTCGTTCATGACCCGCAGCCAGAACTTGGCGCCCTCGTTCTGCTCGACCCACAGTCCCAGCACTTCCTTGCCGCCGTCGGCGCGCAGCCCGAGGGCGATGTGGATCGCCTTGGAGCGGACCAGCCCCTCGTCGCGGATCTTCACCCGGATCGCATCGAAGAACACCAGCGGATAGGCCGGATCGAGCGGCCGCGCCTGCCAGGCGGCGACCTCCTCGAGCACGGCATCGGTGACGGTTTAGATGAGGTCGGGCGAGACATCGATGCCGTACAACTCGCGCAGATGCCCGGTGATCTCCCGCGTGCCCATGCCGCGCGCGTACATCGAGATAATCTTGTCGTCGAAGCCGGGGAACCGGCGCTGGTACTTGGCGATCAGCTGGGGATCGAAGCTGCCCTGGCGGTCGCGCGGAACGTCGATCTCGATCTTGCCGGTGTCCGTCACCACGCTCTTGCGGCCATAGCCGTTGCGGCTGTTGCCGGCCTGCTCATCGCCGCCGAGATGATGATCCATCTCGGCATTGAGCGCCCGTTCGGCCAGGGCCTTCTTCAACGCATCGAGCAATCCGCCCTGATCGAGCGCCGCAGCGGCATCGCCTCCGGCCAGAAGCAGATCGAGTAACTCAGCCGGGATCGCCGGCTCCTTGCCTCGGGACATACTGGGACTCCTTCTCACCCATTATGCCCGCCCACACACGGAAATCCTGACAGTCCCGCGGAGCCGCCGGAAAGCCGACACGCGGCTTTGGCCCTTTCCTCGCCAAGACCTGCCGTTCAACAAGCGGCCCAGATCCGGTCGGACGGCCAAGCGCGCCCTCATTCCGGCCGTTAGGGTAGGGCCGCAATTTTCCCGAATACGGACCACGCGACTCTCTCCACGCGGTACAGGGGGGGTGCGGTTTAGGCGAGAATCGGTGCACCTCGCGGCGGCACGCTAACCTTTCGAATATTCCCCGCGAGCGGAGAACGCTCTAACGCGAGCGGCCACTTTCGAGGTCCTCATGATCGACCCGCAACTT
>JAEZCZ010000094.1 GCA_023433305.1 Pseudomonadota bacterium | reverse complement strand
ATGATGTAGTAGGCGGGCAGCGCGTACTTGGTGTGCGGCAGGGAGATGTCGACCACCTCGGCGCCCGCATCCTTCAGCCACGCGATGCCCTGATCCCACGACTTGAGGATTTCCTCGTCGGTCCCGTCCATTCGGTATTCGCGCGGAATGCCGACCTTCTTGCCTTTGAGGTTCGCGTCGAGCGATGCCGCCCATTCGGGCACCGGCTTGTCGAGGCTGGTCGAATCCTTCGGATCGAACCCGGCCATCGCCTCGAGCATGATCGCGCAGTCTTCGACCGAGCGCGCCATCGGCCCGGCCTGGTCGAGCGACGAGGCGAAGGCGACCACGCCCCAGCGGGAACAGCGGCCGTAAGTAGGCTTGATGCCCGAGATGCCGGTGAAGGCAGCCGGCTGGCGGATCGAGCCGCCGGTGTCGGTCCCGGTCGCCGCCGGGCACAACCGCGCGGCCACCGCCGCCGAGCTGCCGCCCGAAGATCCTCCGGGGGCCAGTGTGGCGTTGTCCCCGCCCGATCGCCGCCACGGGCTCGCGACGTTGCCGAAATAGCTGGTCTCGTTCGACGAGCCCATCGCGAACTGGTCCAGGTTGAGCTTGCCGAGCATTCCCGCGCCGGCATCCCACAGCTTCTGGCTGACGGTGCTCTCGTATTCGGGCTTGAACCCTTCGAGAATGTGGCTCGCGGCGGTGGTCTGCACGCCCCTGGTGGCGAACAGGTCCTTCATCCCGATCGGCACGCCGGCCATCTTGCCGAGCGGCTTGCCCGCCGCACGGTCGGCATCGACCTTGTCGGCCGCCTCGAGCGCCTTCTCAGGCGTGGCGACGATAAAGGCATTGAGCGCGCTCGCGGCAGCCACGTTGGCGTTGAACGCCTCGGCCACCTCGCGCGCGGTGAAGCTTCCGCCCGCGACCCCGTCGCGGATCGCCTTGACGCCGAGGTCGGTGATCTCTGCCATTACTCGATCACCTTCGGAACGCCGTAGAAGCCGTGCTCTGCCACAGGCGCATTGGCCAGTACCTTGTCGCGCACGCCGCCGCCCGTCAGCGGATCGGCATCGACCACGTCCTCGCGCAGGCGCAGCGCCTGCGGGATCACCGCGGTCATCGGCTCGATGCCGGTGCAATCGACCTCGCCGAGCTGTTCGACCCAGCCGAGAATGGAGTTGAGCTCGGGCACCATCCGGTCGAGCTCATCCTCGCCCATGCGGATGCGCGCGAGGCTGGCGATCTTCGCCACGGTTTCGCGGGTGACTGACATGCGCGCGGCGTTAGCGGGGCGCCGGCTTGCCTTCAAGCGCGCCGAGCGGCAATCCGACCGGCTTCCCGTCCACGAAAATGTAGCGCGCGGGCTCTTCGCGGATCTCGACGACGGAATCGTCCCGCAATGGCGCAGTCGCGGGGACCACTTCGGGCGCCGGAACGCCTCCGGTCTCGTCGCCCAGCGCGATCACCTCGTATCCGCCGGCCTGCACGATGGCCACGCGGCGGCGCCCGCCGTCCTCGCCCAGATCGAGCGCGACGCAGCGATCCTGGCATTGCCACGGATTGCCGCGCAGATGAGTGATCACGCGCCGACGCAGCTCCGGATCGTCGGGCTGGACGCGAACCTCGATCTCGTCGGCGCCGCGCACCGGCCGCGGGTATCCATGGTAGCGCTGCGTCTGGGCGAGCGCCGCCTCGGCCAGCTCGACGATCTCCTCGTTGTCGCTGGCGGCCAGTCGCTCCAGTGCCCGCTTCCCCGGCTCGCCGAAATCCCAGCGCAGGGCGGCAAAGTCGAAATCCTCGACCGATACCGCGCCGCTTTCCAGCCGCGCCAGTTGGTTGCGGGTCGAAATTGCGCCGAAATCGAGGATCGGCAGGGCAAGAAGCAAAGCGAGCCCGCAGACGAACAGCCCGAAATGGAAGGTTGCCTTGCGCAGCTTGTTGGCCCAGCCGTGCCGCCGGCCGCGCGCGAGAGCGATCCAGTAAACGATGCCGCAGGCAAGCGCGACGCAGATCGCGACCAGCCCCCACAGCCGCTCCGGCGCAATGCCGTACTGGTCGATCCGCAGCCCCATCGAGACCGCCGCGAAAACCGCCAACGGCAGGATGACCGCCGCGAGCACCCAACCCGCGATCCGCATCACTCGATTGGCAGTCATGGCGGCATCGTCTTGCCGCGCGATGGCGTTGACGAGCACGAAGGCCCCGGCCGCGCACATCAGCAGCAGCGGCGTGGCACTGCGGGTCGCGTCCCACAGCACCTGGGGGCCGGACACCGCGGTTGCGATGAGGAATATCACCAGCCCGGCGGCGAGCGGAACCGCCAGCAACGACGCTACGAGCAGGACTACCGTCTGCATCGTCGCCAGCACCTTTAGCTGGTTGCGGATCGTCCCGAGCCCCGCTCCGGCGGCGAGGCCCGAGAAGGCCCAGCCGAACTCGCCGTGCTCCATCAGGTCGCGCAAGAAGTCGATCTTGAGCAGATGGAACAGTTCCGACAGCAGCACCAGCACCAGCCACGACAGCCCGGTGAACGCGAGCGCGCCCGCCGCGCTGATCGCATCGGTCCAGACGTGGCCGTATATGTCCCTGTAAGGCGTCGCGAACCGATGGCGATGGAACCGCGCCTGGAACAGCGGCAGCGCCAGCCCCGTCGCCACCACGCCCGCCGCGAAGCCGTATTCCTCGTCGGGCAGGTATTCGCCGTACTGCACCGCGCGCCAGGCCAGCCCGGCCATGACCAGTCCCACTCCCACCGCGAACACCGCCGGCTCCTTCCAGCGCCGCTCCTCGACCGTGAATGCCGCGGCGATCGAGCCGAAGAACAGGAACGCGGCGGTGGCCATTTGCCACGGCACGTCGTCGTTGCCCTGGGTGACGAGATGGATCAGCAGACCAGCCAGCCCGAGCAGGCCGGCGAGCACCCAAGGCCGCAGCGGCCAATCGACAGGGGTGGCCGCGACGTCCTCGTTGGCTGCGTCAGTCATGCACGAATTCCCCTCTGTGGCGCGCCTCGGCCATGCCGATCCGCGCCCGGAGAATCATGAGCAAATTGTGAGGAATTGGCCAGAGCCGCCGAATTCCCGGCCCGCGAGTTACTCCGCCCCGGCCGGTGGCGCCGCCTGCGGAGCCCCTTCTGCGCCCTCAGCGCCCTGCTGCTGCATCATCATCTGCTGCAACGTCTGGAAGCGCCGCTCGACCTCGGCCATCGGCATGAAGTCGACCAGCTCGATCTCGAAGGTGAGGTCGGAATTCGGCGGCACGCCTTCGCCGGTCTGTGGGTTCATCCGCCCTTCGGCGCCGTAAGCCTTCTCGGCCGGAATCTCGACGGTGTACTTGCCGCCGCGCTGCATCTGCAGGGCGGCCTCGCGGAAGCCCGGCACCATGCTCTCGAGCGGCAGCGGCGTGCCCTCGGGCAGCACGCCCTCGACGGGAAGCGGAAGCGGCTGCGACTGGTCGAACACCGTCCCGTCCGCGAGCTTGCCGGTGTAGTGCACGAAGACGACATCCGTGGCGGCGGGATGGTCGCCAGTGCCCGCGCGAACCTCGTCGATCGAAACGCCCTTGGGCGCGGTGAACCAGGCGAAAGCCGCCGCGATCAGCAACCCGATGACGATGCCGGCGAACAGCATGACCAGCGATCCGCGCGAGATCGGCTTCAGAGGAACGCGAGTGACTTCGGCCATGGCTTCTTCCTGGATGCGAAAAGGGCGCGAAGGTCTTGCCCCGCGCCCCTTTGGCTTAGCTGTGGTGACGTAGCAAGCGGTGCTTACTTGACGCCGTCACGCTCCGCGCGCTTGCGCTCGAGCTTGCGGGCGCGGCGCACGGCCGCCGCCTTCTCGCGGGCGCGCTTCTCGCTCGGCTTCTCGTAGTGGCGGCGCAGCTTCATCTCGCGATACACCCCCTCACGCTGCAGCTTCTTCTTGAGCGCGCGGAGGGCCTGCTCGACATTGTTATCGCGGACCATGATCTGCATAAATTAAAGCCACCTCTTTCGAATCTCGGATCGGGAGAGCCCGCGTGATCGGCGCGGGATGCACCATGCATGTAATCAATGAATTAGCGTGCCGAATCCTCACGGATCGGCCCGAACGAGGGCGCCGATATGCCAATGCGTGGCAAAACGCAAGGATTTGCGGACAGGGGGTGCTGTCGCTAAGGCGGCGCGAATGTCGACGCTTTCCCCCGCCATGGCCAGCCTCCACGTCGCCCTCGGTGGCGCCATCGGCTCCGTGCTGCGCTATCAGGTCGGGCGGGGGCTGACCTACTGGCTGGGCCCGCAGGCCGTCACCGCCTTCCCTTGGGCCACGCTGACAGTCAACCTGATCGGCAGCTTAGCGATGGGCCTCCTCGCGGGATGGCTTGCGCGGCATGGCGAAAACGGAGAGCCGATGCGGCTCCTGCTCGGCGTCGGGCTGCTCGGTGGGTTCACCACTTTTTCGGCCTTCAGCCTCGAGCTGATGGTCCTGGCCGAACGCGGCCAGGCCGGCCAGGCGTTCATCTACGGCGCCGTCTCGGTCCTCGCCGGGCTCAGCGCCCTCTACATCGGCCTCATCGCGATGCGGGTGGCAGGGTGACCGATCGCCCCGCTTCGGACGACAAGGTCCGCCAGTTCACCGTCGCGGACGATGACGACGACATCCGGCTCGACCGCTGGTTCAAGCGCCACCTGCCTCAAGTCGGCTTCGCGACCGTGTCGCGTTGGGCGCGCACGGGGCAGATCCGCGTCGACGGAAAGCGCGCCCGCCCCGAAGACCGGCTCGCCGCCGGACAGGTCTTGCGCGTACCCCCGGGCGGCGAAGTATCCGCGCGGCCGAAGCCGAAGCGGCGCGAGCCTACCGCCGAACAGCTCGCTCAGGCGGAGGCGATGCTGATTCACCGCACCCAGGCGGCGCTCGTCCTGAACAAGCCGCCCGGCCTCGCCACCCAGGGCGGCACCGGCACGCATCTCCACGTCGACGGCCTGCTCGATGCCTTCGCCGAAGAGGACGAGCCGCGCCCGCGCCTCGTCCACCGGCTCGACAAGGACACCAGCGGCGTGCTGCTGATCGCGCGCACACCCGGAAGCGCGGCGTTCTTCTCGAAGCGGTTCTCGGGCCGCTCGGCGAAGAAGATTTATTGGGCGCTCGTGGTCGGCGTGCCCGAGGTGGCGGACGGCACGATCGACGCGCCGCTGGCCAAGCAGCCGGGCACGGGCGGCGAGAAGATGCACGTCGACACCGAGAACGGGCAGCCTGCCAAGACGCGTTACCGCGTGATCGATCGCGCCGGCAACCGCGCCGCCTGGGTCGAGCTCCAGCCGCTGACCGGGCGCACGCACCAGCTCCGCGTCCACATGGCCGCGATCGGCCACCCCATCGTGGGCGACGGCAAGTATGGCGGGCAGGACGCGTTCCTGACCGGCTCGATCAGCCGCAAGATGCACCTCCACGCGCGCCGCCTGATCATCGACGCACCGAAAGGCGATGGGGGCAACGGCACGCTCGACGTGACGGCCGAGCTGCCCGAACACTTTGCCGCAAGCATGGAGCAGCTCGGGTTCGATCCGGCCGCGAGCGAGGCCCTGCCCCAAAGCGCTCCGCCCCCGCCCTCACGCGACGAAAAGAAGCAGGCCGCGCGCCAGCACGCCAAGCAATACCGCAAGGCTCGGCGGGGCGAACGGCGCGGGCGCGGCTCCGCCCCCGCGAAACCGAAACCCAAGAAGCGTTGAGGCGGTCGCAATGACCGTTCGCCTGGCCGTCTTCGATTGCGATGGAACGCTCAGCGACGGGCAGGCCGCGGTCTGCTCGGCGATGACGGCCGCCTTCGCCGAGGCCGAGCTTCCCGCGCCAGACCTGCACCGCGTTCGCCGCAGCGTCGGCCTGAGCCTTCCCTATGCGGTGGCGCAGCTCGCGCCCGACCTGCCGGAGAAGGAACGCGCGCGCGTGGTCGAGGCCTACAAGCGCGCCTTCTTCCGCTCTCGGCAAGACGGCACACTGCACGAGCCCTTGTTCGAAGGCATTTCCGGTCTGCTCGCACAATTGCACCGCAAGGGCTGGACGCTCGGGGTCGCCACCGGGAAGTCCGACCGGGGCTTGCGGGGATGTCTCACCTTGCACGGCGTGTTCGACCTGTTCGTCACGCTCCAGACCGCCGACCGGCACCCGTCGAAGCCCCACCCCTCGATGATCCAGACCGCGATGGTCGAAGCCGGCGCCACGCCCGAGAACACGGTGATGATCGGCGACACGACCTATGACATGGAAATGGCGCGCGCCGCCCGGTGCCGCGCCATCGGGGTCGCCTGGGGCTACCACGCCGCGGCCGAGCTGCTCGCTGCCGGGGCCGAAGCGGTGGCGGAGACGCCGGCGCATTTGGGAGACTTGCTCGATGGATGAACGGCCGGAGGATCGCCAGGCGCTCAATCGCTGGATGGCGATCCAGGCCGCGCGCCTCGGCGGCGTGGTCGTGGCGATCCTCGGGCTGCTGATCGGCGAAGGCCGCGTCGCCGGTCCTGCCTGGCTCGGTTACGCGATGCTCGTCGCGGGGCTGGCCATCGTCTTCGTGGTGCCGCTCAAGCTCGCGCGTAAGTGGCGGAGCCCGAAGCCGTGAAGCGGTTCTGGAAGCAAGTGGAAGTCGAGTCGGCCGAGGGCGGTTTTCGCGTCACTCTCGACGGGCGCCCCCTCAAGACCCAGGGCGGCGCGCCGCAAGTCGTGCCGACGCGCGATCTCGCCGAAGCCATGGCGCATGAGTGGCGCGACCAGGGCGAGGAGGTCGATCCGCGCGGCTTTCCGCTTCGCGATCTTGCCGACTTCGCCATCGACCATGTCTCGGCGGATCGCGGCAGGGTGATTGGCAGGCTGCTCGGTTATGCCGAGACCGACACGCTTTGTTACAGGGCCGACCCCGACGAACCGCTGTTCAGCAGACAGGAACAGCTCTGGGAACCGCTTCTTGAAGCGCTTCATTCGCACCATGGCGCACGGCTCAGCCGCATCAGCGGGGTGATCCACCGTCCCCAGCCGGCCGCCGCCATCGCGCGTTTGCGCGAGGTTCTGGAGGGTCGGGACGCCTTCACGCTGGCCGCGCTCAACGCCCTCGCCCCCCTCGCCGCCTCGCTCACCATCGCCCTCGCCGCGACAGAACCCGACGCTGATCCGGAAGCCCTCTTCGCGGCCGCGAATTGTGAGCAGGACTGGCAGGCCGAGCTATGGGGTTGGGACGCCGAGGCCGAACGGACCCGCGCGGAACGCCTCGCCACTTTCACGCTCGCCGCCCGCTTCGCGCGCCTCGCGCAAGCCTAGGTATCAGGCCGCTTTCGCGCCCAGCTCGCGCATCTCGGCCAGCCCCTGCTCGCGCCGCTTGGCGTCCTGGACGTTGCCCACGATGGTATGCTCGACCGGCTTGAAGCCGACCAGCTTGAGGATGTTGCGCTCCAGGCTCTTCAGGCTGTTGGCGCTATAGACCAGCCGATAGAACAACGCCGGCATTCCCATCGTCACGACCACCCTGGCCGAACGCCCCTGCAGCAACTTCAGCGGCAACCCGCTGGTGCGATATTCGAGCGCGAAGCCGGGTCGCATGACCTGCTCGAGGAACGCCTTGAGCAGGGCCGGCACGTCCCCGAGCCAGAGCGGGTAGAGAATTACCAGGTGATCGGCCCACTCGATATCGTTCTGGACGCGCACGATGACCGGCGGGGCCTCAGCTTCGAGCCATTCGCAGGGCTTGCGGATGATCGGAAAGTCGAGCGTCGCCAGCTCGAGCACCAAGACCTCATGATGGGCTGCCTCCGCAGCGCTTGCATATTCGCGCGCCAGCGCATGCACGAAATGGTTCGGATCGGGATCCGGATGGGCATCGATAATGAGGACGCGACGTCGGGACATCGTGGGCTCCATGACTGGAGCGATGTCTAGCGGGCGTGGCCCGCTAAGCCATTGACCTCCCTCAACCCGTCGCCGGCATTGAGCGGCCTATCCGACCCACTCCGCGACCTGGTCCGCCACGTCGTTCGCTGCTTGGTTCAGCGCGGGGGCCACCGCCGCCGCCTCTGCCGCTGCGGGCACCCGGCTCTCGAACCGCCGCGTCTGCACTTGGCCGTCGGCACGTTGGACCACGCCATCGTAGCGTACGACGACGCTCCCGCTCGCGACATCGTAACCCATGTCGAGGAGTCGCCCCGAAAGCGTGGCGACGGCGCTTTGCCCAAGGTCCTCCTCGCGCACGACCAGCCGGTTGCCCTTCGCGCGGATCGTCTCGACCAGCAAGCTCTGGAACAGCCGCGCGGGCTTTTCGACCCACACCGCGTCCTTCAGGTAGGCGAGACTGGAATCGCTCGTCTGGACCGGCACCCGCGTGACGTCGAGGCGCTGGCTCGCGGTCGGCTCGAGCACGGCCAGCGCGGCGTTGGCCGGGGCAGTGGTCGAAGCGCCAGCGGGCGCGACTTGCGCCGGTGTCAGCGTCAGGAGCTGGTCCGGCGGGTCGCCGCCGAGGCTGAGGCACCCCGCGAGCGGCATGGCAAGGATTGTGGAAAGCAGCGCTTTCTTCAGCATGGATTGCTCTCCTTAGGGCTCGTAATCCGGCAGCTTGTTGCCACCGACCAGCGATCCGGCGCCTTGCGATTCTATCCGCTCGGTGACCGAGCGGAGCGCGGCGCTGGTTCGTTTCAATTCCTGCAACGCCGAGTTCGCGAGCGGCAGCGTGGTTTGCGACAGTTCGCGCGCCGCCGGGCGCGTATCCTGCATCGTGGCCTCGATCGCCGAGGCCGCCTGCTGCGCCGAACCCAACGTCTTGCGGAGTTCTTGTGCCAGGCTCTGGCCTTCGTTGTTGAGCAGCGAATCCGTGGAGCGAAGCGTGCTTTCGAACGCATCGAGCGTCTCGGTCGACTGGGCGAGCGTTCCCTTCAGCTCCACCAACGCGGCGCGGAACTCAGGTCCCATCTCGGCCAGTTGTCCGCTCATCCGGTCGGTGTTCGCGAGGATGCCGCTGATCGAGGCCTGGTTCTCATCCGACAGCAACCGCGTCAGCCGGTCGGTCAGCGTCGCCACGCGCTCGAGAAGCAGCGGCGCGCTGGCGAGGATTTCGCCCAAGCCGCCTGGCTCTGCGGGGATGACCGGCACCCCCTCGGGGCCTGGCTCGGTGATCGGCGGCGCACCCTTCACCGCCCCGCCCAGCGAGACGGTCGAGACACCGGTGAAGCTCGCCGAAATCGACGCGGTCGTGCCCTGCAGCACCGGAATCTTTTCGTCGAGCGACACGCGTACGCGCACGAACTCGGGGTCCTGCCGCCACAGCTCGATCTGCGTCACCTGCCCCGCCGGCACGCCTTGGAAGGTCACTGCCGAGCCGTTGGCGAGTCCGCCTACCGACTGCTCGAAGAAGATGTCGTAATCGCGCCGGTTGGCATTGCCGAGCTGCGCCAGCCAGACGATGAAAACCGCCAGCAGGGCGAGCAGCGCCAGGCTGACGGCCCCGACCCAGACGTAATTGGCGCGTGTTTCCATCCGTTTGCCCTATGCCTTTGCGCTGCCGCGCTTGTCCACGGATTTCCCCCGGTCCCGGCTCTCGCGCGCCGCGCGGCTGCGCGGGCCGTTGAAGTACTCCTGGATCCACGGGTGGTCTGTTTTGAGCAGCTCGGGGATCGTGCCGATCGCAATCACCTTCTTGTCGGCCAGCACCGCCACGCGGTCGCAAATCGCATAAAGCGTGTCGAGATCGTGGGTGATCAGGAACACCGTCAGCCCCAGCGTATCGGTCAGCTCGCGGGTCAGCGTATCGAAGTTGGCCGCCCCGATCGGGTCGAGCCCGGCGGTCGGCTCGTCGAGGAACAGCAGCTCCGGATCGAGGGCCAACGCCCGCGCCAGCCCGGCGCGCTTCTTCATCCCGCCCGACAGCTCCGAGGGATACTTCGCCGCCGCATCCTCCGGCAGACCGCTCATCACCACCTTGTAACGCGCGATCTCGTGGCGCAGCTCGGGGTCTAGTTCGGGATAGAACTGCTTGAGCGGGACCTCGATGTTCTCGGCCACGGTCAGCGTCGAGAACAGCGCACCGCCCTGGAACAGCACCCCCCAACGGCTGCGCACCGCGGCTTCCTCGTCGGGCTCGGCGCCAACCGTGTTCTGCCCGAACACGCGCACTTCACCGGCGTCGGGGATTTGCAGCCCGATGATCGAGCGCATCAGCACCGACTTGCCAGATCCCGAGCCCCCGACCACGCCGAGAATCTCGCCCCGCTCGACCTTGAGCGAGAGATCCTCGTGCACGACCTGGCTGCCGAACGAGTTACGAAGGCCCTCGATCTCGATCGGGTAATCGCCCTCGAACTGCGTGACGAGGTCGTCGCGCGCCTCCTCGAGCACACCCTCGCGGATCTGCTCGTCGTCCTCCTCGCTCATGCCCAGCCCACTTCGGTGAAAAACACCGCGAAGAACGCGTCGAGCACGATGACCATGAAGATCGCCTGCACCACCGCCATCGTCGTGCGCAGCCCGACCTGCTCGGAATCCCCCTTCACCTGCATGCCCTGGTAGCACCCGGCAAGCGCCACGATCAGGCCGAACACCGGCGCCTTGATGAGACCGACCCAGAGATCGTAGATCGGGACGACCTCCTGGATGCGGCGCAGGAAGGTGAGGAACGGGATGCCGAGCGTAAGGTCGGCGATGAACGCCCCGCCGATGATCGCGATCACCGCCGAGAAGAACCCGAGCAGCGGCATCATCAGCACCGCCGCGAGCACACGGGGGAGGACGAGCGCGTCCATCGGCGCGACGCCGATCGTGCGCATCGCGTCGACTTCCTCGGTCAGCTTCATCGTGCCGATCTGCGCCGCGAACGCCGAACCGGAGCGGCCGGCCACCATGATCGCGGTCATCAGCACCCCCAGCTCCCGCATCGCCAGGCGGCCGGTCAGGTTGATCGTATAGATCTCCGCCCCGAACTGCCGCAGCTGCGCGGCGCCCTGCTGCGCGATGACGATACCGATCAGGAAGCTCATCAGCCCGATGATCGGCAGCGCGGTGACGCCGACCAGCTCGAACTGCCGCACCAGCGCGCGAAATGGGAAGCGCTTCGGATGCAGGGCGATCCGCCCGGCCGCGATCAGCATCTCGCCAAGGAAGCCGATGAAACGGACCACCCCGTGGGCGAAATTGAAGACGTGCAGGCCCATCGTGCCCGACACGCGCTCGAACAGGGGCCTGCGCTCGGGCGCGATCGGCACCGAGCTGGCGTTCTCGCGCACTTTCGCGATCAGGTTTTCGGCCTGCTTGCTGGCGCCCGTGATCTTCGCGTTGTGCTCGTCCGCAAACCGGCTGACGATCCAGGCACCGACGGTGTCGATGTCACCGGTGTTGGCGAGGTCCACGAACTGCACCGGTTCGCCGTGCTCGCGCAGCTTGCGGTCGAGCATGCCGATGGTCGAGACGAGCAGTGGGCCTTCCAAGTGAACAGTGGCGCGCCCGCCCCGCTCCTCCACCGTGAAATCGGCCCATTCGCGCATGGCGGGCAGCTATGCGGACAAAATCCCGGCGC
This sequence comes from Pseudomonadota bacterium, assembly GCA_023433305.1. GTDB lineage: Bacteria > Pseudomonadota > Alphaproteobacteria > Sphingomonadales > Sphingomonadaceae > Croceibacterium_A. The sequence goes on along the minus strand of JAEZCZ010000094.1, from coordinate 7,074 downwards.
GGCAAGGCGTTGCAATCCCGCGTTGCCCTGCACTCGGGAGGCTGGCAAAGGCCCAGCCCGTATGACCAGCGAACTCGCCAAGACTTTCGACCCCGCCGCGATCGAGGCGAAATGGTATGCGCATTGGGAGGACAACGGCCTGTTCCGGCCGGAGCGCCCCGACGCGCAGCCGTTCACGATCGTCAACCCACCGCCGAACGTCACCGGCAGCCTGCACATCGGCCACGCGCTCGACAACACGCTGCAGGACATCGTGGTCCGTTACGAGCGGTTGCGCGGCAAGGATGCTTTGTGGGTCGTGGGCACCGACCACGCCGGCATCGCCACGCAGATGGTGGTCGAACGCCAGCTCGAGGAGCGGCAGGACAAGCGCACCAACTACACCCGCGAAGAGTTCGTCCAGAAGGTCTGGGAATGGAAGGCCGAAAGCGGCGGCACCATCACGCGCCAGCTCCGCCGTCTCGGCTGCTCGATGGACTGGTCCAGAGAGCAGTTCACCATGGACCCGCACTTTACCCGCGCGGTGGTGAAGGTCTTCGTCGATCTCTACAACCAGGGCCTGATCTACCGCGACAAGCGACTGGTGAACTGGGACCCGAAGCTGAAGACCGCGATCAGCGACCTCGAAGTCGAGACGCGCGAGGTCCAGGGCGGCTTCTGGCACTTCAAGTACCCGCTCGCCGACGGGGTGACGCTCGATAGCGGCGCCGATCACATCGTCGTCGCCACCACGCGCCCCGAAACGATGCTGGCCGATATGGCGGTGGCCGTTCACCCGGACGACGAACGCTACAAGTCCGTCATCGGCAAGGACATCCTCCAGCCGATCACCGGTCGGCGCTTCAAGGTGGTCGCGGACGAGCACGCCGATCCGGAACTCGGCTCGGGCGCGGTCAAGATCACCCCGGGCCACGACTTCAACGACTTCGACGTCGGCAAGCGTGCCGGCATCAAACCCGCCGCGATGCTCAACATGTTCGATGCGGAAGCCCGCGTCGTGCAGACCGCCGACGGCCTGATCCCGGACGAATTCCTCGGCCTCGACCGTTTCGACGCACGCAAGCGGGTGGTCTCGCGGATGAAGGAACAGGGCTTCCTGATCCCGCACATCACCAAGGACAAGGAAGGCAACGAGACCGAGCATGACGCCGAGCCGCGCACGATCCAGACGCCTTTCGGCGACCGCGGCGGCGTGGTGATCGAGCCGTGGCTGACCGACCAGTGGTACGTCGACGCCGAAACCCTCGCCCAGCCGCCCATCCAGGCGGTCCGCGACGGCCGCATCGAGATCGTGCCGAAGACCTGGGAAAAGACCTTCTTCAACTGGATGGAGAACATCCAGCCCTGGTGCGTCAGCCGCCAGCTGTGGTGGGGCCACCGGATCCCCGCTTGGTATGACGAAGACGGCAACGTGTTCGTCGCCGAGAGCGAAGACGAAGCACTCGGTCTTGCCGAAACCCATCACGGCCTGCTCGTGAAGCTGGCTCGGGACGAGGACGTCCTCGACACCTGGTTCTCCTCCGCCCTGTGGCCCTTCGCCACGCTCGGCTGGCCGGAAGACTCTCCCCTGCCGCCTGCGGGAGGGGCCGGGGATGGGCCAGCCGATGGCAGCGCTTCATCCGCAGACACACCCACCCCTAATCCCTCCCGCCATCGGGAGGGGGATTTGCTCGCCCGCCACTACCCCAACGACCTGCTCATCTCCGGCTTCGACATCCTGTTTTTCTGGGATGCGCGCATGGCGATGCAGGGCATGCACTTCATGGGGGATGTCCCGTGGAAGCGGCTCTATCTCCACGGCCTCGTGCGCGCCGCGGACGGGCAGAAGATGTCCAAGTCCAAGGGCAACGTGGTCGACCCGCTCGGGCTGATCGACAGGTACGGCGCCGACGCGCTGCGCTTCTTCATGGCGGCGATGGAAAGCCAGGGCCGCGACGTGAAGATGGATGAAAAGCGCGTCGAAGGTTATCGCAACTTCGCCACCAAGCTTTGGAACGCCACGCGTTTCTGCCAGGCGAACGGCATCGGCGCGAGCGATACGATCAAGGCCCCGCCGGCCCGGCTCGCCGCCAATCAGTGGATCATCGGCGAAGTCGCGCAGACGGTCGAGCAACTCGACAAGGCGATGGCCGAGCTGCGCTTCGATGCCGCCGCCAACACGATCTACCACTTCACCTGGGACCGCTTCTGCGACTGGTACCTTGAGCTGATCAAACCGGTCTTCCAGGGCGACCAGGACACTCCGGCCGCGCAGGAAACCCGGGCCGTCGCCGGCTGGGCGCTCGACCAGATCCTGGTCATGCTGCACCCGTTCATGCCCTTCATCACCGAAGAGCTGTGGCACGCGCAAGGAGCGCGACCTTACGAGCTCATCCTCGCGAAGTGGCCGCAGCCCGAAGCGAGCGTCGATGCCGCCGCGACCGATGCGATCGACTGGGTCATCCAGCTGACCACCGCCACCCGCGCGGCGAGGAACGAGCTCGGCATCGCGCCGGGCGCGAAGCTGCCCGCCTTCTGCCCCGCCCCCTCCGACCTCGCCCGCCGCGTGGTCGAGCGCAGCTCCGCCGCGATCGAGCGGCTCGCGCGCCTCACTCCGGTCGAGTTCGCCGAACCGCCGTCGGGCGCGGCGATGCAGGTCACGGCGGGCGGCGATGTGTTCGTGATCCCTCTCGAAGGCGTCATCGACATCGCGGCCGAAAAGGCCCGCCTCGCCAAGGCCCGCGACGCTTCGGTGAAGGAGCGCGACTCCCTCGCCAAGCGCCTCGACAACCCCGCGTTCGTCGAAAAGGCCAAGCCTGAAGCGGTCGAAAAAGCCCGCGCCGACCACGCCCACCACGCCGCCGAAGCCGAGCGCCTCGAAGCCGCGCTGACAAGGTTGAGCTAACGCCCCTTCCCCCTTGATGGGGGAAGGGGCGCAAGAAAAACAACTTTCCTACAGCCCGCCACTTGTGGCTTAGCCTGCCAGATGAAGCGAATCGCCCAGCCTGCGAGTCCGTTGTGGCGCGCGCGGCGCCCTGCCCGGCCGGCTCTCGTGCCTTCGCGCGTCTCCCCGGTTCCAAGCCGCTTCTTCGGAAAGAACCCGGGGGAGGATGTAATCCCTGCAATCTTCCGGCGGATCCGTCAGGCCGATTTCACCCTGAACACCATGGCCAGTGCGAACATTGAGACCCTTCGGTGCCGCTAGTCCTCGCCACCACCACGCCTGGGGAGCCAGAAATCTTCGCCTCGCTCCAGGGGGAAGGCCCTTCGGCAGGCAAGCCGTGCGCTTTCGTGCGGCTCTCGCGCTGCAACCTCGCGTGCGTGTGGTGCGACACCGCGTACACTTGGCGCTTCACCGGCGATAATCGCCCGCATCGCTCTGGCCTCGACTTCGACCGCCAGGCCAACCAGGTCACGCTAAGCGAGGAGGACACCGCCGCTCGCATCGCCGCGCTCGACAAGCCGCGCCTCGTGATCACTGGGGGCGAACCGCTGCTCCAAGGCGCCGCGCTCGCGCGCATGGTCGCCCTGCTGCCCGGCATTCGCATCGAGATCGAGACCAACGGCACCGTCGCCCCGCATCCGGCGCTCGACGCGCTCGTGGCGCAATACAACGTCAGCCCCAAGCTAACGCACTCCGGCAACCCGGCCGATCTCGCGCTGGTGCCCGAGCGGCTCGCGCATTGGGCGGCCGAGCCGCGCGCGTTTTTCAAGTTCGTGATCGCCGAGCCATCGGACGTTGAGGAAGTCTTGGCGCTGGCCGGCCGCTTCGCCATACCGCCGGAGCGCATCTACCTGATGGCCGAAGGTACCGCAGCCTCCGTGCTTGCCGCGCGCGAACGCTGGCTTGCACAGCTTTGCCTCGACCATAATTTGACTTTGTCCAAACGGCTGCACATCGAGCTCTACGGCGACACGAGGGGCACGTGACCAACGACAAGGGCGAGGCGAGCGGCAATCCTTTCAAGGGGGACCTGACGGAGGGGCCGATCATGCGGACCCTGCTGATCTTCAGCGTGCCCACGCTGCTCAGCAACATGCTCCAATCGCTCAACGGCACGATCAATTCGATCTGGGTCGGCCGTTTGATCGGGGAGGCGGCGCTGGCGGCCACGGCCAACGCCAACATCATCATGTTCCTGGTCTCGTCGGCCGCGTTCGGTTTCGGCATGGCCGGCACGGTCAAGATCGGCCAGCGCTTCGGCGCGCGCAACCTCGACGGCGCGCGGCGCACCTTCGGCACCGCGATCGGGTTCTCGTTCGTGCTGACCCTGGCCGTGGCGGTGATCGGGTGGATCGGTGCACCGACGCTGCTCGACTGGCTCGCGACGCCCGGCGAGGCGCGCGAGCTGGCGCTCGGCTACCTGCGAATGATCTTCGTCTCGATGCCGGTCGTGATGGTCTCGATCATCCTTTCGATGGGGCTGCGCGGCGCCGGCGATGCGCGCACGCCGCTGATCTTCATGGGGCTCACCGTTGCGCTCGATATCGTGCTCAATCCGCTGCTCATCGCCGGCTACGGCCCCTTCCCCGCGCTCGGCATCGTCGGCTCGGCGCTCGGCATGGTCATCGCCGCCGTCGTCTCGTTCGCCGCGATGCTGGTCTATGTCTATGCCAAGGACCTGCCCCTGCGGCTGCGCGGCGCGGAGCTGCGCTACCTCGTGCCCGATCCGGAAGAGCTCAAGTACATCGTCAGCAAGGGCGTGCCGATGGGGGCGCAGATGCTGGTGATGAGCGCGGCGGGCATCATCGTGGTCGGCCTCGTCAACCGCGAAGGCATGATGACGACGGCAGCTTACGGCGCCGCCATGCAGCTATTCACCTATATCCAGATGCCGGCGATGGCGATCGGCGGGGCGGTCTCGGCGATCGCGGCGCAATATATCGGCGCGCGCAAGTGGAACGCGCTCGACCAGGTCACCCGCGCGGGCGTGTGGGTCAACTTCTGGATGACCGGCGCGCTGACGGTCTTGCTGCTGCTGTTCGACCGGCCGGCGCTGGTTCTGTTTCTCGGCCCGGATAGCCCCGCGGTCGACATCGCCCGCCACATCCAGTTCCTGGCGAGCTGGAACTTCATCCTGTTCGGCGTGACAATGGTCATGACCGCCACGATGCGCGCCGGCGGCGCGGTATGGACTCCGCTCGCGATCCTGACGATCGCGCTCTACCCGGTGCGCCTCGGCTTCTACTGGCTGACCTACGGCTGGCTCGGCGCCGACGCGATCTGGCTGTCGTTCCCGGTCGCCGCGCTCGCCGCGCTGCTCATGGCCTGGTGGGCCTACCGATTCACCGGCTGGCGCGAGCAGGCCCTCGCCGAGGGCGAGGAGGAAGCCCGCGAGCAGGCCCAGACCGACGGCCAGCCCGCAGGCCGGCTCATGCCGGAGGTCTAGGGGCTAAGCGGCCGGACGAACGGGGCGGGTCGCGGCCATGAGGTCGTTCAGTCGCAGGGCAATCTCACGCTCGCCCGTGACGACCTGGTCGACGCCGAGCCGGCTCAAATGGATCACCTCCTCGTCGGAGTGCGCGTGGGCCAATATCACCACCCCCGGATTCATCGACCGCGCCCGGTCGGCGATCGCCCCCCCTTCGAAACCTTCGGGGACTGCGATGATCAGCTTGCTGGCCTCGCGGATACCCGCTTCCTCGAGCACGTGAGGCTCGGCGGCATGGCCGATCACCACGGTGAAGCCGTCCTGCAAGGCGGTCCGCGCCACATCCGTCTCGTTCTCCACGATTACCAGCGCCCGGCCTCTCGCTCGCGCGCCTTCGGCGAACAGTCGCCCGACCCGCCCGTATCCGACGAGGATCGCGTGCTCGCGCCGATCGCGCTCGCGCGCTCGCACCACCTCGCGCGCCTCCTCGGCTGCGGCCTGCTTCGCCGCTGCTATCCGGCCCGCCACCGCAGTGAACACGAACGGATTGGCGAAGATCGAAAGGATCGCGCCGGCAAGGATCAAGTCGCGGCCTTCCGACGGAAGGATGCCGAGGTTGGTTCCCAGCCCTGCCAGGATGAACGAGAACTCCCCGATCTGCGCCAGGCTCGCCGCGATCGTCAGCGCGGTGCGGTTGTCGTGCCCGAAAGCGCGCACGAAGGCATAAGCCACCGCCGACTTCCCGAGCACGATAATCAGGACCGTCGCGAGCAACGGCCACGGCTGCTCGACGATCACCTCGGGATCGAACAGCATGCCTACCGAGACGAAGAAGAGTACTGCGAAGGCGTCGCGCAGGGGGAGCGTCTCCTCGGCGGCACGCCGGCTGAGCTGGCTCTCGCCCAGGATCATGCCGGCGAAGAAGGCGCCCAGGGCGAACGACACGTCGAACACCGCCGCCGCCCCGAACGCGACTCCGAGCGCGATGGCGAGCACCGCCAACCGGAACAGCTCGCGCGACCCGGTGTGCGCCACCCAATGCAACGCCGAAGGAATGATTCGCCGCGCCACGATCAACATGAAGGCGATGAAACCCGCGATCTTGAGGACCATGATTCCAAACGTCGCCGCAATGCCGCGTCCAACGCCGTCGTCGCCCATCAGGAGCTGCGCCACCGGCGGAAGCAGAACCAGCGTGACGATCATCGCCAGGTCCTCCACGATCAGCCAGCCGACCGCGATCCGGCCCCGCTCCGTGTTCATCAGGTCGCGCGCCTGCATCGCACGCACCAGCACGACCGTGCTCGCCACCGACAGCGCCAGGCCGAAGATGACGGCAGCCGGCAGCGACCAGTCGAGCGAAAGCCCGAGGCCGACGCCAAGAATCGTGGCGACCGCGATCTGCACCAGCGCCCCCGGCACCGCGATGTTCTTCACCGAGAGCAAGTCGCGCAGCGAAAAGTGCAGGCCGACGCCGAACATCAGCAGAATGACGCCGAGTTCGGCCAGCTCGTTGGCGAGCGCGGTATCGGCCACATATCCCGGCGTGAACGGGCCCACCATGACCCCAGCGAACAAGTAGCCGGCGACAGGCGACACGCGAAGGCGATGCGCGATCGCGCCCATGAAGAAGGCGGCGACCAGGCCGATGACGATCGTGGCAATGAGCGGAGTGTGATGCGGCATGCGTTTTCCTGGTTTTCGCGGGACCCCGCCGGGATCC
>JAEZCZ010000057.1 GCA_023433305.1 Pseudomonadota bacterium | reverse complement strand
CCGGCATCGATGCGGAGGTTCGGGCTCACTGCCAGGCCCGCGGTCAGTGTGGCAGTCCAGATCCGGCCGTCGCCGATATTAGCCGTGCTCGGGAAGCCCGCGCTGTCGATGAAGTCGGCCTGGATGTCGCGCCAACGCGTGTAGGCGACATTGGCCGCGACATCGAAAGGACCGCGACCCGCCGCACCATACCGCCCGCCGATCTCGAAAGTGGCGATGCGGTCGTTCCGATACCCCGCGACGAAATCGCCGGCGATCGCCAGCCCCCCCGGACGGAAGCCTTCCTGGTAGCGCAGGTAAAGGATGGTCTCGGGAAGAACGGTCGCTGCCAGCGACGCGGAAGGCAGGAAGGCTTCTTCGGTGCGCGATGCGGTTATGGCCGCGAGCGTGGTCGCCAGAAAGGGTGATACGTCCTCTCCCTGGCCGCCGAGCCGTGAGTGCGTGTAACGCGCGCCTCCCGTTGCGACGAGACCGTCGCTGAGCCTCAGGCTGGCTTCGCCGTAGAGCGTGACTTCGTCGATCACGTTGGTAACGCCCGTCACGGCGCCTGCCGCGTCGACCGGCCCGAGCGTTCGGGTCAGCCGCGTGCGGTTGTGCGTGTAGCTCCCTCCCAGCAGCCAACCGAACGTGTCGCCGAGCGGCTGCCAGAGGCGCGTCTCGTTTGCTACCATCGCGGTGTCGTTGTTCTGCACGAACAGCTGGGGCGTGCCTCCCGGCTGGGTGGCGTCGTAGCGCTCAGCGACTTCCTGGCCGGTGATTCCGGTCGACGACTTGAGGCGAACATCGCCCAACCTCCCGGTAACCACGAGTTGAGCCTGCGCGAAGTCCGCGTCGAAGCCTTCGGTTACAGCGGCGGCCCTGCTCAGCGGCGCGCCCTCACGATCGGCGTATTGGCTGTCGCGGCCATCGGTCCGCTGCGCCACACCGACGACATCGACGTTCCAGCCTTGAGCGATCTCGAAACGCGCGGTGGCCCGGCCGCTAAGGATATCCGTGCGGTTGACGTCGTCGCGGCCGAGCGCCGGCTTGTCGATGTAGCCCCCCTGCGTTTCCGCGTTGAGGGTGAGCCTCAACGCGGATCGCTCCCCGATCAGCGGCAGGTTCGCCGTCACACTGGCGTCACCGCCGATCGCGCCATGCTGGGTGGCGCTCCCTCCCATCATCGCCGAGACCACGGCCAAGCCCATCTCCGGCTCGTTCGGCACGAGGCGAACAATTCCGCCGAGCGAGCCGGCGCCGTAGAGTGTCCCTTGCGGCCCTTCGAGAACCTCGACGCGCGCAAGATCCGACAGCCGCAGGTCCGGATCCGGAGCGTTGTAGCTGAGGCGCAAGTCGCCCAGATATTGGCCGACGGTCGATTGCGTGGGGCCTGTGAAGCTCGAATCGGCGATGCCCCGAATGAATAGCTTGTTTCGCCCGCTGCCGAGATAGGTTGATGAGACCGTCGGTACGCGCTGCATAATCTTCTCGGTGCCGCCGATGCCGCCGAAGACCAATTGCTCCCCGTCGACGATCTCGACCTGTCCGGGGTACTCGGCGAGCGGCAGGTCGCGCTTGCTGCCGATGACGACGATCTCGATTGGTGGCGCTTCTGGTGGCGGCACCGGAGCCGGGCGACGCACGTCGGCTTCCGGCGCGATCTTCGGGCGAGGAGCCGACCGTGCGGACTGGGCCGCGACCAGCCGCCAGCCGTTCGGCCCAGCCGGAACGGCTTGCGCCCCAGCGGCGCGGGCCAAACGCTCGACCGCCCGTCGCGGATCTAGGCGTCCGCGCATCGCGGGAACCTTGCGATTGGCGACCGCGCGATCGACGATGACGATGCTTGTTCCGGTCTGGCGCGCGATCGTGGCGGCAACGTCGGCGGCGCGGCCGGCGGGCGCGTCGATGCGGACGCTCTCCGCCTGGACGGGAGCGCTCGCGACGATTGCCGCTAGACCGATCCAAGGTGCCGCCCGCATTCTTACCGCGCCCCGATCTCCCAGTTATTCCCTTCGTAGCGAACGCTTACGCCGAGCAGCGGTCCGAGCGAGCGCGGATCGTCCCGCACGGGCTGGACCATCAGGCTGCCCGACACGCGCTGCTCGGCCGAGCCCCGCGAGGCCGCGAACGGTATGCCGCTGAGCCGCGATAGGTCGGCCGCGACGTCGGCGAGCCGGGCATCGTCGAAAGTGAGGCGACCCTGGCGCCATTCGCCGACTTCGCCAGCCGGGATATCCGCCATCCGATAGGTATCCGTGCCGGGGACACTGGCGAGCCGCTGTCCGGGCTTAACCTCGACGTTCTGGCGCTCGGGATTGAAGACCACCGCGCCCTCGGAAACCGACAGCACCATCTCGTTCGACGTGTGCTTGACGTCAAAGACCGTGCCCACGTCGACGAGGGTGTCCTCGCCTACTGTGACGACAAACGGCGCGTCGGGGTCATGTTCGACGGTGAACAGAGCCTGTCCGCGTTCGAGAGATGCTTTTCTGGGATTGTCGCGATCGAGCATGATGCGGCTGCCGCCTGCCAGTTCGACATGGCTCCCGTCGAGCTCGACGAGCTGCGTCTCGCCCGGAGCCGTTTCCACGGCGTAAGTCGATGGCATCGCTTGCCACACGCCGAAAGTCGCGACCGCCGCGAGGGAGGCAGCTAGCGCCGCCACGGCCCATCTGCGCGATATCCGAACAGGCGCGTCGTCGTTCTGCGCAACGGGCAGCGGCGGTAGCGCCTCAACCGCGTCGACCACCGACGCCATGACTTCGTCGTAGGCGCGAGCATGCGCGGCGTCCTGCTCGAGCCACAGCGTGAACGCGTCCCAGCCTTCGAAGGCCGGATCGCCGGTTCGCACCGCCCAGCTGACAGCTTGCTCCCGGATCGTTTCGTCAAGCGCCATGCCGCGTGTCTCCTGCAAGCAAGACGGAGTCGTTTCGTTCAGGCCTCATCGATCCGCTCCTTCAGCGCTGCCAGCGCCGCATAGGCACGGCGCAGATCGCTTTCGACCGTGCTCAGGCTGACGCCGAATTCCTCGGCGACTTGGCGCTGCGAAAGACCGTCGATCCGATGACGGCGGAAGATGGCTGCGGGTCGCGGACCGAGCGCGTCGAGTGTTGCGGAAACGATCCGCGCCTGCTCGCGCCCTATCAGGTGACGTTCGGCGGAAGGCGCATCAGACACGCCGGGAGTCGCGCCGTCGTTCACCTCCACCCATGCACGTTCTCGCAGCCCGGCCTGCCGGTCCGACCGGAAGCGATCGATCATCACCGTATCGGCAGCGCGAAAAAGGTATGAGACCGGCGACGCGATGGGCCCCGTGGCGCGGGCCGTGATCTTCAGCCATACCTCATGCAGCAGATCCTCGGCATTATCGCCGGCCCCGCGCGCGACGAGAAAGCGCAGCAGGCGATCACGGTGCGTGAGAAAGGCCTGCTCGAGGCCTGCGCTGGAACCCTCTTCCGCCAATCTGCCCGTCCATCTTGCGAGCGCTCAATTAGGCAACTGCGCCGGTCATGGAAAGAGAGGGGGCCTCCCTGCGCATCCGATTGATCGAACGCAATTACAGCGGCCCCCGGCGCGACAATTGTCAATCCGCAGAATTTGGAGAGAAGCCATGTCGATGCATTCCGTCATCACGCCGCCCGGCAAGCGGTCGATTCCCGGAACCACCGTGTTCGACGGCGCTGCGGCCCGCGCGGGCTTCGCGCTCAACGCAATGTGCTATTCGTTCAACCAGGCAGAGAATCGCGCCGCGTTCCTGGCGGACGAAGACGCTTACATGGACCGCTTTGGACTCGACCCGGCACAGCGCGACGCGGTGCGCGATCGCGACGTCCTGGGCATGATCGCCGCTGGAGGCAACGTTTATTACCTCGCCAAGCTGGCGGGGATTCTCGGGCTCAACGTGCAGGATCTCGGCGCCCTCCAGACCGGCGTGTCGACCGACGAATTCAAGTCCGCGCTCATGGCGCAAGGTGTGAGCGAGAGGAGTGAAGCAGCATGAGCGAGGTCGTCGGCGGCATTTTCACGAGCCATGTGCCGGGCATCGGTGCGGCCATCGCCAAGGGCGTGCAGCAGGAGCCTTACTGGAAGCCGTTCTTCGATGGTTTCGAGCCTGTCCACCGCTTCCTCGAGCTTGAGAAGCCCGATGTCGCGGTGATGTTCTACAACGACCACGGGCTGAACTTCTTCCTCGACAAGATGCCGACGTTTGCGATCGGCTGTGCGCCCGAATATCGACACGAGGACGAGGGCTGGGGCATCGGTGGCTACAAACCTTATCCGGGCCATCCCGAGCTGTCGTGGCATATCGTGGAGCAGATCGTCGCCGACGAATTCGACCCCGTGACATGCCAGTCCATGGCGGTCGATCACGGTGTGGCTGTTCCTTTCGAGCTGTGTTGGCCCGGGGTCGACGCCTGGCCCGTCAAGTTGGTGCCGGTTTGCATCAACACGGTGCAGCACCCGCTCCCAAGTCCGAAGCGGTGTCTCGCCCTCGGCCGCTCGATCGGTCGCGCGCTGGAGAGTTGGCCGGGTGACGAGCGGATCGTGGTGCTCGGCACCGGCGGGCTGTCACACCAGCTCGACGGCAAGCGCGCCGGCTACATCAACGCCGATTACGACCGCTTCTGTCTCGACAACATCCTTTCCGATCCCGAGGCGCTCACCCAGCACAGTACACTCGACATCGTGGAGCTGGCCGGGAGCCAGGGCGTCGAGATCCTGAACTGGATTACGGCGCGCGGCGCTCTTCCGGGCACGCTTCGCGAGCTGTCGCGCAATTACCATGTGCCGATCTCGAACACCGCCGCGGCGACACTGCTCGCCGAGCACAGGCAGGCAGTCCCCGCCTGATCTCGGCAGGATGGGCGGCAGCCGGGCGGTGAACCGCTCGGCTGTTGGCCGCCGCGGCCCAATCGGCATATAGGTTGGCCGAAGTCAGGCGCTGCGCGCCGTTCGGAGCAGGTCCATGTCGCAAACCGTCAAGCATGCCGTCATCGTCTGCCATCCGGCAGAGGAGAGCTTCACGATGTCGGTCGCGAAGCGCTATGCCGACACGGTTAGCGCCCGCGGCCACGAAGTGGTCCTACGCGACCTCTACCGAATGGATTTCGACCCGGTCCTGCGTAACGACGAGCGGCTTGGCGAGCCGGCGCAGGACGTGGCGAAGGAATGGGCGCTGCTCGGAAAGTCGGACATTTTCGTGCTCGTCTATCCGATCTGGTTCGGCGCGCCCCCGGCGATGCTGGTCGGCTACATCGACCGGGTGTTCGGCGCGGGACGCGAGCGGGGCAGGGGCGGCGAGGGCGGTGAAGGCGAGCTTCTCGCCGGCAAGCGCCTCGTTTCGCTGACGTCGTCTGGTTCGACGCGAGCATGGCTCAACGAGAAGGGCGTGCTCAACTCGCTGCGCACCGTCTACGATCGCTACCTCGCCGAGGTGTTCGGCTTCACCGAGACCGCGCGCTATCACTTCGACGGGGTCGGCCCCGATACCTCCGAGCGAGACATCCGCATGCACCTGAGCGAGGCTGAAAATGCGGCGCGTGAAGTGATGAGCCGGCTCCAGCCCGGCTGGAGCCCGCCGGGCATTTGATCGGGGCATCTAACCCCTCATTTCCCTTGTCATTCCCCGCGTGACGTAGAACCATGTCACGGGACGGAGCGGCAAGGGAGAGGCTGCGATGAGCGGGGGGACTGATACCAAACGATTCGGCGCGACGAGCGGCTTTGGCCGGCGTGACTTCCTAGGAGGCGCAGCGCTGGGTACCGGCGTCGCCATCGCGGGATTGGCGGCATCGCAGGGGGTCGCGCAGCCAGTTGGCACGGTTTCGGTCGATTTACCCGACGAGCCCGGCACTTTCGGCAGTGGGGGCAGCGCCGGGGGCGGGGTCAAGCGCGCCGAAGTCGATCTCTACGATTGCGAGGTCGAAGGTGACTTGCCGTCCGACCTTGACGGGGTGTTCTACCGGGTGGGCCCCGACCCGCAGTATCCCAAGCCGCCAGAGTACGCGGGGGATATCGCCTTCGACGGCGAAGGCCACGTGTCGATGTTCCGCATCCATAATGGGCACGTCGATTACCGCACGCGCTATGCCCGCACCCAGCGCTGGAGGGCGCAGCACGAGGCGCGCCGATCGCTGTTCGGGATGTACCGCAACCCACTGACCGACGATCCCAGCGTCAAGGGGTTGTCGCGCGGAACGGCCAACACGCAGCTTTTCGTGCACCACGGCAAGCTGCTGGTGTTCAAGGAAGACAGTCCGCCGGTCTACCTGGACCCGCTGACGCTCGAGACGCTCGACGATTACTATACCTTCGGCGGCAAGCTCGACAGCGAGACGCACACCGCGCACCCGAAGATCGACCCGCTCACCGGCGAATATTTTGGCTTCGGCTACGAAGCGAAAGGCTTGCTATCGAAGGACATCGCGGTCTTCTCCGCCGACCGCAACGGCGAGGTGAACTGGCACGTCACCGTCCAGGCGCCTTATGCCGGCATGATGCACGACTTCGTGGTGACGCAGCAGCACGTCGTTCTCTACCTCACGAACATGGTTGCCGATCGCGACCTGATCGAGCGCGGCGGGGTGCACTTCAGCTACGATTCGCGCACGCCCTGCTACATGGGTGTTCTGCGTCGCGGCGGCGACGGCAAGGACGTGCGCTGGTTCACCGGCCAGAACCTGTTCTGTACCCACGTGATGGGCGGCTGGTCAGACGGCGACAAGATCGTGACGGACTGGGATGGCGGCGAGGGCAACCAGTTCCCGTTCTTCCCCAGCAAGCACGAGCCCTTCGATCCGGCCAAGTCCACGGGCCTCATCCGCCGCTTCACCATCGACTTGTCGAGCAAGAGCAACGACCACTACCAGACCGAGACGATCTTCCCCGAGGTCAGCGGCGTGCTGTCACGGCAGGACGATCGCTTCCACACGCTTCCCTACCGCTACGGCTATCTCACCGGCTTCGGCCCACGGGGCGGATGGTGGATCGTCGATCACCAGGAGAAGAGGACGCAGCTCGCCTCGGTGGCCGACTACTCGCTCTCGGAGATGACGTTCGTTCCGCGCAAGAAGGACTCGCCTGAGGGCGACGGTTACCTGATCGGCATCGGCAGCAGCACCAAGGAAAGCGGCCGTTCGGACCTGATCCTGTTCGACACGCAGGACGTCGCCGCGGGTCCCATCGCCCGCGTGAAAATGCCGTTCCGCTGCGTCGGGCAGGTCCACGGTTTCTGGGCCGACGCCAGCGAGATTCCGGGCGCGACGACGGCATGAGCCGCCTCCGGGGGGTGGGGGCGCTGCTCCAGTTGCTGGTGGGGGCGATGCTGCTCGCTTCCTGCGCCGCTGCGGCCCCAGAACTGGCCGACGCGGAGGTACTCAAGCGCATAGCCCTCAGTTTCGACGATATCCCTCGTCATCCAGGCGGGTTCATGACGCCCGACGAGCGCACGGCGGGTCTGATCGATGGTCTGCGGAGGGCCGGCGTCGAGCAGGCGGCATTCTTCGTCACCACCGGCAATCTCGAGGAGAACTATGGCGCGGGCGGCGAGAAACGCATCGAGGCCTATGTTGCCGCCGGCCATGTGATCGCCAACCACTCGCACAGCCACGGGTGGCTGTGGAACGGCGACGCCGCGGCCTACATCGCCGATCTCGACAAGGCCGAGGCGTGGCTCGCTAGCCGGCCCGGCAAGCGCCCATGGTACCGCTTCCCCTATCTCGACGAAGGCCGCGACCCCGGCCGACGCGACGCGTTGCGGGCGGCGCTGAAATCGCGCGGCCTGATGAACGGCTATGTCACCGTCGACAACTTCGACTGGGCGCTCGACGGCCTCGCGACGCAGGCATTGGCGGAGGGACGCAAGGTCGATCGGGAGGCCCTTGGCGAACTGTTCGTCGAAACGATCGTCAGCACAGCCAATTTCAACGATGCCCTCGCGCGTGAGACTCTCGGGCGTTCGCCCATCCACGTGCTACTCCTGCACGAAACCGATCTGAACGCGCTGTTTGTTCCAGACCTGGTTGACGGCCTACGCGCCGATGGCTGGCAAATCGTCACGATAGACGACGCTTACGCCGACCCGCTCGCGCAGATGGAACCCGACACGCTCTACCTCGGCGGCGGCCGTGTCACCGCGCTGGCCGCTGCCGCGGGACGCGATCCGGTTACTTTGGTTCACCCGCGCACCGACGAGGCCGAGCTCGCGCGCCTGTTTGAGGAGCGGGTAATCGTGAGGGAGGACCAATGAGGCAAGGCCTCGCGTTGCGGGCCGCACCACTCGCGCTCGCACTGGTCGTCGCGGCAGTCCTGCCGGTCTCGGCGCAGGAACGTGGACCGGCGCAAGTCGATCATGCCCGCCTCTTCGCTGCCGACGACGACCCTGGCCAGTGGATGAGCGTTGGCAGGACGTACGACGAGCAGCGGTTCAGCCCGCTCGATCAGATCAACGATCGCACCGTCAGCAGGCTCGGCCTCACCTGGTTCGCTGACATCGCTACCGAGCGCGGCATGGAGGCCAGTCCGTTGGTGATCGACGGCGTGCTCTATAATGTTCAGCCCTGGAACATCGTCACTGCCTACGACGGCAAGACGGGCCGCGTCTTGTGGAGCTACGATCCAAGCGTGCCGCTCAAATACGGCCGGATGGCGTGCTGCGACATCGTTTCGCGAGGCCTCGCGGCTTGGCAGGGCAAGATTTACGTGGCCACGCTGGACGGGCGGCTGATCGCGCTCGACGCTGCGACCGGGAAGCCGGTCTGGTCCAAGCTGACGGTCGACAACTCGAAGAACTATACGATCACCGGCGCCCCGCGCGTGTTCGGCGGCAAGGTGCTGATCGGCAATGGGGGCGCCGAACTGGGCGTGCGCGGCTATGTCTCGGCCTACGACGCCGAGACCGGCGAGCTCGAATGGCGCTGGCATACGGTGCCCGGCAACCCCGCCGATGGCTTCGAGAACGAAGCCATGCGCATGGCCGCCGCGACCTGGACCGGCGAATGGTGGAAGGGCGGCGGCGGGGGAACGGTGTGGGACAACATGTCCTACGATCCCGAATTGGGCCTCATCTACATCGGCACCGGCAACGGCAGTCCCTGGACTCGGAAGTGGCGCAGCCCGGGCGGCGGCGACAACCTGTTCCTCGCCTCGATCGTCGCTCTCGATGCGGAGACTGGCGAATACCGCTGGCACTACCAGACCGTCCCCGGGGAGGAGTGGGACTACACCTCCACTCAGCAGATGGTGCTCGCCGACCTCGAAATCGGGGGACGGACACGCAAGGTGCTCATGCAGGCGCCGAAGAACGGTTTCTTCTACGTGCTCGACCGCGCGACGGGCGAACTCATCTCGGCAGAGAAGCTCGTGCCCATCAACTGGGCAAGAGGGATCGACATGTCGACCGGGCGGCCCATTGAGAATCCGGCAGCCCGCTACGGCACCGTGCCGGTCATGGTGTCGCCGGGCGCGGGCGGAGCGCACAACTGGAACCCTATGGCGTACAGCCCGCTCACCGGTCTGGCCTACGTCCCCGTGACCGAGACCTACATGGCCTACGCAGCCGCCGAGACGTTCGATCCTTCGCGGCCCAGCCTCGGGACCAGCTTCACCGGCCACGATGCCGAACGGAAAGCCATCGCTGAGTACGCGGACGCCCATTCGAAAGGCTGGCTCTCAGCCTGGGACCCGGTGACCCAGCGCGAGGCATGGCGCGGACCGGTCGAGCAGAAGGGTAGCGGCGGTGTGCTCGCGACCGCGGGCAATCTCGTCTTCCAGGGCACGATCGGCCAGACATTTGCGGCCTATCGCGCGGATAGCGGCGAGAAGGTCTGGGAAATGCCGGTGCAGCAAGTGCCGATTGCGGCGCCGATCACCTACATGGTTGACGGCGAACAGTACATCGCGGTCAATGCCGGCTGGGGCGGGGGTTTGGCGCACGTCGAGCGCGCGGCGTACAGCCAACTCTTTCTCTCGAAGCCCCGTCTTCTCGTCTTCAAGCTAGGCGGAACCGTGCAACTCCCGCCGCTCCCTGCGACGTCCATGCAGGTTCCCGAGCTTAGCCCACCGCCTGAACTGACCGGCACTCCCGAGCAAGTCGCGCTCGGCGAACGTCTCTACAGCGCAAACTGTGCGTTGTGCCACGGCCCGGCAGCTCGCGGCGGGGTCAAGGACTTGCGCCACATGACGCCCGCCACGCACGCCGCCTTCTTGCCGATCGTGCTCGAAGGGCAGCGGGCCCAAAACGGAATGGCCGGCTTCGCCGACATACTATCGCGCGAAGAAGCCGAAGCCATCCATCACTACCTGATTGCGCGAGCGCGCGACGACTGGGAGGACTGACCGATGACACGATGGCTCACCGCGCTGGCCGCGCTCTCGCTTGTCTCTGCGGCGCCGGCCGGGGCCGAGCCCTCCTATGGCCAGAACTATGCTCAGGATCGCGCCGAGATCGAGGATCTCACGGCGCGCTATCTGTTCGCGATCGATTATCATGACTGGGACGCGTACGTGGCGACGTTCGCCGAAGACGGCGAGATCGAGTTCGCGAGCGGCAGCTTCAAAGGCCACGCCGCGATCCGCGAAGCCGTCACCCGCTTCGCCGAAGGCATTGGCCGCTTCTACCACACCGCTGACGGGCAGCCCGCCAAGCTGCGCCACATCGTCCTGCAGACATCCATCCGCGTCGAAGGCGATCGGGCCTGGGGCCGTTCCCAATGGCTCGAGATGGCGAACAACGGGCCGGAGGACACGCCGAAGATCGGCACTTACGGCATCTACGAGGACGAGTTCACCAAGGCGAATGGCAGCTGGCTGATCGCCAAGCGCCGTGTGCTCAACGAGTTCATCCCGGCGCGCGGATCGGGCCCAGGCAATCCCGTTGCCGAGATGGATGCTCTCGCGGAGACCTCTCTCGCACGCTAGATTGGCGGCATGTCCCAGACCCGCACCGAGTCCGACACGTTCGGTCCCATCGAGGTTCCTTCAGACAAGCTGTGGGGCGCGCAGACGCAGCGCAGCCTGCAGAACTTCCGCATAGGCGGCGAGCGAATGCCCCAACCGCTCATCCGCGCCTTGGCGACGGTGAAGCGCGCGGCTGCGGTGACCAACCTCAAGCTTGGGCTTCTCGATGCGGGGCTGGCCGAGGCGATCGTATCGGCGGCGGACGACGTGCTGGCCGGCCGGCTCGACGATCACTTCCCGCTCGTCGTGTGGCAGACCGGTTCGGGCACCCAGAGTAACATGAACATGAACGAGGTGCTCGCGAACCGCGCCAACCAAGGGCTCGGGGGCGAGCTCGGGGCGAAGACGCCGGTCCACCCGAACGACCACGTGAACATGAGCCAGTCGTCGAACGACACGATGCCGACCGCGATACACGTCGCAGCGGCAGTGGCGGTGACCGGTCTCCTGCCCGCGCTGCGGCGGTTGGCGGATGACCTCGAAGGCAAGGCCGAGCGCTGGGGCAAGATCGTCAAGATTGGCCGCACCCACACCCAGGACGCGACCCCTCTCACGCTGGGGCAGGAGTTCTCCGGTTACGCGCGCCAGGTCCGCGCCGGCATCGGGCGGATCGAGAACACGCTGCCGGGACTCTATGAGTTGGCACAGGGCGGAACCGCGGTCGGCACCGGGCTCAATACTCCGCGGGGCTTCGCGGAGGCGGTCGCGTCGGAGATCGCCAGCGCCACCGGGCTGCCGTTCGTGACCGCGCCCAACAAGTTCGAAGCCCTGGCCGGCCAGGACGCGCTGGTCTTTGCCCACGGCGCACTCAACACGCTGGCGGCCAGTCTTTACAAGATCGCCAACGACATCCGCTTCCTCGGCTCGGGCCCTCGCGCCGGCCTTGGCGAGCTGGCCTTGCCCGAGAACGAGCCTGGCTCGTCGATCATGCCCGGGAAGGTCAACCCCACCCAGTGCGAGGCGCTGACCCAGGTCTGCGCCCAGGTGTTCGGCAACCATGCGACGGTGACTTTCGCCGGGAGCCAGGGGCACTTCGAACTCAATGTGTATCGCCCCGTCCTAGCGTACAATTTCCTGCAATCGGTGCGGCTGCTCGGCGATGCTTGCGAGAGCTTCACCGATAACCTGCTCGCCGGGCTCGAGCCGCGGCTCGACAATATCGCGGCGGGCGTCGAGCGCTCGCTCATGCTCGTCACCGCGCTGGCGCCTGCGATCGGCTACGACAAAGCTTCGGCGATCGCCAAGGACGCCCATAAGCGCGGGGTGACGCTGCGCGAGGCGGCAATCGAGAGCGGTCATGTGACTGCCGAGGACTATGACCGCCTTGTGCGACCTGAGGACATGCTCGGGCCTGGCTGAGCCAGAGGCAAAGTTATCGAGATTGCCGATTAGAGTAAGCAAATCTTGGCACTTCCCATAGATGCGAATGAGACGCATAATCACTTATGGGAAATGAGACTGTGCGCCGCGACCTGACCAAGACCATGAGTTTCCTGGCCCTTCACCTCATGGTGAGGTTTAGCGTCGCCTATATGTTCACGGGCTCGCTGGCGCTCGCGGGAGGGATCGCGTTGGTGGAGCCACTGGTGAATTCAGTGGTGTTCTTCCTGCACGAGAGGGCCTGGAACGGCCGAGGTATCTCGCTGTTGGCTGTGCTGACGCATCGCCCTTCGGCAGCCGGCTGACCTCTACGGTCAATCCTGCGTTTCGAAATGCCCGTTGTCGACCGCCGCTTCGAGTTCGGAGGCGCGGCGGGCGGCCCGGATTTCTTCTGACTTGGCGCGTTCGCTGTCGATCAGCAGTTGCCGATCGGCCATGCTGCGCCAGGCAGCCGCTGAACGCAGTTCGCGTTCGCGCACGTTCCCGAGCTGCGCCTTCTTCGCCTCGGCCTCGGCGGCTTTTGCCTGCCGGTCGTAGAATTCGAAGGTCTGGCTCATCTTTGCATGCTTCCTTGGTTCGAGGGGACGGCGGGTGCCGGGCGCGGAGTCCGAAGTGGCAACCACGCCCGGCCGAATGGCGTCATGCCTGCTGGAGGTTGACGGCCGATTCCTTGCCGTTCCTGCCGCGCTCGACTTCGTAGGACAGGCGCTGATCCTTGTTCAGGGTCTGCATGCCCGCGGCCTGAACGGCGGTGATGTGGACGAAGCTGTCCGCGCCGCCGTCTTCCGGAGCGATGAAGCCATAGCCTTTGTCGGCGTTGAAGAATTTGACTGTGCCGATCGGCATGATGTGTTCCTTTCGAGAACTCTGGTTGCCCTTTGACGGAATTGCCAGCGGGCGGTCGTGCTTTGGGTCGTCAATCGAAAGGAAGTCGTCGTCAGGGGCCGTGCCCTCGCGTCGGGCGCGAGGGCGGTGGTCTTGGCACCGAAGTCCGTCGCAAAATTCGACGTCAGCGAGCTCTCCCTAGCACGGTCGGCTGGGAAAGCCTAATCGGTCGCTTCACCACGGGGACGGACCAGGACTATGAGCGACGAGGACTACGTTTATGACGAGGACAGCGGCGAATGGATGCCGGCCTCGGAACTGGCGGCGAAGCGGGCCGCGGCGGGAGCGGTTGAAGTACGCGATGCGGTCGGAAACGTACTTGCGGACGGTGACCAAGTGACGCTGATCAAGGACCTCGAGGTCAAAGGCGCCGGCCAGACCCTGAAGCGCGGCACCCTGATCAAATCGATCCGGCTGACCGGCGACCCGCAGGAAATCGACTGCAAGTACGAGGGCATCAAAGGCTTGGTTCTTCGGGCCGAGTTCGTGAGGAAGCGCTGACTTCGAGCCTGGAACGGTCATCGATCTGACAGGTTTGCTTGCCCGACAGGGGCGTATGGGGCACTTCGGATCGATGAAGGCAAGAAGCGCGAAGGCCTCGCCGACAGGGCAAACCGCGTGACGCGGCGTTCCCTGATCCTATCTGGGGCTGGCCTGCTTCTACTCGCGGCGTTGGCGGCGATCGTGTTGATGCCGCGTCCGACCAAGGTCGAAACGGTGACCGTCGAACGCGGACAGGCGGTTCGCGCGCTGGCCGTCAACGGCCGCATTCGGCCACGACAGTCGGTCGATGTGCAGTCTCCGGTCGCGGGTACCCTCCTGGAATTGCCCTACGATGTGGGGGACCGCGTCGCCGCCGGCACGCCGATCGCGCGGATCGACGATGGGCCGCAGCGGGCCGCGATTGCCGAAGCCGCCGCGGCGGTTCGCGCGCAAGAGGCGGTCGTGGCACAGGCGCGACGTCAGTTGGCGCGGTTCGAAGCGCTCGGCGAATTCGTCAGCCGGCGACAAGTCGAGGAAGCCAGGCTGGAGGTCGAAGAGGGCGCGCGTGAACTCCAGCGGCGCCGGGCCAACGTCGTTCAGGCGCAGGAAGTCCAGCAGCGTTACGTGGTGCGAGCACCCTTCGCCGGCGTGATCCTCGAGCGGCCGGTGGACCGCGGGCAGACCATCGGACCGGAGACCGTGGTGTACCGTCTGGCCGATCTCAACGCGCCCGAGGTCACCGCGGAAGTCGACGAAATATATGCGGCCGAATTGCGCACCGGAACGACCGGGCTGATCGAGATACCCGGCCGCGCCCAGCCGCTACGCGGCGAGGTCGTGCACATCGAACCGCGCGTGGACGAAACCACGGGAGCGCGCGAGGTTCGCCTGAGGCTTTTCGAAGCGCTTGATTTCGCACCATCGGGCCAGACGGTATCGGTCAATCTCGTGGTCGAACGCCGGCAGAACGCCATCAGCATTCCCCGAGCGGCAATTCTCTCTCCCGAGGCCGATCCGCGCGTGCGCGTGCTCGCCGACGACGGCGAGGTGGCCGAACGGCGCATCCGCTTCATCGACTGGCCGGCTGCTGACGTCATCGTCACGGGTGGACTGGAGCCCGGAATGCAAGTGCTAGTGGACCCGACCGCCGTGGCGCCGGGCGAGCGGGCCAAGCACGCCGACTGAGCCATGCGCTATGCCGCCAAGATCGCCATCCGACACCTGCTCGCGACGCCGGGGCAAACCGCTCTCCTCGTTCTCGGCGTGGCGACCGGGGTTGGCGTCTTCGTGTTCATGAGCGCGCTGATCGGCGGTTTGGCGAGCCTTCTTACCCAGCGGACCGTCGGCAACATCGCGCACGTCATTGTCGAGCCGGCCGAACGCGATCCGGCCCTGATCGTTGGCGGCGACGGGGCTCTGGTCGCTGTCCAGAAGGACCTCAGCCGCCGCGAGCAGATCTCGGTGTGGGAGCCGGCGGCCCGCCAGGCGGAGGAAACGCCGCGCGTCGTCGCCGTCTCGCCGCAGGTGCGTGGAAGTGCCTTCGTGCAGCGCGGCCAGGCCATAGCGCCGGTCGGCGTGATCGGAGTGCAGCCCGACAAGCTGTCCGCCGTCGCGGACATCGCGAGCACCATGGTCGCGGGCAGCGACGCGCTTCCGCCCGACAGCGTGCTGATTGGCGCAACGCTGGCCGAAGACCTGGGCCTACGCACTGGGCAGGTCATCCGCGTGCGATCCGATCGCGGCCGCGAACGCAGCTTTCGCATCGGCGGCGTGTTGTCGTTGGGAATCTCGAGCGCCGCCCGCCAGGCGGTCTACATGAATTTCAACGCCGCCCGTGCGCTCTTCGACTTGCCGAGCGGCATCTCCCGGATCGAGATGAAGGTGGCGCCGGTCGATGCCGCACCGCGCATCGCCGCGGAACTAAGCCGCGCCACGGGGTTGAAAGTCACGGCGTGGACCGACGAAAACGCGCAATTGTTCGAAGCGCTCGATGCGCAGGGACGGACCGGCACAGTGATCAAGGCTTTCGCGCTCGTCACGATCGTGATCGGCATTGCAAGTGCCATGCTGCTGTCGATCGTGCGGCGACGAGGAGAAATCGGGATCATGCGCGCCGTCGGCGCGAGCGAGCGCTTCGTCCTGGGCATCTTCATTTTCGAGGGAACGCTGATCGGAACGATCGGCGCAATGAGCGGTGCCTTGCTGGCATGGATCGCGCTGCTTCCGTTTCCACCTTTGTCGGAGGTGCAAGGCGGCGGGCTGCCTGTCGACCGGGCTCAGGGAGACTACTTGCTGGCGATCGTCTTGACGTCGGCTGCGGCGGCGCTCGCTTCCTGGTTGGCGGCAGGGCGTGCTTCGAAAGTCGACCCGGTCGAGGCGATCGGGACATGAGCCAGGAACCGCTCGTTTCGGTGCGCGGCCTCACCAAGGTGTTCGGCGAAGGCGACACGGCGACCAAAGTACTCCGCGGAATCGACCTGGACCTCGCCCGCGGAGAACTCATCGCGCTGCGAGGCCCGTCGGGTTCGGGCAAGAGCACGCTGCTGACTATTCTCGGAACGTTGCTGCGGCCCACGGACGGCCAACACGAGATGCTGGGGCAGGACCTGACGACCGCGAGCGACGGCGAGCGGACGCGGTTTCGCAGCCAGCACATCGGCTTCGTGTTCCAGTTCCATCACCTCGTCGCGGATCTGTCGGCGATCGAAAATGTCATGATGCCGGCGGCGGCGTCGGCGGGGCGGGAGACGGCCGCTATGCGGGAACGGGCCGGCGAGCTGCTCGACGCCGTCGGTCTCTCCGACCGCCGCGACTTCAGGCCGAAAGCGCTTTCCGGCGGCCAGCGGCAGCGCGTGGCGGTGGCACGGGCGCTGATCAACGAACCTTCCCTCGTGCTGGCGGACGAGCCGACTGGCAACCTCGATCGCGGGTCGGCCAACCAGGTCATGGAGCTGATCGATGAAATAAACCGCGGCACAGGGACCTGCTTCCTGATTTCAACGCATGACGACCATGTCGCCCGCCATTGCCGCCGCCATGTCGACCTGCTCGACGGGCGCCTCTCCACGCCCGATGAAGCCGCATGACCATTCGCATTCTCGTCGACGCCGATGCCTGCCCGGTGAAGGAGGAAATCTATCGGGTGGCCGAGCGACGCAAGGTGCCGGTCAGCGTGGTGAGCAACAGCCCGTTTCGCGTGCCTGTCGGTCCGCTCGTCAGCCGCGTGATCGTCGATGGCGGGTTCGATGCCGCTGACGGCTGGATCGCCGAGCGGGCCGATGCGCGCAGCGTCGTGGTGACCGGTGACATCCTGCTCGCCGATCGCTGCCTCAAGGCAGGGGCCACGGTGATTGCCCCAACCGGACGCCCGTTCACCCAAGCCTCGATCGGCAGCGCGATCGCCACCCGGGCGATCATGGCCGACTTGCGCGCGGGCATGGGTGACCCGGTCGGCGGGCCGGCCCCTTTTGCCAAGCGCGACCGTTCGCGCTTCCTGCAGGCTCTCGACGAAGCCTTGGTTCGGCTCGAGCGTGCGGGCCGTTAAGCGTCGAACATCTGCGGCATGGCCTCGGCATCGAAGCCGTAGGGATCGGCGCGGAATACGATCCCGCCCTCTCCCATCTCGACCGTCAGGTAAGTCATGTAGACCGGAACCGGCTTCGGCAGCTGCATCACCATCTCGTTGATCACGGTCGGCTGGGGTTCTTCGCCGAACACCCAGGTGGCAAACCGTCGGTAGTCCTCGAGCCGGACGCAGCCATTGCTGAGCCACCTGTCGTCCCGTTCAAACAGAGCCTTGGTGGGCGTGTCGTGGAGATAGATGCCGTAGTCGTTGGGCATTTCGAACTTCATGGCGCCCATCGAATTCCAGGGACCCGGAAGTTGACGAACCCAGATACCGCTCTTGCCCGCGGCGACCTGCTTCCAGTTCACTTCCTTGGGATCGAGCACCCGGGCCTGCGGCGACCATTCCGACAAGACCTCGTAATGGAAGTCTTTCAGGTAACCGGTACCTCGCGCCAGGACACGCTTGGCCGTGACGTCGGCGATCATGTCTGGCGGCACGTTCCAGTATGGATTGGCCTTCGCGTTGTGCATCAGCACCGCCATCATCGGCGTCTTGGTCTTCGCCGTGCCGACGATCACCTTCATGCTGTCCTTGAGCCGATCGCGCTCGAACAGGTAGGTTTCGGCCGCGCCGGAATCGACGATGACATAACGGTCGAACGCGCCCGTCGCCGGCAGGCGCCAGGCGCGCTCCATGTTGATCGCGATGCGCCGCTCGTAGTGCTCGGCGCCGCGGTTGAGCGATGCCAGCGTGACCTTCCCGACGATGCCGTCGGGCGTGCCGAGGCCATGCACGCGCTGGTATTCGGACACGCGCTGGAACAGAACGTCGTCGTAGCCGCCGCCGGGCGACAGGCCGAGCCGCGTGCGCAACAGATCGACACGCTTGCCCTTGGACCCGCGCTTGAGGACCGGGCCAGCGGGAACGGTTACGTCGGGCAGGGCGCCCCAGGTCGCCTGGTAGCGCTGTAGGCCTTGCGCCAAGTCGAGGAACAGCGGATTCGGGGAGCTCTGCTCGCGGGATCCGCCGAAGATGCGCTGCAGCCAATTCCGTGGCTTCTGCTTCTTGGCGACGTTGCTCATCTCGGGATCGACGTAGACGAAGTCGATGCCCTGTTTGACAGAGCTGGGAACGGCGACCGGCTCGTCCCCGCGCGGCGCGGCGGAGAGAGGCGTGCTCGCGACCAGGGCGGCGGCACCGAAAATGAGGCAGAGGTTTCTGAGCATGACCTTGCGCCGAGGGGCGCGCTCCTTCTTTCGCATTCCGTTTGGGAGACCTTTCCCTGCGCCAGGTTGCGCTGGCCTGAACCCGTACAGCAGCGATCGACGGGCGTTTTCGGTTCCCACCCGCGCCATATCGCTCGCATGAGGCCGTGCGCGGAACCGCAACCCCGCTCGCGCGCTGACTCCTCCGCTAGCAGGAGGAACCGAGCAAATGGCCGCACGCGCCTATTGGCAGGGGCAGATTCGCCTCGCCCTCGTGTCGATACCGGTGGAGGTCTATTCGGCCACCAAGAGCGGGGCGACCATCAGCTTTCACCAAATCCACGAGCCTAGCGGCAAGCGGATCAACTACGAGAAGGTCGTCCAGGGCATCGGCCCGGTCGATCGCGACGAGATCGTCAAGGGCTACGAGGTCTCTAAAGGCAACTACGTCCTGCTCGACGACGACGAGATCGAGGCGGCCAAGGTGGAAAGCCGCAAGACGCTCGACCTGGTCCAGTTCGTCGACGCCGGCGAAATCGACGTGTTCTACTTTGAGAAGCCCTATTACGTGGTGCCGGCGGACGACCTTGCCGAAGAGGCGTTCATCGTGCTTCGCGAAGCCCTCAGGCAATCGAACAAGGTCGGCATCGGGCAGATCTCCGTGCGCGGCCGTGAGACGCTCGTATCACTCAAGCCCTGCGGCAAGGGCATTGTGCTCGAAACGCTGCGTTACGAGGACGAAGTGCGCAAAGCGCAGAGCTATTTCCGCGAGATCCCAGATACCAAGCCGAGCAAGGACCTGTTGGACCTGGCTACGACGTTGATCGAGCAGCGCGCGGCGAAATTCGACCCGGGCGAGTTCCACGATCGCTACGTCGATGCGTTGAAGAAGCTGATCGAGAAGAAGCAGAAGGCCAAGGGCAAGAAGATCCTCGAGGATGTCGAAGAGCCCGAGACGGCGCGCGGCAGCAACGTGATCGACCTGATGGCGGCGCTCAAGAAATCCGTGGGAGGCAAGGAAGGCGGCGGCGGCACGAAGGCGGCAGCGAAGAAGCCGGCGGCGAAAAAGGCGCCAGCGAAGAAGGCCCCCGCCAAGAAGACTGCGCCCGCTCGAAAGCGCGCCTGACGTATGGACCTCAATGACCCGGTCCTGATCCACGGGATCGACTACGATCTGATCTCGCGGCTCGGCGCGGCGGCGGTGCTGGGCCTCGTTCTCGGGCTTGATCGCGAATTCCGTGGCCGCGCTGCCGGCCTCAGGACCCACGGGCTCGTGTGCTTCTCGGCGGCCGCACTCGCGGTGTCGATGATCTCGCTCTACCACCAGCTTGGGGGCGAAAGTCTCGACGCGCTGCGCATCTACGAAGCCACCGGATCCTTCATCGGCATCATCGGCGCGGGTCTGGTCGTCTTTAGCAAGGGGAAGGTGAAGAACCTCACCACGGCCGCGCACCTCTGGCTGACCGCGATGATCGGGATCGCATGTGGCGCCGGGCAATGGCCGCTCGTGCTGATCGGCGCCATGATCTCGATCGTGATGCTGACGATCCTGGGGCTTATCGAGCGGCGGTATTTTCCCGATGAGGATTTCACCGAATGAGCCGGACCGACCCTCTCGCCGAATACAACAAGAAGCGCGACTTCAACAAGACGGCGGAGCCGGCGGGAAAGCGGTCTTCGAGCGACGGCGGCAATCGCTTCATCGTGCAGAAGCACGACGCAACTCGGCTGCATTGGGATTTCCGGCTCGAGGCAGATGGCGTCCTGAAGTCGTGGGCGGTGACCAAAGGGCCGTCCCCCGACCCCGAGATCAAGCGGCTGGCGGTCCGCACCGAGGACCACCCGATGGCCTATGCCGACTTCGAAGGCATCATCCCGAAGGGCGAGTATGGCGGCGGAACTGTGATGCTGTGGGACCGGGGAACCTGGGAGCCCGTCGAGGGCAAGAGCTGGAAAGACATCGACAAGGGCCACCTCCACTTCACGCTCGAAGGCGAGCGGATGAAGGGCGAGTGGCTTCTCATCCGCCTGAAGAAGAAGCCGGGCGAGAAGCGCGAGAACTGGCTGCTTCGCAAAATATCCGACGAACATGCCGAGGAAGGCGATCCCTTGGTGCAACGTTGTCTGACGTCGGTGCTCACCGGCCGTTCGATGGCCGAGATCGCTGCTGACACCCAAGGCGAATACTCGCTGAAAGGTGTGCGTGGGGACAAGTTCACCGAGGTGATGGCCAAGGCGGCGAAGCGCAACAAAACGCTGGGGCGAAAGACCAATCCAAAGCCCCGCAAGGGGGGCAAGCCGCCCAAGTTCCGCCCGCCTCAGCTCGCCACGCTGGTCGACAGCGTGCCTGCCGGGAACGGCTGGATGCACGAGATCAAGTTCGACGGATACCGTGCGATGGTCGCCGCGGCGAGCGACAAGGTTCACGTCTATACGCGCAAGGGTCTCGACTGGAGCGACAAGTTTGCCCCGCTGGTGGAGCGGTTCAAGGCTCTCGATTTGCCGCCGTGTCTGATCGACGGCGAAATCGTTGCCTACGGATCTGACGGCAATCCCAGCTTCTCGGCGCTGCAAACGGTGCTCAAGCGCGGGCATGGCTCGCAGAAAGAAAGCGACAAACTCTCCTATCATGCCTTCGACCTGCTCGAGCTGGACGGAAAGGATCTAGCCGGGCTGACCAATATCGAGCGCAAGGAACGGCTCGAGGCGCTGCTTGCGACCGCCGAGCCGCCGATCCATGTCGCCGACCACGTCATCGGCGCGGGCGAAAAGCTGTACCGCGCGATGTGCGACGCGGGCCAGGAAGGGATCATCTCGAAGAAAATCGACGCACGTTACCAGTCCACTCGGGCAAAGAACTGGGTCAAGGTGAAGTGCACCTTGCGGCAGGAATTCGTGGTGATCGGCTGGAAGAAGTCGAGCGCCAAGGGACGGCCCTTCTCTTCGCTGCTGCTGGCGCAGCACGAGGGCGGAAAGCTGGTTTACAAGGGCAACGTCGGCACCGGTTTCAATACCGACACGCTGGCGGACCTGGCGAAGCGGATGAAGCCGCTGGAAACCGACGCCAAACCCGCGGAGGTGGGGCGCCCCGAAAGTCGCGGCGTAACATGGCTCAAGCCCAAGCTCGTCGCGGAAGTCGCGTTCAGCGAGTTCACGCACGACGGCAGCGTGCGGCACGGCAGCTTCGTGGGCCTGCGAAGCGACAAGAAGGCGAAGGACGTCGTGCCTGAGGCAGCGTCCGAGGCTCCGGCCGAAGAAACCGTGAAGATATCGAACCGCGACCGGGTAATATTCCCCGAAAGCGGGCAGACGAAGGGCGAGCTCGCCGACTATTACGCTGCCGTTGCCCCGCTCATGCTGCCGTGGACGGCCAACCGTCCGCTCACACTCGTGCGCTGCCCTCAAGGCCGGGCCAAGAAGTGTTTCTATCAGAAGCACGATTCCGGGACCTTCGGGCCATCCGTCCATCATGTCCCGATCGTCGAGAAGAACGGCCAGGCCGAAGACTATCTCTACGTCGACACGGCCGAAGGCATTCTGACGCTCGTCCAGATGGGTGTTATCGAGATCCACGGTTGGGGAAGCCGCGCCAGCGATGTCGAGAAACCCGAGCGGATGGTTTTCGACCTGGACCCCGACGAAGGGCTCGATTTCGAGGACGTGAAGCGCGCGGCCAAGGACATTCACGACCGGCTGGCGGACATCGGGCTTACCAGCTTCGCGATGCTATCTGGCGGAAAGGGCGTCCATGTGGTCGTCCCGCTCAACCCGGGCCACTCGTGGGACGCGCACAAGGATTTCTCCAAGCGCTTCGCCGAGGCGCTGGCACAGGCCGAGCCCGACCGTTTCACTTCGAACATGAGCAAGGCCAAGCGCAAAGGCCGTATCTTCTTGGACTACTTGCGCAACCAGCGCGGCAGCACCGCGATCCTTCCATACGCCGCGCGGGCCCGCCCGGGAGCGCCGGTGGCCGTCCCGATCGCCTGGGGCGAGCTCAAGGGTTACGAGAACGCGCACCCATTCTCGATCCAGGATGCCAAGCGCTTGATCGGTCGGGCGGCGAGCAAGAGCCTCGCCGGATGGGGCTTTGCCGAGCAGGACTTGCCCGATCTGTAGCGCCGCCCTGCGCCGGGCGGCTGTCATCAAGATGAAACGGCACTGACGCCGAACCGTCACGCACCGCTCCTAGTGGCCCCTCCCAACGTCAACGGAGGGAATCACCATGAGAAACTATCGGGGCATGCTGCGGGTCGGGGCCGCCGCCATCGCGCTGGGTGGCCTGGCGCCGCAGCCTGCCCGCGCCCAGGTCGAGGACAGCGCGGCAAACGGTGAAACCGAGCAGCCGCAGAGCAGCCGCGAGATCGTCGTCCAGGCGTCGATCGGCTACCGAAATCGCAGCGATGCCCCCGAGCCGGTGTTGGTTTATGACGAGGAATACTTCCAGCGCTTCGAACCGCTCACAGCGGGCGACGCGCTGAAACGCGTCCCTTCCGTGACCTTCCTCTCGGACGTGATCGAAAGCGACGGCCCACGCCTGCGCGGCCTCGGCCCCGGCTACACCCAGATCCTCATCAACGGTGAAAAGGTCCCCGGTCCCAACCCTGACCGTTCGTTCTTCCTCGACCGCATCCCCGCGGAATTGATCAAGCAGGTCGAGATCGTCCGCTCATCCTCCGCTCGCCGCACCGGCGATGCGGTCGCAGGCACGCTCAATATCGTGCTGCGCGACGCGTTCACGCTCGACGGCGGCTACGTGAAAGGCGGCGGCCTCCTGTTCGACGACGGCGAGGTGAAGCCGACCGCCGGGCTCTATTACGGCGGTCCCCTGGGCCCGGGCCGCATGTTGATCGGCGCCAACGTGCAGGGCCGATACAACCCGAAGGAGAAGATCAGTTTCCGTTACAGCGATTCGCCTGAGAACTCGTCCGACTTCCTGATCGAGGAATTCGACAACCGCGAAGACCAGAGCGACATCCGCGATGGCTGGGACTACGCCTTCAACGGGAGTTGGGGGATTGACACCGGGACAACCGTGTTCGAACTCAGCGGACACTACGTGCGCACCGACCGCACGGAAACCGAGCGCAGCTTTGAATACAACGTACCCGCCGGAGAATTCGGCCCGGTACTGGAAGAAGATAGCGACGAGCCCGGCCTTCTGACGGACAACGACAACGTTGCCGAGATTGAGCAGGAGAACTGGTCGTTCTCGGGCAAGGTCTCGCACGAATGGTCGCTCGGCAAGACCACGTTCAAAGCGGGTTACGCGCGCTTCGGGGACAAGCGCGACGAGATCGAAACGGAGATCGACTTCGACACCGACGAGCCCGCGTGGGAAAGCGAACTCGTGCGTGAGAGGAACGTGGATAAGGAGCTGTCTTTCGCGCTCGATCAGGAATTCCCGGTATCGATGGCTGTGAACTTCGTCGTCGGCGGCTTCTGGCAAGAGAAGGACCGCGACGTCGAGGTTTCCGAAGCCGAGCAGGACGACACGCTGGTTGGACGCGACTGGGACCAGTTCGTCGACACGCCGGCCGCACTGGTGGGCGCGTTCGGCGGATTTGAAACCCCCGCCGGCGGCATGAGTGAAGTTCGGGAGACGCGCCGCGATGCCTATGCGCTGGTCGAAGGTGACCACGGGACGTTGAGCTGGGAAGCTGGGGTTCGTTGGGAAAACACGGAGGTCCGCATAACCGACTTCACGGCACCTTCCGCGCTCGCCGAGGTGGAATACGATTACGACGTGTTCCTGCCGTCAGCCTCCCTCAAGTATGATGTCGGGCAGGGCCGGATCACGGCCTCGGTCGCGCGTACGTTGCGCCGACCGCGCTTCGACTATCTCTCACCGGTGCTGCTCGAGGAAGAGCTCGGCGACAACGACTTCCTCGGCAATCCGCTACTCGATCCGGAAAAAGCGTGGGGCGCCGATCTGGGTTACGAACATCGTCTCGGCCGCACCGGCGTGATCGGCGTGAACCTGTTCTATCGCAAGGTCCAAGACCTGGTGGAAATTGTGACGTTGCTCGATGCGGGCGGAGATCCGATGCCCGGCTCTGCCAACGAAGAGGACGACGAGGTCATTGCCTTCGTTTTGACTCCCTCGAACGTGGGTGAAGGCGAAGTCTTCGGCGTCGAGTTCGACCTTTCGAGCGATCTCGGCTTCGTCGGACTGCCCAACACGGGTGTGTTCGGCAACGTTTCTCTGCTCGACAGTGAGGTCACGGACGGGTTTGGGGAGCGGCGATTCAACGACCAATCGAAGTACGTCTACAACTTCGGCATCATCCAGAACCTTCCCGCGGTCGGCGCGGCATTGGGCGCGACTTACCGCAAGCAGGGGCGAGCCGATGGCCGCATCGTGAGTGAGGAAGTCACCACCACGTACGGCGCGGATCTCGAGGTGTTCGTCGAGAAGCGCTTCGGCGACAGCTTCACGCTCCGCGCCGTGGGCTCCAACCTATTGAACGGCAAGAAGCGCGAGACCTTCAACAAGTTCGACACCGTCGAGGACCAAGTTATTCGCGATTTCGACGAATACGAGCTCGAGGCAGAGGAAGCCGGACCGGTGTTCCAGCTCGTCGGAAGGTATGCGTTCTAATGCGCGGGCTGCTCTCAATCCCATTCGCTGGCTTTCTAGCCGCGTGTGCCACGACCGCCCCGGTTGGGCTGACGCCAGTAGAGGTGACCGCTTCGGCCGAAACCGAGCCGGTAGGAACCTCCAATGCCGATGCGGCGGACGATCCGGCCATCTGGCGCAATGCGGCGAATCCCCCTGCCAGCCTGATCGTCGGCACCGACAAGAAGGCCGGCCTCCACGTCTATGACCTCTCGGGCCGCACGCTGTTCAGCGAGACCTCGGGCCTGATCAACAACGTCGACCTGGCCGAGCTGCCCGATGGACGCGTAATCGTGATGGCGAGCGACCGCAACGATTCTGCCAATGCCATGTTGCGAGCCTGGGAGCTGGACAAGACCAGCGGATCGCTTCGCCTCCTAGGCGCCACGCCGGGCGGAACGGGGGAGGGCTACGGCTTCTGCCTGCGACGCGATGGCGAAGCGGTTCATGCGTTCTCCGCTCTGAAAAACGGGACGGTGGAAGAATACCGTGTGACCTTCGCGGGGGGTCAAGTGCAGTCGCGGCACGAGCGCACGCGCAAGATCCCGACGCAGATCGAAGGTTGCGTGGCCGATCCTCGCGACGGCACGCTCTACGTCGGCGAAGAGACAGGCGGCCTGTGGCGGTTCGGTGCGGAGGACGTGCGGGGCCAGCTCGCATTCCCGATCGACAACCGGTACCTCGTTGCCGACCTCGAGGGCCTGGCATTGGTGCCTGAAGGGCCGAGCGGCGGCTGGATCGTCGCATCAAGCCAAGGGGATAACGCGTTTGCCATATTCCGCCTCCCCGAGCTGATGCCCGTGGGTCGCTTCCGGGTCGCCCAGGGCGAGTTCGGTGCTGTCGAGGAAACCGACGGGGTCGAGCTCGTCGTCGGCGACTTCGGGCCGGAGTTTCCGCAAGGCCTGTTCGTGGCGCAAGACGGCAAGAACAAGCCCCACGCGCAGAATTTCAAACTGGTTTCCTGGGCCGCGATAAGGACGGCCTTGGGACTGGACTGAAAGGAATCCGGGCCTGCCTGCACGAAGCACACGGGCCCGGAGCTCTGCTAGAAGCGGATACCGGCGCCTGCGCTCAGCACCCAGGGATCGAGATCGTGTTCGGTCTGGATGCGCGGCGTTGCGCCGGCGTACCAGGTCGCCGTGGTGCCCACGAAGTAGCGCTTCGCATCGAGGCTGAACGCAAAGTTTTGGCCCACCGGGATATCGACTCCGGCCTGCACGGCGAAACCGAGTTCGTTCGAGAGATCTTGCGAGGTGATCCCAAGCGGTAGCGTGGCGCCGCCGGGCTCCTCGTCGAAGAACAGGAAGTAAGTCGGGCCGGCTCCGACGTAGGGCGAGATTCCCCCTGGGTTGAAGTGGTACTTGACCGTCAGGGTCGCCGGAACGAGCTTGGCGTCGGAAACGAGTTCGGCGCCCGGCAGACCGGCGGTCGCGTCCACGTCGTGCTGCGTCACGCAGCAGATGGTCTCGAGCGACACATTGCGCGTGACGAAATATTCAATCGCCAGCGTCGGAACATAATTGTCATTGGCCTTAGTCTGGGTCGTGGCGGGCAGGCCGACCGTGTCGAGCTCGACCGATTTGATCTCGCCATCAGGTAAGACGGCGGTGCCGAACACCTTAACCTGCCAAGGCCCGGCGGCGTCTTGAGCCATGACCGGCGCGGCCATCAGGGCCGGCAGCAAGAACGCGGCAACCGAGAAAAACTTGCGCATACCGATACTCCGCGCGGCGCCGCGGTGCCCCTGCAACCGCCTTCCACGCCCCGCGGACCGCCCGTTGCACCCCGGTCGGGGGACGGGCATTGACGGCGCGCAAACGCCAAGACGCGGGTGAGTGCCTGTCTGACTCGGTTCAGCGGTCGGGCTTCCAGTCCGGTGGAAGATGACTCGGAGGCAGCTCGATCAGGACCGAGTCGGTCAGCTCGCGCGAGCTGTGGCCGACCGAGACGGTGTAGGCGCCAGCTGCGTGGGTCCAGCCGGGGCGGTTCGTATACCAATCGCCGAGCAGCCGCGGATCGACGTGAATCTCCACCCGCTTGCGCTCGCCCGGCTCCAGTTCGACGCGGGTAAAGCCCCCCAAACGGCGCGGCGCCGGCCAACCGCGGCCGGAGACATAGAGCTGCACCACGTCGGCCCCGGCGCGCGTGCCGGTATTGGTCACTTCCAGCATTGCCACTAGCCCCTCGCCTTCGCGGGTGGCCACGAGGTGGTCGTAGTCGAAGGTGGTATAGCTGAGGCCGTGCCCGAACGGAAATAGCGGCGCGTGCCCCTGGGCGTCGAACCATTTGTACCCGACCAGCGCGCCTTCCTCGTAAACGAGGTCGCCTTTGCGCAGTTCGCCGGGCCAGGGGAGTTGCTCGAGCGAGCGCGGGAAGGTGGCGGGTAGATGCCCGGACGGGTTCCCCGCGCCGGTCAGCACCCGGGCAATGGCCGCGCCGCCCATGCGACCCGGATACCAGGCAGCCAGGATCGCAGGCACTTCGTCCGCCCATGGCATCAGCACCGGCCCCCCGGTCTGAAGCACGACCACGGTATCCGGGTTGGCCGCGGCGACGGCATCGACCAGCGCGTCCTGCTCTCCGTCGAGCTTCCGCTCGACATCGCTGCTTTCGCTCGCCCATTGCGTCCCAAAGACGAGGGCGATGTCGGCCGCGGCCGCAAGGCGCGCTGCCGCGGCGGGATCGCTGCCGTCGGTGTACTCGATCACGGCCTCGGGCAGGAGCTTTCGCAGTTCCTCGATTGGAGAGGACGGATAGTAGACCACCGGCCCTGGCCAAGTGGTCGGCTCGAGCCCCGGTACCGCGTTGCCGCCGTCGGGATAGACCTGGCTCGACCCGCCGCCCGAGAGCACGCCTTTGTCGGCATGACCGCCGATCACGGCGATGCGCCGCGCGCTTGCCGCGAGTGGCAAGAGGTCGCGCTCGTTCTTGAGCAGCACGATGCCGGCTTCGGCCGCGCGCTGACTGACGGCGCGGTTTGCGGCAAAATCGATTGGCTGGCCCTCGACGAC
>JAEZCZ010000044.1 GCA_023433305.1 Pseudomonadota bacterium | reverse complement strand
AGCTGGCGCTTGCCCATGGCGAGCGCGGGCGCTTCCGCGACCGGCGGCCCGAACCGGCGGAACGCGCGCCAGGCGATGACGAGCGCGGCGATCAAGAGGCACAGCGTCGCGGCGAGGAACGGCGGCTCGAACGCCAGCGTCAGCAGGTTCTTGCTGCGCCCGAGCCCGGCCATCGACAGGTCGAATACCACAGGCATGTCGCTGCCGCCTAGCGTCGCCTCGACGATCCGCACGGCCGCGCGGGCTCGCGTCGCATCGGCGAGGCCATAGTTGTTGGCGAGATCGGGCTCGGCGACGACGACGACGGGCCACAACCCAGTGTCGGTGTCCGGGTCCTCGGGATCGCGGAGCGGCATTCTGGCCGCCCTCTCCAGGACCGGATACGATCCCGCGTCGGCAAGGTAGCCGGCGAGAACGTCGCCCTCGTCGTCGGTAACGAGCGGCAACACTCGGCTGGCATCGAGCGACAGCACCTCTTCGGCATCGGGGAACCCACCAGTCAGCCCGAGGCCCTCCCAGCGATTTCGCGCGGCGACCTCCGTCTCGGCGTCGTCCATCGCCGCGACCATGTCGAGCCAGTCCGGCGCAAAGGCGCCGCCGAGCAGGACCCAGCCGCGCGGCGCGTCGATGCCGGGGACCTGGTCCCCGCGCAACGCGATCCATTTGGGCAGGATGAGCATCGTCGGCCCGACGTAACGGCGCGCGCCGATGATCTCGGAAATCGCCTCGCCGTCGGCGCCGTGCTGCGGGGTGAGCACGAGCAGTCCCTCGTCGTCGAGGCGCGCCTCGCTACGCGACAGCGAGACCTCGTGGCCGCGCTCCTCGAGCAGGCGGACCAGCCCGGCGAAGCCGTTGAGCCCGTTCGCCCCGGCATGCGCGCCGCCGTTCTGGTCGCTTGCGGCCCATCCGGCGCCGATCGCGTAAATCAGCGCCAGGAACGCCGCCGCGCCGACCGCCAGCACCGCGAGGAGCGTGCGAGGGTTGAAGGGCGAGGCGGCCGCGCCTCTCATGCGGAGCCAGGCGCCGCGAGCGCGAACTCGGCATAGGCGGCGCGCGCGGCCTGCCAGTCTTCCGCCGAAAGGCGCCGCAGCGCGAACAGGCTGCGCTCGACCCGCTCGGCGATCACGGCGAACGCGCGCCGGGCCGAATCCGACAGCGCCGGAAGCGAGGCGATCTCGCGTGCCGTGCTCGAAGGCTCGATCAGGTCGGGACGCGCCGTCGCGATCTGGCCGACGCTGCGTTTCAGGAGGAGGTGCGTCGCCTCGTCGTAGCGGCCTTCGGCAGCGAGCCGGTCGGCGTCATCGAGCAGCGTCGCTGCCTCGCCGGCGTCGGGCGTCCATTCGGATGCCGGCCCGGCGGCGCCGGCGCGGCGCTTCAGCACGGGCTCGATCAGTCGCCATGCAAGGTAGAGCACGATCGCGGCGCCGAGGGCGATGACGATCCAGGTGAGGTACTGGCCCGAAATCCCGAGGAACCGTCCGAACGCCCCCAGCGCGTCGCCGGTCGGGCTGAAGATCCGGCCGAGGAACTCGACCAGCGCGGTGAGCCAGCCCGGCGTCTCGGCGGGCTCGGGAACCTCGATGGGGGCGAACTGGATGTCGCCGTCGGCGCGCAGCGCCTGCCAGTCGCGCCCGAACGCCTCGGCGTCGGCCATTTCCCCCGTCCCCGTCGTCACCCGCGATTGGTGGCATGGGCCGCGCGAGCGCGCAAGCGAGCGGCGTTAGCCTCTGGGGCGCGCTTGGCGGTAGGTTCCGAGCATGCGCAGCTCCTTGCAATGGAACGCCAGCTCCTCGAGCGCGCGGTCGACGGCCGGGTCGCCGGGAGCGCCGACGATGTCGGCGTAGAACATCGTCGCCGAAAAGCTCGCGCCTTGCTGGTACGATTCGAGCTTGGTCATGTTGACGCCGTTGGTCGCGAAACCGCCCATCGCCTTGTAGAGCGCGGCGGGAACGTTCTTCACCTCGAAGACGAACGTCGTCATCGCTGTTTCGCCCTCGAACAGGGCCGGATCGAGCGCTTCATTGGCAAGGATGACGAAGCGCGTGGTGTTGTCGTGGGCGTCCTCGATCTCGTCCGCGACGACGCGCAGATCGTAGAGTTCCGCGGCCAGGGCCGGCGCGATCGCGCAGATATGCGGGTCGTTCATCTCCTTCACCAACGCCGCCGCCCCCGCCGTATCCGCATAGGCCATCGGCACGATGTTCCGCTCGCGCAAGTAGCGCCGGCACTGCCCCAGCGCCTGCGGATGGCTGTAGGCGGCGCTGAAAGGACCCGGGCCGAGCGCCATCAGCGCGTAGCTGATCGGCAGGAAGTATTCGCCGACGATGGAAAGCCCGCTGTCGGGCAGCAGGAAATGGATGTCCGCCACCCGGCCGTGCTGCGAATTCTCGATCGGGATGATCGCGCTTCCGGCCTTGCCCGAACTGACAGCGTCGAGCGCATCCTCGAAGGCGAAGCACGGCAGAGGCAGGGCATCGGCCGACCATTCGAGCGCGGCGCGGTGCGAGTTCGCCCCCGGTGCGCCCTGGAAAGCGACCGCCCGCGACGGCGCGGCAGCAGCGGCGGCGCGCATCTGTTCGACCAGCGCGAGGGCGGGAGTGGGGAAGCTGTCCATGGGGCGCTGCGCGTAACCGGGCGGCAGGCGAGGGACAAGTGACTATCGGACTTGCGCGGGCCACCCCTCGACACTAGAGCGCTGGCAAACCCGAAGACCTGGCAGAAAATCCTTCGATGACCGATCGCTTCAACACCATCGCCGGCTGGATCCTCTTCGCCGGCATCATTGCCCTTGGCCTTTCCATCGTGAGCGGCATGTATTTCGGCGGTGACAAGCCTCATCGCCCGGAAGTGATGGGCTATCCGATCGAGGGCGTGGCCGAAGAAGGCGCCGACGAGGGACCTTCGCTCGCGGCGCTGCTCGCGACCGGCGATCCGGCCAAGGGCGAGTCGGTCTTCGCCAAGTGCACCTCATGCCACACGATCGAACAGGGCGGCGCCAACGGCATCGGCCCGAACATCTACGGCATCCTCGGCCAGCCGATCGGCAAGCACGCCGCCGGCTTCGCCTATTCGGGCGACCTGGCCGCTTTCGGCGGCAACTGGACCTACGAGGTCATGGACGCCTGGCTGAAGAGCCCCAAGGGCATGGTCCCGGGCACCAAGATGAGCTTCGCGGGCCTCGGCAACCCCGAGGACCGTGCCAACCTGATGCTGTACCTGCGCGAGAACGGCGGCGGTCCGGAACTGCCGGCGCCGCCCGCCGAAGAGCCCGCGGAAGCTGCCGAGGGTGCCGAGGGTGCCGACGCGGCTGCGGGTCCTGCCGACGAAGCAGGTCAGGAAGCGGCCGGCGCTGTCGCCGCCGAGCAGCCCGAGGAAGACACGCCGTCCGCGGCGCAGCCGGGCAGCAACTGAGACAAGGTCGCGGGACTGGTTAGTCCCGCCCCTTGAACCCCTGAGCAACGACATACCACTCCGACGAGCCCTTGCGGCTCGCCGGCGGTTTCGCGTGTTTCACGGTCCGGAAGTGCTGCTTGAGCAGCGCCAGAAGCTCGGCGTCGGTTCCGCCCGCTAGCACTTTGGCGACGAACGCGCCGCCCGAGTCGAGCACCTGGATTGCGAAGTGCGCGGCGGCCTCGACCAGCCCCATCGTCCGCAAGTGGTCGGTCTGTTTATGGCCGACGGTGTTGGCGGCCATGTCGGACAGGACGAGGTCTGGTGGGCCGTCGAGCGCGGCTTCGAGCAGGCCGGGCGCTGCGTCGGCCATGAAGTCCATCTGCAGGATGGTCACGCCTTCGAGCGGCTCCGTCTCGAGCAAGTCGATCCCGACGACCGCAGCGTTCGGCACTCGCTTGCGCACCACCTGGCTCCAGCCGCCGGGGGCGATACCGAGATCGACGACGCGCTTGACCCCTTTGAGCAGTCCGAAGCGCTCGTCGAGCTCAAGGAGCTTGTACGCCGCGCGGCTGCGATAGCCTTCGGCCTTGGCCTGCCTGACGTAAGGATCGTTGAGCTGGCGCTCGAGCCAGCGCGTCGAGGACGCCGTGCGGCCGCGCGCGGTCCGGACGCGCCGGTCCGCATCCTTTCCCGAACGGCTCATTCGGCGGCGTGCTTCAGGCGCCGTAGCGCGGCCTGCGCGGCGTATCCCTCGGCGTCGGCCGTCATCAGGCCGCGCAGGATGCCTTCGCGAATTCCCCGATCGGCCACACCGAGCCGCGGCGCGGGCCACAGATCGAGAATAGTCTCGAGGATCGCGCAGCCCGCCACGACCAGATCGGCGCGTTCGTTGCCGATGCACGGCAATTGCCGCCGCTCTTCCGGCGACATGCCCGATAACCGTTCGGCGATGTCGCGCATCGAACTCGACGGTACGATCAATCCATCGACAGCCTTGCGGTCATATTGCGGCAGGTCGAGGTGGACGCTCGCGAGCGTCGTGACGGTGCCGCTCGTGCCGAGCAGCCGCAGATCGGGATCGCGTCGCGGGGCGATGCGCTCGGCGAACTCCGCGAAGCTCTCCGCCACCAGGCGGCGCATCTCGGCGTAGCGAGCAAGCCGTGCAGCCCTGTCGCCCTCGTCGATGCTGCCCGCCTTGCCGCGCACCGTCTCGGTCAGCGAGACGACGCCCCACGGCACGCTGTGCCAGTCGAGGATGCGCGGCACGGGGGCTCCCGGCTCGATCAGGACGAGCTCGGTGGAGCCGCCGCCGATGTCGAAGATAACCGCGGGCCCGATTCCGTCCTCGAGCAGGATGTGACAGCCGAGCACGGCCAGGCGCGCTTCCTCCTGCGCAGAGATCACGTCGAGCCGGATGCCCGTCTCGCGCTTGACGCGCTCGATGAATTCGGCGCCGTTGCTGGCGCGGCGGCAGGCCTCGGTGGCCACCGATCGGGCGAGGCGGACATTGCGCCGCCGCAGCTTGTCGGCGCAGATCTTGAGCGCCCCGACGGTGCGGTCCATCGCCGCCTGGCTCAGCGCGCCGTTGCTCGCCAGGCCTTCACCGAGGCGCACGACCCGGCTGAAGGCATCAATGACCACGAAATTGGCCTCTGCCGGGCGGGCGATGAGCAGCCGGCAGTTGTTCGTGCCGAGGTCGATCGCCGCATAGGCCTGTCTCGCGGCGGGGTGCGCCGTGCCGGCCGGCGACGGACGCGAGGATCGATCGGATGACGCGCCATTGGGCCGCCTGTCGCCGGCTGGAGCGGAGTGGATCGGCTGGGACAGAACCGGCCCTGATTGTCCGGCTTTCGATCCCGCGGCACTCCGCCGCTCGCCCGGCGGACTGAAATCCGCCATCGTATCAAAGACTTTCTATTCGTTTCACCCGCATCAAGGCGGAACCTGGCGTCAAGCTAGCGAAAGCCGCTCGCTGCGGCAAGTTCGCACCGGTTCGCTGCTTGACGCGGGGCGCGGGGCTATCTAGAGCGCCGCTCCGCATTGCCCCGTCGTCTAATGGTAAGACAACGGACTCTGACTCCGTTTATCGAGGTTCGAATCCTCGCGGGGCATCCACCTTCCGGCCATCGCCTTTTCATCGGTGCCTCCAGGCCCTAGGTGGCGGCTGGGGCGCTTGGAGAGATGCGTGAGCGATATCGAGAAGATTGACGACGCCGACCGCGAGATCGACAAGCGCAAGTTCTATGGTGCGGAGCAGGAAGCCGGCTTCGCCGAATCGGCGCCGACCGACACCCCGCAAACCCGCCACCCGGCATACCGATTGGCGTTCCGCGATACAGATTTCCTCTTGCGCGAGGAACTCCGCCCGGTGCGCTTCCAGCTCGAGCTTCTCAAGCCCGAGATGCTGCTCGACGAGGCGCGTGTCGGGTCGATGCTGGTCATGTATGGATCGGCGCGCATTCCCCCGCCAGAATCCGTCGAGGTGGCGCTGGAAGGCGCGAAGGACCTGCCCGTCGACCAGCGGCTCGTGGTCGAGCGTCTGGCCGACAAGGCCAAGTACTACGGCGAGGCCTACAAGCTGGCGCGGCTCGTCAGCGAGATGGCGATCATCGAGAATGGGATGCGGCAGTTCGTGGTCTGCTCGGGCGGTGGGCCTTCGATCATGGAGGCTGCCAACCGCGGCGCTTCCGATGCGGGCGCCGAATCGATCGGGCTCAACATCGTCTTGCCGCACGAGCAGGCGCCGAACCCTTACGTTACGCCTTACCTCTCGTTCCAGTTTCACTACTTCGCACTGCGCAAGATGCACTTCCTGATGCGCGCGCGGGCGGTGGCGGTGTTCCCGGGCGGGTTCGGGACGTTCGACGAGATGTTCGAGCTCCTGACCCTGATTCAGACCGGCAAGATGAAGCCGATCCCGGTGCTGCTGTTCGGCAAAGAGTTCTGGACCCGCGTGATCGATTTCGGCGCGCTGGCGCGCGAGGGCACGATCTCGCCCGAAGACCTCGAACTCATCACCTGGTGCGAGACGGCGGAAGAGGCCTGGGGCCACATCGCCGAGTTCTACAAGATCGACCGCTAGCCTGCGCCTTGCGCTAACGCACCGCCTGGTGCCCCATCGGGCCGTTCCCGGCGCCGAAGCCCGGCGCGGCGAGGAGCGCGGCGTGGACGAACTTGCGCGCTTGCGCGACCGCTTCGTCAAGCGCAGCGCCGTGGCCCAGCCAGGTGGCGATGGCGCTGGCGAGCGTGCAGCCGGTGCCATGGCTGTGGCGGGTCACGATCCGGTCGGAGCGCCAGATGATGTGCTCCGAGCCCGGCCGGACCAGGACGTCCTCGACGATCGGCCCTTCGGCATCGCCACCCTTGGCAAGATAGACAATCCCGCGAGCCGCCATGGCGTCGCGGCCGCCGAGCGCTGCTAGCTCGGGTACGTTCGGGGTGGTGAGCCTGGCGATCCGCATCAACCGCTCGAACGCTGCCACGGTGGCTTCATCCGCCAGGACTGCGCCGCTCGTCGCGACCATGACGGGATCGAACACGATCGGCAAATCGAGGTTCTCAAGCCGGTCGGCGACGACATGGGCGATCTGCGGCGAGCCGAGCATGCCGATCTTCACCGCGTCGGCACCGATGTCTGACAGGCAGGCGTCGATCTGCGCGCCGACCATCTCGGGCGAGAGCGCCTCGACGGCGGTGACTCCGAGCGTGTTCTGAGCGGTGACCGCGGTGATCGCGGTCATGGCGTAGCCGCCGAGCATCGTGATCGTCTTGATGTCGGCCTGGATGCCGGCGCCGCCCGAGCTGTCGGAGCCGGCGATGACGAGGATGCGCGGAGGAGGGCTCATTCGCCCTTGTAACGCCTCTCGGTCGAAGGCGGATGCTTCTCGAGCAGGCGCTTGGCCCGCGTCGGCCGATCGACCAGTTCGCCGCCGCAGTTCGGGCAGGTGTCGTCGAGCGCCTCGGTGCAGGGCGCGCAGAAGGTGCATTCGAAGCTGCAGATGAAGGCACCGGCGGAATGAGCCGGCAGGTCGACGCCACAACGTTCGCAGTCAGGCCGCATCTCCAAGCTCATGCCGCGTTCCTCACTGCCTCGCAGATGCTGTCCACCACCTGCTCGACCTGAGCGGCATTGTCGCCTTCCGCCATCACTCGAATCTTCGGCTCGGTGCCGGACTTGCGGATGACTAACCGGCCGCGACCGGACAGCGCCGTTTCGCCTTCGGCAATCGCTTGCTGGACGGTCGGCTGTGCTAGGGGGTCGCCGTCGGCATAGACCACGTTCTTGAGCACCTGCGGCACGGGGTCGAACTGGTGCAGCAGCTCGCTGGCACGCTTGCCCGAGCGGACCAGCGCCGCGAGCACCTGCAGTGCGGCGATCGTGCCATCTCCGGTGGTGGCGTGGTCGAGCAGGATCATGTGGCCCGATTGCTCGCCGCCGAGGTTGTAGCCGCCGGCGCGCATCGCCTCGAGCACATAGCGGTCGCCGACCTTGGCGCGCACGAGCCGCAGGCCGCGCCCGTCGAGGTATCGCTCGAGCCCGAGGTTCGACATCACCGTGGCGACGATCCCGCCGCCCTTGAGCAGGCCCTGGTCCGCCATGCAGCCGGCGATCAGGGCCATGATCTGATCGCCGTCGACCGTCTGGCCCTTCTCGTCGATCACGATCAGGCGGTCCGCGTCTCCGTCCAGCGCGAGACCGATGTCCGCGCCTTCCTCGACTACCTTGGCCTTGATGGCGTCGAGTGACGTCGATCCGACACCGTCGTTGATGTTCAGTCCGTTGGGATTCACTCCGAGCGTGATCACCTTCGCTCCGAGCTCCCAGATCGCCGTCGGCGTGACCTCGTAAGCCGCGCCGTGCGCGCAATCGACCACGACCTTGAGCGAGTCGAACCGCACGTCGTCGGGAATCGACTTCTTGACCGAGTGGATATAGCGGCCGCGCGCGCTCTCGATCCGTCGGGCTCGGCCGATGTCGCCGTCGCAGGCGAGGGGGATATGGCCCTCCATCGCCCGCTCGATCGCTTCCTCGTCCTCGTCGGAGAGCTTGAAGCCGTCGGGGCCGAACAGCTTGATGCCGTTGTCCTGGTAGGGATTGTGGCTGGCCGAGATCATCACGCCGAGGTCCGCGCGCATCTCGCGGGTAAGCAGCGCGATCGCCGGCGTCGGCAGCGGCCCGGTCATGATCACGTCCATGCCCACGCTGGTAAACCCGGCAACGAGCGCGGTTTCCATCATGTAGCCCGAAAGCCGCGTGTCCTTGCCGATGATGATGCGGTGCTTGTGCGTTCCGCGAAGGAAATGGCGGCCCGCGGCCTGGCCGACCTTCATCGCCGTGGCGGCATCGAGCACGCCGTGGTTGGCGCGGCCGCGAATGCCGTCGGTTCCGAAATACTTGCGTCCCATCCGGGCCCTCATAGTCTCCTGCCGATTGCCATGCCGCGCTGCGGCTGCAATGTCACGTAGGCAGTGACGCAGATCAAAATGCCTGCCGGCTGGACGTTCGCCGCCTTGCTCGCAGGGCTCGCGATCGGTTGGGCTCTGTCCGGCACGACGGCGGCAGAGACGGTGGGCGCGGTGGCCGCCCCGGTCGGGACGATCTGGCTGCGCGGCCTGCAGATGACGATCGTGCCGCTCGTCGCCGCCTTGCTGGTCACGGGGATCGTGCGGATGGTGGCGACGGCTCGCGCCGGAGCGATGGCGCGCCGGACGCTGTTGTCGATCCTGGCGATCCTCGCGGCCGGCACCGCTTTCGCCGCCGTGGCGATGCCGCCGCTCCTCGAAGCCTTCCCGATACCCGGGCGCGAGGCGCAAGCGCTGGCGAGGACGAGCGGGGAGCCGCAGGAAGTGCCCGGGATCG
Source organism: Pseudomonadota bacterium (assembly GCA_023433305.1). Taxonomy (GTDB): domain Bacteria; phylum Pseudomonadota; class Alphaproteobacteria; order Sphingomonadales; family Sphingomonadaceae; genus Croceibacterium_A. The sequence goes on along the minus strand of JAEZCZ010000044.1, from coordinate 32,916 downwards.
GCGCGTTCTTCGAATCGCTGGTTTCCTCGAACGTCGTCGCCGCCGCGGCCGAGACGGCGATGCTGCCGCTGATCATCTTCTTCGCGTTGTTCGGAGCGGCGCTGGCGCGGCTGCCCGAGGACAAGCGCGACCTGCTCGTGCGCTTCTTCGAGGCGCTCGGCGAAACGATGCTGCTGATCATCGGCTGGGTGCTGTGGGTCGCGCCGTTGGGGGTCTTCGCACTGGCGCTCGGGGTCGGGCTGGACAGCGGCGGGGGCGCCTTCACCGCGCTCGGGCACTATATCCTGGTCGTTTCGGCGCTGGGGTTCGCGGTGATGCTGGCGGGGTATGGCCTGGGCGTGCTCGGGGGGCGGCACGATCTGGTGGCGTTCGCACGTGCGCTGCTGCCCTCGCAGGCCGTCGCGATCTCGACGCAGAGCTCGCTCGCCAGCCTTCCGGCGATGCTCCAATCTTGCAGGTTGCTGCGCGTGCGCGAAACGACGGCCGACTTCGTGCTGCCGCTCGCGGTCACGGTGTTCCGCGCCACCAGCCCGGCCATGAACCTCGGCGTGGCGATCTATGTCGCCAAGCTGAGCGGCATCGAGTTGGGACCTGCCACTATCGCCGCGGGAGCCGGCGTCGCGCTGCTGACCACGATCGGTTCGGTGTCGCTGCCGAGCTCGATCAGCTTCATCGCCTCGATCGGTCCGATCGCCATCGTGATGGGCGTCCCCATCGAGACCCTCGCGCTGCTCATTGCCGTGGAGATGATCCCCGACATCATGCGCACGCTGGGCAACGTGACCATGGACGTGGCGTTGACCTCCGCGGTCGACCGGCATACCCATTCTTCGGACTGACCGAGAATTCCTAGCGCAACCTCGCCCCGCCGGGCGCGTTAGGGAGATGGTGGATCCCCCGAACAGAAGGATGAGCCAACATGGCATTCGAACTCATGCCCTTGCCCTACGACAGCGAAGCGCTGGCGCCGGCGATTTCCGCCGAGACGCTGAGCTTCCATCACGGCAAGCACCACAAGGCCTATATCGACAAGACCAACGCGGCGATCGAAGGCACCGATCTCGCCGACGCCGACCTGGAGACCGTCATCGCCAAGGCGCGCGGCAGCAACCAGGGCCTGTTCAACAACGCGGCCCAGAGCTGGAACCACGGGTTTTATTGGCTTTCGCTCACGCCCAACGCGACGCGCCCGAGCGGCGATCTCGCGGCCAAAATCGACGAAGCCTTCGGTTCGCTCGACGAGCTCAACAAGCAGCTGGCCGAACGCGGTGCGGGGCATTTCGCCAGCGGCTGGGTGTGGCTCGCCGAAAAGGGCGGCAAGCTCTCGATCGAAGAGACCCACGACGGCGATACGCTCGCTGACAGCGACTCCCGCCCACTGCTCACGATCGACTTGTGGGAACACGCCTATTATCTCGATCACCAGAACAAGCGCCCCGACTATCTGAAGGCGGTCCTGGACGAACACCTCAACTGGGACTTCGCGGCCGAGAACCTCGCTCGCGGCGCCACCTGGAAGTACCCTTCGGCGGCCTACGCCAAGTAGACCGGCCGGCTCCGTCCCGTCATCTCCGGGTGCGGGGATGACGGGAGGGTGGCTGTTCGATCTTCGGTCTATTCGTCTTCGGTCAGGCCGAGCACGTCTTCGTGGAATAACGGCTCGCCGAAGATGAATCCGATCAGGTTCGGTCTGCCGAGGTGATCGATCAGGGCAGTCAGGGTCAGCAGGATCGGCACCGATAGCAGCGCGCCGGTGACGCCCCAGATCCAACTGAAATAGCTCAGCGCCAGCAGAATCAGAACCGGGTTCATCGTGAAGCGCGCGCCCAGGATCGCCGGGGTGACGAAGTTCGATTCGATCGCGTGGAGGCCGAGATAGGCGGCGGCCGGAATGAGTCCGACCAGCGGCGCATCCGCGGTCCCCAGCCCGAACAGGGTCAGCAACACCACCATGGCGAGCGGCCCTAGATAGGGCAGGAAATTGAGTAAGGCCGCAAGCCCGCCCCACATCACCGGGGACGGCATGCCAAGGCCCCAGGCGGCAAGCGTGACGATGACGCCGATGCAGAGATTGATGAGGCCGACGGTGAGAATGTACGCCGCGACCCGATCCTGCACGTCGCGCATCACGCGGGCAGCCTTGAGACTTGCACCGAAGTGCTGCCGGTCCAGCAGCAGGCGACGCCGCACGCGCACGCGCGCCTCGATCATGAAAAACGCCATCAGGAACGTGAGCAGGACCTCGAGAACGACGGTCGGGGTCGCGAAAGCGAGCTGCTCGAGCATCGAGGGGCCCGCCAGCACGACCTGCTGCCCCTCTGGCGTGCCGATGATGCGCGCGACCTGATCGTTCAGGCGCGAAACCCAGACGAGCGCGCCCTGCAGGTTCTCGAAATGCTGCCCGATGCGGTCGATCATCGCCGGCACGTCGTCGAACAGCGAGACCGCCGGGCGGAGCACCGCCGTCAACGCCAGCGCGACGATGGCGAGGAACACCAGCAGGGCCAGAAACGAAGCCAGGAAATTGGGCAGGCCGACTTGGGCGAGCCGGTCGGCCATCGGCGAGAGCACGATGGTCAGGATGATCGCGGTAACGAGCGGCAGGAACACGACCGAGCCGATCGACAGGACGAACGGCAGCGCGAGGAACAGGCCGATCGCCATCAGCAACACGAGCGCGGAGATCAGGCGCAGTTCTTCGGCGGCGAAAGCGAGTGTGCGGCGACGTGGCGAACGCTCTACACCATCCTGGCCTGATTGAGTGGGGTCCGCGTCAAGTTCGGGCATGAGTACAGACCCTTAAACCCATGGCCTGGTCCCCCAACCCGCAGCTATTTGGTTGGAATCGCCTGGCCTCTGCCGGCGGCCACATCGTCCAGCTCTTCCAAGATTGCCCGATGCGCCGAGGGGTCGTCAATCGAGCGTTCGGGGATTTGCCCGTCCTCGATCATCGATGACAAGGCAGCGCGAGCGCGCCCTACGCGGCTCTTGATGGTGCCCACGGCACACCCGCAGATTTGCGCCGCTTCCTCGTAGGAAAATCCGCCCGCGCCGACCAGCAAGAGTGCTTCGCGCCGCTCGGGCGGCAAGGTGAGCAACGCGCGGTGCATGTCGGACAGGTGAATGGGCTCCTCCTGGCCTGCCGGCGCGGTCAGGATGCGCTCTGCCACCGACTCGTCATATTCACCGCGGAAGCGGTTGCGCCGCATGTCGGTGAGGTACGCGTTGCGCAGAATCACGAAAGTCCAGGCGCGCATACTGGTGCCGGGCTCGAACCGATCCTGGGCAGCCCAGGCCTTGAGCAGCGTCTCTTGCACGAGGTCGTCTGCCATGTCGGGCCGGCCGCAAAGTCCGCGCGCGAACGCGCGCAGATGCGGAACGACCTCGGTCAGCTCGCGCTTGAAGGCGCGTTTGTCGTCGGCGCTGCGCTTGGGCAGAACCCGTTCTTCCTTGCTCATTTGTCCCCGTCGTCAAGTTTGGAGAGCAAGTCCTTGAATGCGTCGGGAATGGGTTCCTCGATCACCGAATCGTAGAGTTGCTTGAGACCGGACGCCCATTCGGGCCCCCGCTTCTTGGTAGTACGTTTCTTGCCCTTCACCGGGTTCCCCGTCTTGCCCGCGTCAGCCATGCTTGATGTGTCCGCCCGCCCCTATATTCGGTTACTATCGCCTTGACCACGCGATCCTCTTGCACAGCTGCAGCGGGATTGCGCGTTTTATTGCGCGGGACTGGAACGAAAGCGCCGCCGTCCGGTTCCCCTCCTGCACCGAATGCTTCCAAGGGGGATCGCGTCGGTGCCTTGGCATGATGCCCTGGGCAAAGGGGTAATGGGGCTTCCGCACAGGCTGCTCCCAGGGGAGTCGAGTTGGTGCAGGGATCGGCTGGACGCAGCGGTGCGAAGCGATGGTTGGTCCGGTTCCCTCGGGCCGTACCCGTCGCGATCTTCGCGCTGATCGCATCCATCACCCTTCTGAGCGTCTTCGCAATCGAGCGCGGTGAGGATTCGCGTGCGGCTGCACAGCTGCGCAGCCGGGCCACCGCAATCGCGTCCGCGCTCGAAAGGCGCGCGAATGCGAGCAGCGCTTACTTGCGCGCGGGCGCGGCTCTCCTGGCCACGCTCGACGAGGTGCCTGCAACGCGTTTCCGGCGCTTCGTCAGTGAACTCCGTCTCGATGAGGACTATCGCGGCGCCGAAGGTATCGGCTGGGCGCCGGTGGTCTATCCCGACGAAGTCGCAGCCTACGACGCGGACATGGCCCAAACGGCGCCCGGACGGGTGCGGCTCCATCCTCGTCCCGACGGAAGTCAGCCATATACGGTCCCCGTGACATATCTGGAACCGGACACACAACGTAACCGGCGCGCGCTGGGTTTCGACATGTTCTCCGAGCCGGTGCGGCGCGCCGCGATGATTGAGGCCGAGCGCACCGCGCGGCCCACCGCCAGCGGTCGAGTCAACTTGCGGCAGGAAGGCCAGAGCAACGGTGCCGGATTCCTGATCTACATGCCGGTGTTCGAGCCGATCCCCGGCGGACGCCGATTGAAGGGCTTCATCTACAGCCCCTTCAACGCGCACGACTTCCTTTCCGCCGCACTCGAAATCGAAGACGCCGGCGGATACGGCGTGCGGCTCTACGACGGCGCCTTTCGCGAAGCCAACCTGATGGCTTCGATCGAGCGCGCGGTGGCCCAAGGCGAGACGGTGAGCCAACGGGTCGAAGTCGGCGACACGCCATGGTTGCTCCAAGTTACGTCGGCCAACAGCAGCGACCTTTCCGGCTTGTCGATGGTCACGATGATCTTCGGGATGCTCGTCGCCAGCCTGCTTATGCTGCTAGTGCGCATGCTCACCCAGCAGGCGCTGGAAGACGAGGCCTCGCTGCTGTGGTTCGAGGAGCAGGCCTCGATCCGCAACTCGCTCACGCGCGAGCTCAATCACCGGGTCAAGAACACGCTCGCCAATGTGCTATCGATCATCGCGCTGACGCGCCGGCGCGCCACCAATCTGAGCGAATTCGCCGACGGGCTCGATGGGCGCATCCGTGCGCTGTCGGCCACGCACGACCTGCTGACGAAGTCCGACTGGGGCACGACCCCGATCCGCGCGGTCGTCGAGGCGGAGCTGGTGCCGTACGCGCAGGACGGCGATCACGAGGTGGACCTGCAAGGTCCCGAAATCGAGCTCGCCCCCAACGATGCCCTTTCGCTCGGCCTCGCAACGCACGAGCTTGCCACCAATGCTGCGAAGTATGGGGCGCTGAGCCGAGTTGGCGGCAAGGTCACCGTCCATTGGAACCTCGTGGCGCCCGGCCTGATGCGGATCGAGTGGAAGGAAACCGGCGGTCCGCCCGTGCCGCCGCAGCGCGGACGCGGGTTCGGCACCGACCTTATCGAGCGGATCGTCGCGCACGAACTGAAAAACCCGGTCGAGCTGGAATTCGAGCCGGACGGCGTGCGCTGCGTCCTCACCGTTCCGGTGCGGCGGCCGACCGAGTTCTCGATGCGGGCGCGCCGGTCGCCCGGGCGCGAGCCTCCCTCCGAGAAGGCGGCGGACAAACCGCAGCCTCCCCCCGAGAAGGCTGCTGACAAACCGGCCTGAATGAAGGTGGACGCGCTGTATTCCTGAATATACAGCATCGCGATGACCGCCCCACTCGTAGCCATGCTGCGCGCGCTGTTCGCCGGGCTGGTGTTGTCGCTCCTGGTGGCCTGCGGTGACGCCGACGGCTCCCCGCGCGGGCCCGTAGTGTTGGCGGCCTCGAGCCTGCAGGAGTCGCTCGAGGAGATAGCCGACGCCTGGGCGGCCGACGGTCACCCCGCGCCGGTGCTCGCCTTCGCGGCGACATCGGCGCTGGCGCGGCAAATCGAACGCGGTGCACCGGCCGACGTGTTCGTCTCGGCCGATCAGGACTGGATGGACATGCTCGAGGGGCAGGGTTTGCTCCGTGAGGCGACGCGTAGCGATATCGTAAGCAACCAGCTGGTGCTGGTGCGCGGGAAGGGTGCCGCGGCGCGCGAGCTGGCCGACCTCGGTGAAGGCAGGCTGGCTCTCGCCGATCCCATCGCGGTTCCAGCGGGGCGCTATGCAAAGGCAGCGCTCGAGGGCCTTGGGCAATGGGACATGGTCGCGGGCCGGGTGGTCCCTGCCGAGAACGTCCGCGCCGCGCTTGCGCTGGTCGAGCGCGGGGAGGCGGCGCTCGGGATCGTTTATGCGACCGACGCGGCCGCCTCGACCGAAGCCGAAATCGTCCGCGAGCTTGCGGGGGGCAGCCACCCGCGGATCCGCTATCCCGCCGCCGTTCTGGCGAGCTCGGCTCATCCCAACGCCGTTGCGTTCGTCGACTTCCTGCATTCGGCCGAGGCGCAAGAGGTGTTCCGCATGCACGGCTTCAGGGCCGCCGAGTGAACTGGCTGACCCCCGCCGAGCTGTCGGTCGTCGCACTCTCGCTGAAAGTCAGCGGCGTGGCGGTGGCGGCAACCTTGCCGCTGGCGTACGGACTCGCCTGGCTGCTGGCGCGGCGGCGGTTTCCCGGCCGGATCCTGCTCGACGCGCTGGTTCATCTCCCGCTGGTCGTGCCGCCCGTGGTGACCGGCTGGCTGCTGCTGATCCTGTTCGGCCGCTCCGGCCCGATCGGCGCGTGGCTCGAGGCGGAGCTCGGGCTCACGCTGGTGTTTCGCTGGACCGGTGCCGCGCTCGCGGCGGCGGTGATGGCGCTGCCGCTGATGGTGCGGGCGATGCGCCTGTCGATCGAGGCGGTGGATCGGAGGCTGGTCGACGCGGCCCGATCGCTCGGCGCGCGGCCGTGGCGGGCGTTCCTGAGCGTGACGCTGCCGCTCAGCGTGCCGGGCATAGCGGCCGGAGCCATGCTCGGCTTCGCCCGCTCACTCGGCGAGTTCGGCGCAACGATCACCTTCGCCTCGAACATCGGGGGCGAAACCCAGACCCTGCCGCTGGCGATCTACAGCGGGCTGCAACTACCCGGCGCGGAAGCGCAAGTGGCGCGGCTCTCGGTCATCTCGATCGTGCTGTCGATTGCGGCGCTGGTCGTCTCGGAGCTGCTCGTGCGCCGCTCGGGCGGAGGGCGCGCGCATGTCCTTTGAGGTGTTTGTCGATCACTGCGTGGGTGAGCGGCGCATCGCGCTCGGCTTCGCGTCGGACGCGCCCCTAACGGCGCTGGTCGGTCCCTCGGGCGCGGGCAAGACGACCGTGCTCAACTGCGTGGCCGGATTGGTGCGGCCCGATCGCGGCCGGATCGCGGTGGCCGGGACCACGCTGTTCGATTCGGCTGCGGGTGTGAACCTGCCTCCCGAGCGGCGGCGCGCGGGCTACGTGTTTCAGGACGCGCGGCTGTTTCCGCACCTCAAGGTCGAGGCCAACTTGCGCTTCGGCGAACGGCTCGTGCCGTCGGAGCAGCGCTGGATCGGGCATGACGAGGTGGTCGAATTTCTCGGCATCGACCACTTGCTGTCACGCTGGCCGGCGACGCTTTCGGGGGGCGAGGTGCGGCGGGTGGCGATCGGCCGGGCTCTGCTCGCCGCGCCGCGGTTCCTGCTGCTGGACGAGCCGTTCGCCTCGCTGGATCCGGCGCGGGCCGAGACGCTCATGGCGCTGGTCGAGCGCATCCGCGACGAGCTCAAGGTAACGATCCTGCTGGTCAGCCACGACCGGGCGGAGGTGGCCCGGCTGGCAGGCCGCGTCGTTACGCTTGGCTAGCTGCCGCGCAATTCCTCGAAGGCCGCGGTAAGGCCGTTGAGCGCCCGGGCGCGTGCGCCGGCGAGCACGGCATCGTCGACGAAGGCGCGGGTCTCCGGACGGGCTTCGAGCGCGGCGAGCGCCTGCTCAGGTGTGTCCGATTCTCGCGCCGCGTCGGCGAGGGCGCGCGTGAACGCGGCATAGCGGCCGAATGCGGCCCAATCGTGGATCGTGGTGCCGTGGCCGTCGATGATCTTGTCGACGCCGGTGATCGTGTCGCGCGCCTTCGCCAGCGTTTCGGGCAGGGCGAGCGCGCTGCCGCCCGAGGCGGTGTCGATGCGGGGCATCGCGAGCATCTGGAAGATATCGCCCGACGCCATCACGCGCTCGGCCGGGATGACCACGAAAGCGTCGCCATCGGTGTGGCCCGCGCCGAACCAATAGAGGTCGATCCGATCCGCCGCTTCGCCCACGGTCAGCCGATCCTCGAAGGTGCGCGTCGCAGCGCCGACGTTCTCCATGGCGGCCATCCGGCGCGAGGTATTGGCGTGCGCCACGACCTCCACGTCACCGCGCGCAACCTCTGCGTTGGAGCCGACGTGGTCGCCGTGCGAATGTGTGTTCACGATCAGCGTGACCGGCTTGTCGGTGACCTTGCGGACTTGCGCGAGGATCGCGGCGCCGTTGCTGGCGAGCTTGGTGTCGACCAGCGCGACGCCGCCGGCGCGTTCGAACACCGTGGTATTGCCGCCCGCGCCGTAGATCTTCCAGACCCGCTCCGACACCTGCTCGATGTCGGAAACCGCCGGCCGTCCCTGCGCCGAGAGCCCCGCGGCGGTGAGGCCGGCCAGAGCGATCGAGGCGAGGGCGGCGAGGCGCTTCATGGGCCTAGGCTCAGCCTCCTCCGCCGGGCGGTGGCGCGCCCGGAGGCGGCCCGAATGGCCGCGGTTCCTCTCCCGGGGGCGGCGGCGCGCCCATGATCAGCACGGCTGGCTGGCCCTTGAGCTCGCGCATCGCGACGAAGATGTTGTTGAGCGAACGCGTCTTTGGCGAACTGCCGTATTCGAGGCCCGGCTTGAGCGCGTCGTCGGTGTAGGCCGCCATCGCCGGATCGCCGGCGAAGTACTTGTCGTAGGCCTGCTGGTAATCGAGGTTTTCTTCGACCGCTTTCCGCGCGACCTCGACGATCTTCTGCGTGTAGGCGAGGTAGCGCTGCAGGCCGGCCCAGGTGTTCACGTGGCCGTGGCCTTCGACCACCTTGTCGATCCCGGTGACGGTGCGCACGAGCCCGGCGACGGTGTCCGGGGTGGCAATCATGCTGCCGCCCGAGCCGGGATCGATCAGCGGACCCATGTCCCAAGCCATCACGTCGCCCATCAGCAGGACCTTTTCCTGCGGGAACACGATGAACGCGTCTCCGTCGGTGTGCGCGGCGCCGAAGTAGTACAGGTCGATCTGGTCGCGACCGCCGCCGAGCGTGAGCCGGTCATCGAAGCTCTGGCTGACCTTCGAGTTCGAGGGCATCTCCGCCATGCGTGCCGCGGTCTTGGCCTGGGCCACGACCTGCACGTTACCGCTGAGGGCAGTGTCGATCTCGTCGTTGCTGCCCAGATGATCGGGGTGCGAGTGAGTGTTAATGATCATCGTCACAGGCTTGTCGGTGACCTCGCGCACTTTGGCGAGGATCGCGGCGCCGTTGTTAGGCACCTTGGAATCAACCAGCACGACGCCGTCGCTGCGCACGAAGAACGTCGTGTTCCCGCCCGCGCCGAAGATCTTGTAGACGTTGTCAGAGACTTTCTCGGGCGACCCGACCTCGCCCAGCGGGTTGCCTTGCGCATAGACGCCGGCCGTGGCGAGGCCGCCGGCGACGATCGTTGCAAGGATTGCGATCCGCTTCATTATGGTTACCCTCCGAAGAACACCCTCTCGACGAACCAGTAGCCGCCCGCCGCGATAACCACGGCCGATCCACCTATCACGATCCATTCGTCCGACTTCGGCCAGCGGCGACGCACAAGCGCGAGCACCGAGGCGACGACGAGGACGATCGCGAGCTGTCCCAGTTCCACGCCGACATTAAAGGAAAACAGCGACCAGCCAAGCGCTTCTTGAGGAAGTCCGAATTCTCGCAGCACGTTGGCGAAGCCGAAGCCGTGCACCAAGCCGAACACGAGCGCCACCCAAGCGCGCAAATCGCGACCTTTTTCCTTTTTCTGGAACAAGTTGTCGACACCGACGACGACGATGCTGAGGGCGATGGCCGGCTCGATCAACCAGCCCGGCGGATTGAGTATGTCCAGCGCGGCGAGCGAGAGCGTGATCGAATGGCCAACCGTGAACATCGTCACGATCGTCACCAGCTTGCGGAGCGAGCCGCCGAGCAGCAGCAGGCCCACCAGGAACAGGATATGGTCCGGCCCGATCATGATGTGGTGCACGCCCGAGGGGACGAAGGTGCCCATCACCGCAAAGGCGCCCGCAGTGGTGCCGCGGTAATAGGTGACCGGGTCGGTCGTCGCCGAGAGGATGAACTGCTGGCGCAAGTCGCCGCTCTCGTAGACGTTGATGAAAGTCTGGTGGTCGGGGTCGGCGGGAAACAGGTCAGTGTCGATCGACAGCGCGCCTTCGGGGCTGCCGGGAATGCGAAATGCCAGTTCCAAGGCTTCGTTCGCGTCGACAACCGCGAGCGCCCCCCACTCGGCGCGGGCCAAGGCATTTCCCTCAAGCGCAATGCGCGCGGCGAAGTAGCGCTCGATGGCCGGGCGATGTGCGGCGCGCACTCGTGGATCGAGCAGGGCTTCAGGATTAGCGAGCTGAAGCACGGGCCCGAGATCGGTCAGGTGCGCGCGGATGCGGCCTTCGACCGAATGATCGTGCACTTCGAGGTCTAGATAGCTGAACGGCACCGGATGCGCGGAAGCCGGTGCAGCCAGGATCAGCGCGGCGAGAATCGCGCAGCAGCGTAGCAGGAAAGGCCCCATCCCGGCGACGCTGTCGCCCCCCGGCGCGCGAATTGCAAGCCGGGGCGCGCCGGCTCTTGCGGCTATGGGTCGTTAGGCTGGAAGTTCATCTCCCTCAATGTCCGGCGCGCCTCCGCGAAGCGCCCCATTGATAGCGTTATCAGTTCGAGAGTAGGGGTTTTTCGCGCTGCGATGGCCTGGATCATCGACGGCGGTCGGGAGGCAGGCTTGAGAACCGTATTGCAGGACCGCAGGGGGCTGGGGGCATTCGTCCTCGGCGTGGTGGCCGTCACGGCCGGGGTCCTGATGCATATTCCCATGTTCATGATGGGCAAGGACATGGGCTTTCGTCTCGTCGGCATGCCGATCGAAGCGGACATGATCTGGGGCATGGTATTCATCGTCGGCGGTTGCGCCATCGCGGCCTATGGCCTGCTCCCGCGCAACGTGGCGAAGCAGATCGCCGCCTCCCAGGAAATCATCGTGTCCCCACCCGAGGACGCGCCGCTTTCCGCAGCGCATTGGCGGCTGATGGCGGTGCTGGTCATCGCGCTGGTGATCGACGTGATGAAGCCCGCCAGCCTCGGCTTCACGCTGCCCGGAATGAAGAACGAATACGCCATCGGCCAAGCCTACGCCTCGTGGCTGCCGCTGTCGGCGCTTGCCGGAACGGTGGTGGGCTCGATCCTGTGGGGTGCAATCGCTGACATCTACGGGCGGAAAGCCTCGATCCTTCTTTCGGCAGTATTCTTCGTCGGCACCTCGATCTGCGGGGCAATGCCCTCGTTCGCCTGGAACCTGGGCATGTGCTTCATGATGGGCGCGGCGGCGGGCGGCATGCTGCCGGTGACATATGCGCTCCTCGCCGAGATGATGCCGAGCAAGCATCGCGGCTGGAGCCTCGTCCTGGTCGGTGGGCTCGGCTCGATCGGTGGCTACTTCGCGGCCAGTGCCGCGGCCGCCCTGCTGGAGCCGATATATTCGTGGCGCATCTTGTGGCTGCTCAACCTGCCGACTGGACTGATCCTGGTGATGCTGGGCGGCTTCATCCCCGAATCCGCGAAGTTTCTGCTGGCACGCGGACGCAAGGAGGAAGCGCGGCAGGTGATGGCGCGCTTCGGCTCCGAAGCGCGCGCCACGCGAGCCGACGAAATCCGCGAACTCGCGCGCGGCAAGGCCACCGCGCTGACGGGGCAGGCGTTCTTCGGCAAGCTGCTCGCGCTCAGCCTGGCGGCGACATGCTATGGGCTCGTCAACTTCGGCCTGCTGCTGTGGCTGCCGGCCGACCTCGTCGACAAGGGCTACGAGATGAAGCTGGTCAGCACGCTGCTGGCCCAATCCGCACTGATCGCGCTGCCGACGATCTTCATCGCCGCGTGGGCCTACAGCCGGTGGAGCACCAAGTGGTCGGTCGCCGGATCGATCGCGGTGACCATCGTCGGGCTGCTGCTGCTGTTGCGCCTCGAGATCGTCGGGGAGGGCAGCCCCGTGATCCCGGTCGCGCTCCTGATCATTGGCACCAATGCGATGATCGCCATGCTGCTGCCTTACACGGCCGAGAGCTTCCCGCTGCGTATCCGGGGGCGCACGACCGGCACAGTGGCGGCATGCAGCAAGGCGGGCGGGCTGGTCGCGCAGATCCTGGCGGTCATGGCGCTCGTACCGGCACTGGGTCTGGTGTCGATGGCGATCCTGTTTCCAGCAGCGGCGGCATTGGGACTGGTCGGATGGTACGGCAAGGAGACGCGCGGGCGGGACCTGCGCGATCTCGATCCCGACGGCCATACCTTCGATGCGACCGGGATCTAAGCGAGCTTCTCCGTGAGCTCCTCGAGCGTCGGGTCGTCCGCCTGCCAGTAGCGAGCGAAGCGTCCGTGGGGGCCGAACAGGGCACTCGCGATCCCGCTGCGCCCTTCGCTTTGCCATAGCGTCCGCAGTTCCTCGGCCATGGGATCGTCGACCGGGCGTTGATCGCCGCGCACGTGGCGCAGCCAGGCGGCGAGCGCTGCGACGATGGCGGGGCAGCGGCGGTCTTCGGCCTGATGAAAGGCCAAGGTTTCCAGCCAACGCTGGGGGATTTTCTGGCTGCCGTCCATCGCGATCTGGATCAGGCGATGGTTGAGTGCCGGATCGGCGAACCGTTGCAGCAGGCTGTCGGCATAGGCGTCTAGGTCTTGCTCCGGCGCAGGGGTGAAGCTGGCCGCCGCCTCCTGTCGCATGATGCGTTCGACCAACGGGCGGACGTCCGGGTCGGCGACAGCTTCGTGAACGAAGGTATGGCCGCGTTCGAGGCCGAGGTAGGCCAGCGCCGAGTGCGCGCCGTTGAGCATGCGCAGTTTGGCGGTTTCGTAGGGCGCGACATCGCCGACGAGTTGCGCGCCGACTTTGTCCCACGAGGGGCGCGGCCCGGCGAAGCGATCCTCGATCACCCATTGGCTGAAGCGCTCGGTGAACACCGCGCCTTCGTCGCGCAAGCCGAGCCGTTGCTCGAGCGTGTCCAGATCGGCGGGCGTGGTGGCGGGGACGATGCGGTCGACCATCGTGGCCGGGCAGGAGCATTCGGCTGCGAACCAGCCCGCCAGCGCCGAGGAACGGGCGGCGAGGTATTCGCCGAGCAGGTTTTCGAGCTGGCGGCCGTTCTCGGCGAGGTTGTCGCACGAGAGGAGGGTCAGGCCGGGCAGACCCGCCGCATGGCGCCGCTCGAGCGCATCGGCGAGGTGGGGGTAGAAGCTGTCCTCGGCCAGCGACGGATCGAGACTGTCGCCGACGCCGCGGCAGTAGCCTTTCTCGGTCACCGCGAAGCTGACGATCGCGCATTCCGGCGCGGCGATGCGGGCGACGATCGCCTCGCGGTCGCGGCTGCCGAGAAGCACTTCGTGCACCGAGCCGATCAGCCGCGTGGCCGATCCTCCTTCGCTTCGCTCGGTGAGGGTATAGAGACCGTCCTGAGGGTTGAGCTGATCGGCGACGGTGGAGGAGCGCAGCGAGACGCCGCAAATGGCCCAGTCCCGGTCGCCGGAATCCATCGCCAGGTCGGTGTACCAGGCCTGGTGCGCGCGGTGGAAAGCGCCGATGCCGAAGTGCACGATGCCGGTTTTTTGCGTCGAACGGTTGTAAATGAAGCGCTCGATCGGGGCCGCAAAGTGTTCGACAGTGTTCGAAAGCCTCATGAACGTTTCACAGCCGGTAAGCCGATTTGGCGAGGTCGTAGGCGAGCGCGCGCGCCACTTCGTGCGCTTCGTCCATCCCGATGCGATGCTCGGCGACGAGCTCGGCCAGGAAGCCGCAGTCGATGCGGCGGGCGAGATCGTGGCGTGCCGGGATCGACAGGAAGGCGCGCGTATCGTCGTTGAACCCGACGGTGTTGTAGAAGCCCGCGGTCTCGGTGGTCATGCGGCGGAAGCGGCGCATGCCTTCGGGGCTGTCGTGGAACCACCAGGCCGGGCCGAGCCGCAGGCACGGGTAATGGCCGGCGAGCGGCGCGAGCTCGCGGGCGTAGGCGCTCTCGTCGAGCGTGAACAGGATCAGCGTCAGGCGGGCGCTGTTGCCGAAGGTGTCGAGCAGCGGCTTGAGCGCGTGGACGTAGTCGGTCCGCGTCGGGATGTCGGCGCCCTTGTCGCGCCCCCAGGCGGCGAACAGGTCGCGGTTGTGGTTGCGGAAGCTGCCGGGGTGGATCTGCATCACCAGCCCGTCATCGAGGCTCATCGCCGCCATCTCGGTGAGCATCTGCGCGCGGAACAGCTCGGCCTCGGCGGGCGTGAACCGGCCCGACGCGATCTTTCCGAACAGCGCGGCCGCCTCGGGCTGCGACAGCGCGGCGGTCTGCGCGGTCGGGTGGCCGTGGTCGGTGCTGGTCGCGCCCATTTCGGCGAAGAACGCGCGGCGTTGGCGATGCGCCGCAAGGTAGCCGGTCCAGGTGCGGCAATCCTCGCCGGTCAGGTCGGCGAGGCGGTCGAGGTTGGCCTGGAAGCCCCCCTTGTCGTCGGCATATTCGGGATCGACCACCGGGTCCGGCCGATAGGCGGTGATCACCCGCCCGTTCCACCCGCTCTCGCGGATCGCGCGGTGATGCTCGAGCGGGTCGAGCGGGCTTTCGGTCGTGGCGATGACTTCGATGCCGAAGCGGTCGAACAGGGCGCGCGGGCGGAACTCCGGACGCTGCAGCGCCTCGGTGATGGTATCGAAGTAGAGATCGGCGGTGTCGGCTTCGAGCCGCACGTCGAGACCGAAAGCCTCGGCGAAGACCCAGTCGAGCCAGATCTGCGACGGCGTGCCGTGGAACAGGTGATACCCTTCGGCGAAGAGACGCCAGGCGGAGCGCGGGTCGGCCTCGCCGATCAGCTCATCGAGCGGCACGCCCTGCGAGTAGAGCATCCGCAGCACGTAGTGATCGGGCTGGAGCAGGAGCTGGGACGCGTTTCCGAACGCCGCGTCGGTGGCGAACCATGCCGGATCGGTGTGGCCGTGCGGGCTGACGATCGGCAGCGCCGACACCTCGCCGTAAAGCTCGCGCGCCACGGCGCGCACGCCCGGCTCGGCGGGAAACAGGCGGTCCGGATGCAGTTCCAGCTTGCGGGGCAGCGTGTCTCTCCAGCTTGTGTTTTCACCGCTCCTATCGCAATGATAGCGCTAACGGGAAAGGGGTTTCGGGCATGAGGATCACTTCGGCGAAGGTCATCGTGACCTGCCCGGGCCGCAATTTCGTGACGCTCAAGATCGAGACCGACGAAGGCGTGACCGGGATCGGCGACGCCACGCTGAACGGGCGCGAGCTGGCGGTGGCATCCTATCTCACCGACCACGTCATCCCCTGCCTGATCGGCATGGACCCGCAGCGCGTCGAGGACATTTGGCAGTATCTCTATCGCGGCGCCTACTGGCGGCGCGGGCCGGTGACGATGAGCGCCATTGCGGCCGTCGATACCGCGCTGTGGGACATCAAGGGCAAGACCGCCGGGCTGCCGCTCTACCAGTTGCTCGGAGGCCGCAGCCGCGAGCGGGTGCTGGTCTATGGCCATGCCAACGGCCGCGACCTGGAGGAGACGGTCGACGCGGTCGGCAAGTACATCGACATGGGATACAAGGCGATCCGCGCGCAGAGCGGCATTCCCGGGATCGACAAGGCCTACGGCATCGGCCGCGGCGACATGTATTACGAGCCGGCCGACGCACGCCTGCCGACGCAGACGGTGTGGGACACGCCGAAGTACCTCAACTTCGTGCCCAAGCTGTTCGAGAAGCTGCGCGATACTTACGGCTTCGAGCGCGAGCTGCTCCACGACGTGCACCACCGCCTGACGCCGAACGAAGCGGCGCAGCTCGGCAAGGCGCTGGAGCCGTACCGGCTGTTCTGGATGGAGGACTGCACTCCGGCCGAGAACCAGGAGGCGTTCCGCCATATCCGCCGGCACACGACCACGCCGCTCGCGGTGGGCGAGGTGTTCAACACGATCTGGGACTGCAAGCAGCTCATCGAAGAGCAGCTCATCGACTACATCCGCGCCACGGTGGTCCACGCCGGCGGGATCACGCACTTGCGCCGCATTGCGGACCTCGCCGCGCTCTACCAGGTCCGCACCGGGAGCCACGGGGCGACGGACCTCAGCCCGGTGTGCATGGGCGCGGCGCTGCACTTCGACACCTGGGTGCCGAACTTCGGCATCCAGGAATACATGCGCCACACCGAAGAGACCGACGCGGTGTTCCCGCACGATTACCGCTTCGAGGACGGCTTCCTGCATTGCGGCGAGACGCCGGGCCACGGGGTCGAGATCGACGAGGCGCTCGCGGCCAAGTATCCATACGATCCCGCCTGCCTGCCGGTCGCCCGGCTCGAGGACGGGACCATGTGGAACTGGTAGATGGGAGGCGGGGGGTGACCAGCAGCCGGATCGTTTGCCTCGGCGAGGCCATGGTCGAGCTGACCGCCCGCCAGGGCCGCTGGGACGTGCACTACGGCGGCGATACCCTCAACGTGGCGCTGCACCTGACGCGGCTGGGGCTCGACGTCGCCTATCTGACGGCGCTGGGCGGCGACCCTTTCGCGCGGCACATGCGGCAGGCCTGGGCGCGCGAGGGGATGGACGTCTCGCTCGTCCTCACCGACCCGGATCGCACCACGGGCCTCTACAGCATCGCCACCGACGAGAAGGGCGAGCGGACGTTCTCGTACTGGCGCGGCGAGAGCGCGGCGCGGCGGATGTTCGAGGCGCGCGGCATCGATCAGGCGCTCGCCATCGCGCGCGAGGCGGACTTGCTGTTCTTCTCGCTGATCTCGCTAGCGATCCTGCCCGACAAAGGGCGCGAAGCCGTGCTCGCGCTCGCGCGCGAGGTTCGCGGGCGGGGGGGAAAGGTCGCCTTCGACGGCAACTATCGCCCACGGCTGTGGGAGAGCCCGGAAGCCGCGCGCGTCTGGCGCGACCGCGCCGCGGCCGTGGCGAGCTTCGGCCTGCCCTCGCTCGACGACGAGCGGCGCCTCGACGCGGGCGACGGGCCGCAGACGATCCGCGAGCACTGGATCACCTGGGGGTGCGAGGAAGTCGTCGTGAAGCTGGGGGCCGAGGGCATCATGCTTCCCGACGGGACGCTCGCCGAGCCTGCAACGCAGCTCCATGCGCTCGACACCAGCGGCGCGGGCGATGCGTTCGATGCCGGCTATCTCGCGGGACGACTGAGAGGCCGGCCGCCGGAGCAGGCCGCCGAGCACGGCCAGCGGCTCGCCGGCTGGACCGTGATGCGCCACGGCGCGATCCCCGAACGCGACCATGCCGCGCCTTATGAGGCGATGGCGGCGGAGGCGCGGGGGTAACGGCGCGATCGAAGGCTGCGCTCGGTTGCGCGATCACCCCCTTCGAAGCTGCGCTAGCTGCGTTCCGGAGCAAGTTGCGCTATCCTTCCCCCGTCCAGGGGGAAGGTGATTGGGCTAGAACCCCAGCTCCAGCGCGGTTCCGTCGTAGTCGATCCAGCGGTCCGGCTCGCGATCGAACACCGGCCCTTGCGCGCCATCGCCGTGGATCACGATCCCGATGCGGCGGGTCGCGGCCATGCCCGGGAAGCTACCTTCGCGCGAACCGATCTTGAGCCGGCGGGCCCGGTCGTCCCAGCTCATTGGGATGCGGGCGAATTCGTTGCGGGTGTAGCCCATGTCCTCGCCCTGGTCTTCGTAGAGCGTGAACGCGCCGTCGGCGCCGGGGAAAATGTGGATCGTGAGCGGGCCTTGCGGGTCCTCGCCCGTCCATTGCACGTCGCGGCCCGCCGGCACGATCGCGCCGGCGCGCACGAACAGCGGCATGCGTTCGCGCGGCGCCGCCACCGCGACGGTCTGGCCGCCCGATACCCGGCGGCCGGTGTTCGCATCGTGCCAGCTCGCACCGGCGGGCAGGTACACCGAGCGCTCGCGCGCGCCGAACTCGGTCACGGGCGCGACCAGCAGGGCGGGGCCGAGAAGGTATTGGTCGTCGAGGGCCCAGGCGCGCCGGTCGGCGGCGAAGTCCATCACCAGCGGGCGCATCATCGTGCCGTCATCGAACCAGGTGTCGGCCGCGAGGGTGTAGATGTAGGGCAGCAGCCGGTAGCGCAGGCGGTGGTAGTAGGTCAGGCCCTCCAGCATCGCCGGATCGTCCTTGGCGATGATCGGGGTTTCCCGGACCGGGTATTCGCCGTGGCTGCGGAACAGCGGGGTGAAGGCGCCGAACTGGAACCAGCGCAAGTAGAGCTCGCGCCATTCGGGAAGGTGCGCCGGGTCTTCCTTCGAGAACCGATCCTCGAGCGCGAAGCCGCCGATGTCGTGCGTCCAGTTGGGGATGCCCGAGATCGACAGGTTGGCGCCCGCGCTGATCTGGTCGCGCAAGTCGTCCCAGCGCGCGGCGACGTCGCCCGACCACAGCGCCGCCGAGGCGCGCTGCACGCCGCCGAAGCCGCTGCGGGTAAGGATGAACGGGCGCCGGTCGGGCTGGGCCTCGCGCAAGCCCTCGGCGACGCCCTCGGCGTGGACGAGCGGGTAGGAATTGAAGATCGCCGCGCCGGGAACGCCGGTAGCCGGCGAGGTCATCTGGAACGCGCGCTCCTCGACCGAGAGGTTGGAGTGCCAGTCGGGCTCGGTCGCGTCCATCCACCAGGCATCGAAGCCCTTCGAGACCAGCGCCTCGCGGATCTGGCGGAAATAGATGTCGCGGGCTTCGCCGGTGTAGGGATCGTAGAAGGTGTTGGCGTAGCCGGGGCCGACCCAGTCCTTCTGTCCGGCTTCGAGCGGCCGCTGGTACAGGTAGCCCTTGGCCGCGAGCTCCCGCGCGTTCGCGGTGTTCGGATAGAATTTCGGCCAGACCGAGATCATGATGCGGCCGTTGAGTGCGTGGATGCGATCCACCATGCCCGCGGGATCGGGGAAGCGGGCGGGATCGAAGGCGTGGCTGCCCCACTGGTCCTCGGGCCAGTAGAACCAGTCCTGCACGATCGCGTCGATCGGGATATCCTGGCCGCGGTATTGCTCGAACACGTCGACGAGTTGCGCCTGGGTCTCGTAGCGCTGGCGCGACTGCCAGAAACCGTAGGCCCAGCGCGGCATCATCGGCGCCTTGCCGGTGAGGCGGCGGTAGCCCGCGACGAGCGCGTCCATGTCGGCGCCGGGGACGACGTAATAGTCGATCGCCTTGCCGGCATCGGACGCGAAGCTGACCGAATGGCGGTCTTCCGCCGGCAGCGGATCGGCGTGCTCGAGCGCGATGTAACCCTGGTTGGGCTCCCACTCGACGCGCAGCTCGACTGGCTTGCCCTCGACAAGATCCAGCTCGAAGTGGTGGTACCAGGGGTTCCAGTTCTGCCGCCAGCGGCTGAGCACTTCCTTGTCGTCGGCGAAGACCTTTGCGTAGCTCGACGAGTAGAGGCGGAACTTGTGGGTGCCGCCGGCTTGCGGGGTGAAGCGGCCGGTCCAGACGACGCGCTGGGTCTGCACCGCGTTGCCGGCGGTGTTCTGGCCGGTGGTGGCGGCGACGGTCTGCGCTTTCGCCTCCTCGGGCCAGCGCGCCTGATCGCGGATGTACTGGTAGTCGATCGTCTGCTCGGGCCGGGACAGCACCCGCTCGGTGCCGAGGTAGTAGTCGGCCTGCCACCCGGCTGCGAGCTTCTCGTAAGGCTGCGGATCGCCGACGCGCGTGATCGAGGCGTTGTCCCACAGCACGCCGTAGCCGCGCGTCGACAGCAGGTAGGGCACGGCGATCGCCATGTTGTGCTGGGCGAGTTCGACGTCCTCGCCGTTGTAGTTCATTTGGCCATTCTGGTGCTGGCCGAGGCCGTAGAGCCCTTCGTCGGTGCCCCGGTTGAACTGGACGCGGGTGGCGAGCCAGGGCTGGCCTTCGAGGGTGACCGGCGTCAGCGCGCGGGCCGGTGCGTATTCGTCGAGCAGCAGCTTGCCGGTCGCGTCGTGGACCGTCAGCCGGCCGTCGGCGAGCGCGACGGTTGCAGATGAGCGGGCGGTCTTGAGGGTGGCCGCCTCCGCGGTCGCGGAAAAGGCGGGCTCGCCGTCAGGCGCCGTCACGACCATCGCGGTCGGGCGGCCCTCGGGCAGGGTGTCGGCCACGGTGACGCGGAACGTGCCGTCGGCATAGGCGAGCACGCGCACGGTCTCTCCGGCGTCGGTGGTCACCTCCATCCCGTGCGGGACCTGGCGCACCTCGCCGGCGAGCGCGGAACCGGACCACAGGGCAAGCGCGGCGCAGGCGGCGGCGTATCTCATTCGTAACTCCCCATCTCGATCATCAACCAGACCGGCTCGGCCCCGAAGTTGAAGCCGTAGTCGATCTGGTCGCCGTTCCAGCGGCGCGTCATGCGCCATTCGCCGCCGACGAAGGTCCCTTCCTCGGCGGAGAGAATTTGCGCCTGCTCGCCGGGCCGGGGTTCGGCGAGCGCGAGGCGCACGCGCACGTCGTTGCCGGTGACGAGGAACCTGTCGGGCCCGAGCCGGGCGACGAGCGCCCCGCCGACGGGCGCGTCCTTCAGCGGGTGCGCGTCGCGTTCGATCCAGGTCCAGTCGTCCTCGCCGAAGCTCCAGCGGGCAAATTGCGCGGTGACCTTCCAGCGGCCGAAGGTGGTTGCGCGGTCGGCGCCGTCCGCGCCCTTGGCGACGCCCCAGGTCGGGTGGTCGCCCGCGATCCGCGCCCAGTCTCGCGCCGCGGGGCCGAGCAGGCGGAACGGCGCGGCGAAGGCCTCGAGCGTGGCGTCGTCGAGCGCCTTCGCGCCGAGCGGGTAGTTCGAATAGCCGGTGCCATCGATGCCGAACGGGGTGAACATCACCGCGCCGCGGCCGAGCGCCGGCCAGACGAAGCGCGCGAACTCCGCGGCGTTGCCGATCTCGGGCACCATGAGCGGGCCGGGGTCCGCGTAACGGTCGAGGAACTTCTCCACCGCCGCCGGGTCGCGGGTGTAGATGTCGGGCGCGAAGGCATCGATGTGCGGGGCGGCGGCGCGCCAGATCGGCAGCGCGTTCCAGTTGGGGCCGCCCGAGGGGCCGACGTTGCCGGCCTCCTCGGTGAAGGCGTCGCCGAGCGCGGCGTTCACGTAGAGCGGAAGCGGCCACTCGCGCTTGCCGGCCGCGGCGACCCGGTCGACGTAGCGGGCGAGGTGCCAGGTCATGAAGAATTGCTCGGCGCGGGGGCCGAAGGCTTCGGCCCAGGGCTGGCGGGGGATCGCAAGTGCGGCGGCGAGCTCGGCGGGGATCGGCTCGGCGAAGAGGCGCGCGGGTTCGGGCGCGTGATCGCGCGCGAGATCGTAGCTGCCGGCCTCGTTCTCGACCTGCACCATGATCACCGTGTGCTGGGCGTCGTTCTCCCTGAGATGCCGCATCAGCCGCGCGAAGGCGCGCGCGTCGGCGGCGAGGGTCTCGGTACCGTGCGGGCTGAGCGCGTAGTGCGCGCGCCCGTCGGGATGGCGCATGCGCGGGAAGCGCTTGCCATCGGTCTTCACCCAGGCGGGGGCATAGCTGGCGCCGGTGTTCTTCCAGGTCGCGAACCACAGCAGGACCAGGCGCTTGTCGCGGGCGCGGGCCTGCTCGAGCAGGGTATCGACGAAGCCGAAGTCGAACTGCCCTTCGACGGGTTCGACCTGCTCCCAGGCCACCGGCATCAGGAGCGTGTTGGCGCCGATCCGCTCGACCGCGGGCCAGACCTCGTCGAGCATCGCCGGGTAGTTGGAGGAGTTGTTGGCCTGCGCGCCGAGCACGAGGAACGGCGCGCCGTCCACCATCAGCACCGGGCGAGCCTTGCCCGCCGCGATGCGCGGCGCTTGTGCCTGTGGACTGCCCGGCAAGACGACCATAACGGCCGCGCAAAGGATCGCGAAAAGTGTCCGCCCCAGCACCCGTCCCTCTCCTTATGTTTGCGCTACCATGACAAAGCTGCGATGCTTTGCCTAGCCCGCACCAGACGAGTGCGAGACGAGGAGAGGGCGATGAGCGAAGGGATACGGGCCGCGTTGTCCGCTGCCAGCTGCGCAATCGCGCTTGCGGCGGCCGGATCTGCCAGCGCCTCGGCGCCGGCGGGCAGCCCGGTGGCATGCCATGGCGCGCTGTCGGCTGCCGACGGCAACATCGTGGGCGCGCACGGGCAGCCGGTGACGCTGCGCGGCATGAGCCTGTTCTGGTCGCAATGGGCGCCTCAGTATTACGACGCCGAGACCGTCGCGTGGCTCGCGAAGGACTGGAAGGTCGATGTCGTGCGGGCGGCCATCGCCGCCGAAGGCGAGGACAGCGCGCGCCAGCATTTCGACCGCGAGTTCGCCAAAGCCAGCACGGTGATCGATGCCGCGGTTGCCAACGGGCTCTACGTGGTCGTCGACTGGCACGCGCACCGCGCCTACCCCGACGAAGCGGAGCAATTTCTGACCGCCATCGCGCGCAAGTACGGCCATCTGCCGAACCTGATCTACGAGGACTGGAACGAGCCGCTCCGTGACGGCGTCGACTGGTCGCGCGACGTGAAGCCCTATCACGAGCGGATTTTCGCCGCAGTCCGTGCGATCGATCCCGACAACCTGCTGATCGCGGGCAGCCCGAGCTGGAGCCAGGATGTGGATATCGCCGCCGCCGATCCGCTCGCTTTCGACAACGTCGGTTATACGCTCCACTACTATGCAGGCACGCACCGCCAGGAATTGCGCGACAAGGGCGATGCCGCGCTCGGCAAGGAACTGGCCTTGTTGATCACCGAATTCGGCACGGTCGAAGCGACCGGCGACGGGCCGCTCGACCATGCGGAGAGCGAAAAGTGGTGGGATTGGGCGGAGGCACGCAACATCGGCTGGATGGCCTGGTCGATCGGCGACCGCGACGAAAGCAGCGCGGCGCTGAAGCCCGGCACCGCCCCGTCCGGATGGACCGACGAGGACCTGACCGAGTCGGGGAAGCTGCTGCGTTCGAAGCTGCGCGAACTGGCAGGCACTAATCCCGCTTGCCAGCCGGACAAGCCCGGAATACGTTAGCGCTAACATTGACAGGCAAGCCGCAATGGCGGCGCCGAGGGAGGGGACAGATGAGCACACCATCGCGCGGGACCGTGAACACGGCGCTAATCAGCGCCATCGTTGCAGTGGCAACGATCGGCGGCCTGCTGTTCGGCTATGACAGCGGTGCCGTCAACGGCACGCAGCAAGGCCTGACCGAGGAATTCGCACTCAGCTCGGCGGGCCTGGGCTTCACGGTCGGCTCGCTGCTGATTGGCTGCGCGGTCGGCGCGTTCTTCGCGGGCCGCCTCGCCGACGCCATCGGCCGGCGCACGGTTATGATCCTGGCAGCGCTGCTGTTCGTGGTCGGCGCGCTGGTCCAGGGCATGACCGAAATTCACACGTTATTCGTCATCGCCCGGTTCGCGGGCGGCATGGCCGTCGGCGCGGCCAGCGTGCTCTCGCCGCTGTACATTTCGGAGGTCGCCCCCGCGAACATTCGCGGCCGGTTGACCACGGTCCAGCAGGTGATGATCATCACCGGCCTCACGGCGGCGTTCGTGGTGAACTACTTCCTGGCCCAGGCTGCCGGCAACTCGCTCGGGGACGTAGCGGGCCTGCCGGCATGGCGCTGGATGTACCTAGCGCAGGCTATTCCGGCCGTGGTGTTCCTGGTTGCGCTGTTCTTCATCCCGGAAAGCCCGCGCTATCTCGTCAGCCGTGGCCGCCCGGAGGAGGCCCGCACGGTGCTCACGCGCCTGTTCGGAGCTGACGAAGCGAACCGCAAGGTCGGCGAGATCAAAGCCAGCTTCTCCAAGGACCACCGCCCCAGCTTCCGCGACGTTGCGGCGCCGGGCACGGTGTTCCGACCGATCGTGTGGGCCGGGATCATGCTGGCCACCTTCCAGCAGTTCGTGGGCATCAACATCATCTTCTATTACGGCGAGACCCTGTGGCGGCTGGCCGGCGTGTCGGAAGAAGTGGCGCTCGAGCGCAATATCATCTCCGGCGTCGTCTCGATCGCCGCGGTTTTCGTGGCGCTGCTCGTCATCGACAAGATCGGCCGCAAGCCGCTGCTCCTGATCGGTTCGGCCGGAATGGCCGTGACGCTCGGCGCGATGACCTGGGCCTTCAGCGGCGCCCAGTCCGATGCGGCGGGCAACCTGATGCTCGGCGACACGGCAGGTATGACAGCGCTCATCGCCGCCAACCTCTACGTGATCTTCTTCAATATGAGCTGGGGCCCGGTCATGTGGGTCATGCTCGGCGAGATGTTCCCCAACCAGATGCGCGGCTCCGCGCTGGCAGTGGCGGGGCTGGCGCAATGGGGCGCCAACTACCTCGTCGTGCAGAGCTTCCCGGCGATGGCCGACGGTCTCGGCCTGGCGGGAACCTACGCGCTCTACACCGCGGCGGCAGTCATCAGCATCTTCCTCGTCCGCTCCTTCATCAAGGAGACGAAGGGCAAGGAACTCGAAGAGATGGAAGGTTGAAGGCTAAACCCCTCCCGCTTGCGGGAGGGGTGAGGGGAGGGCAGTTACTGGGGGGTAACATGCCCTCCCCCGACCTCTTCCGCACTGGGAGAGGGGAAGGGCTGCAATGCCGGGGTCGCTGAAATGGCGTTGAACAAGCCGAAGCCGGTCAAGGTCGTCGTGCTCGGCGGCGGGACCGCCGGATGGATGAGCGCGGCCGCCCTGGCCAAGCTGCTCGGCGATCTCGTCGAAGTCGAGCTGGTCGAGAGCCAGGACATCGGGATCGTCGGTGTCGGCGAAGCCACCCTTCCGCACATCCGCGGCTTCGTGGAGCGGCTCGGTATCGACGAGGCCGCTTTCATGAAGGCGACTCACGCCACCTACAAGCTGGGCATCGATTTTCGCGACTTCGGGAGCATCGGCGAAAGCTACGTCCACCCGTTCGGCAGCTTCGGCGAGGAATTCGCGGGCGTCGGCTTCCATCACTACTGGCTCGAGCTGCAGCGGCAGGGGCGCGCCGGCCCACTCGGCAGCTATTCGCTCGCAGTCGAGGCCTCACTCGCCAACAAGTTCTGCCCGCCGGCCGACGATACAAGCCTCGCTTCGACCTACGGATACGCCTACCAGTTCGACGCGACGCTGTTCGGCCCGTTCATGCGCGAATTCGGTCTCGGCATCGGGGTCAAGCGAACCGAGGGCAAAGTCGTCGCGGTCCGCCAGGACCCGGCCAACGGCAACGTCAGCACGCTCGTGCTCGAAGACGGCCGCACGATCGACGGCGACCTGTTCGTCGACTGTTCGGGCTTCCGTTCGCTCCTGCTCGGGCAGACGCTCGGCGAGGAATGGGAGGACTGGTCCCAGTGGCTGCTGTGCGACCGCGCGGCCGCGATGCCGTGCGCTTACGTGCGGGACGAGATCGAGCCTTACACCCAGGTCATCGGCATGCCCGGAGGCTGGCGCTGGCGCATCCCACTGCAGCACCGCGTCGGCAACGGCTACGTGTTCTCGAGCGCGTTCCTCTCGGAGGACGAGGCCTGCGCGAAGATTGCCGCCGCAGCCGAAGGAGAGCCGCTCGCCGACCCGCGTGTGCTTCGCTTCCGGGCCGGCCGACGCAGCCGCTCGTGGAGCCACAACGTGGTCGCCGTCGGGCTCGCCAGCGGCTTCCTCGAGCCGCTCGAGTCGACCTCGATCTATCTCGCGCAGATGGCGATCACCTACCTGATCGAGCTGTTCCCGGTCGGCGGATTGATCGATCCGCGCGATCGCGACGAGTTCAATCGACTGGTCGACATGGAGTACGACCGTGTCCGCGACTTCCTGATCCTTCATTACCATGCCACCGTGCGCGACGATTCCGAGTTCTGGAACCACGTCCGCACGATGGAAGTGCCCGACACGCTCAAGGGCAAGATGGAGCTGTGGCGCGAGACCGGACGGGTCGAGCGATATGCCGACGGGCTGTTCTACGATGCGAGCTGGATCGCGGTCTATGTCGGGCAGGGCTACATGCCGCGCCGGCACGATCCGCGCGCGGCGATCCCTGATCCTGAGCGGGTCGAGCGGGCGATGGATTCCTTGCGCCAGGCGATCCGCCAGGAAGTCGCCGGAATGCCCGGACACCGCGCATATCTGAACGGCCGCACCGAGCGTCTGGCGGCGATGCCGTGAGCGAGCCGCGCGAACTTGCCCGCCGCATCGTGGTGGCGGGCGACGGCCAGGTCGGCGCGCTCGCCGCGATCGCGCTCAAGCGCGCGCTGCCTGCGTGCGATGTGCTGGTCATCGGCACCCCTCCCGATCCGGCCGCCATCGCGGACCGCATGCCGACCGCGCTGCCGTTCACCAACAAGCTGCACGACCGGCTCGGCATCGGCGAGGAAAGGCTGGTGCGCGAGGCGGGGGCGAGCCATCGGCTCGTCATGCGTTATCGCGGATGGGGCGGGCCGGGCCAGGAAGGCACCGCGCCCTACGGCGCGGCAACGGACCCGCGGCTCCGGACCGGTTTTGCGCGCGCCTGGGGCATCGGTCCGCGCAACGAGACGGCAGCCGCGCCGCCGGGCTCGCTCGCCGAAATCCTGGCCGCCGCTGGAAGGTTCGAGCCGCCTTCCGGCTCCGAAGGATCGGCGCTCGCCGAGCTCGACTATGCCCTGCGCTGGAACGTGCCGGCCTATCGCGATGTGCTGGTGGGCGAGGCACAGCGGATCGGCGTGCGGCATGTGCGCGGCGCGCTGCTGGGCTTGCGGCCCGACGACAGGGGCGGGATCGCGGCCGTGCTCGTCGACGGCATGGACGCCGTCGAGGCGGACCTGTTCGTCGACTGCACCGGTCCTGCGTCCGCGCTGCTTTCGGCCCTTCCCGGCTATGTTCGCGAGGACTGGAGCCGCGCTCTTCCGATCCGGGCGCTGATGTTCGACCAGCCACGCGAGCCGGTGCTGACGCTCGAGGACCGGATTACGCTGACGCCGGTCGGATGGCTGTCCGAATTGGCTGGCCGCGACGGGCGTCAGGCCGTGCTCGCGATGATCCAAGGCACGACGCGCGAGGCTGCCTACGCGGCGCTGCCGGTCGAGCAGATAGACGTCGTGCCGCTCGCGCCCGGCCGTGCGCGCGAAGCCTGGTGCGGCAACGTCGTCGCGCTCGGCGACGCCGCAGCGCATTTCGAGCCGCTCGGCTGGTTCAACCTCGACCTCGCGCACCGCCAGCTTGCGTTGCTGCTCGAGCTCCTGCCCGGCAGGGAGGTCGATCACCACGAGCGCGTCGAATTCAATCGCCGTGCCGCGCTGATGGCCGACCGAGTGCGCGACCTTCTCGGCGCTCACTACGCCGCGCCGGCCGCGGCGCACCTCGGTATGCTCGACCAGTCGCCCGAACTAGTCCTCGCGCTCGACCAGTACACGCGCCGCGGGCGGCTGCCGTTCTCCGATGAAAATCCGCTTCTGGCGCAGGAGTTGACCGCGCTGCTCCAGGCGCTGGGCCATCGCGCGGGCGAGAGCGCGCTGGTTCTGGCGGCGGATCCGCGCGAAGCGGAACAGGCCGCGAGCGCCTTCGCCGCCCGTGCGCAAGCGGTCTTACAGGGTGTCCCGCCCTACGGTTCCTGGCTGCGCGAGTTGCTCGGCGGCTAGGCGAGCGTCCGCCGCAGCATCTCGCGCATGCGGCCGAACAAGCGCGGGCTCGGCGGGCCCATGACTCCCTTTGCGTGGGGCGGAAGATGCTCCGCGGGGTCCGCATCGCCGAACACGTAATGCTCGAACACCGTGCGCCACACCGCGCGCTCGTCGGGCGGAAGGTGGCGGTAGGACAGCATCGCGTGGAGCAGCGCGTCGTACCCGCCGCCGCTGCCCTCCGGCGCTTCGTTCCACCAGTAGTTGACCAGGATCGAGAGCGGTTCGAGCGCGTCCACGCCGTGCCACCAGGCGTAGGGTATGTATAGCGCGTCTCCCGGCTCCAGCGTCGCTTGCCGCGCATGGTTCCAGGCTTCGGCGAAGCGCGGATAGCGTTCGAGGTCCGGAGCCTGCGGGTCGACCATCGAGACCGGGGTGCCTGCTGGGGTCAGCTCGAACGGGCCGGGATAGAGATTAGGCAACTGGTCGGGCGGGAACAGCGTGAACCGGCGCCGCCCCGCAAGGCACACCCCGACGTTCTCCATCAGGTCGTAGTGCGGCGCGACGCGGATGCGGTTGCCGATCCAGATGCGCGGCGCGACATCGGGCACGAGCGGCATCGGGTTGGCCGCGATGAAGCCCGGCAAGAGGTCCGCGATGCGCTCGGACTGGACCGCCATTCCCGCCGGCCTCGGCTCGGCCGCCACTCGCAGCAGTTCGTGGAGAAAGGCCTCGAGCCGCCCTTGGTGGGGGGTGAAATTGAAGCCGGTCAGCTCGGCATTGTAGAAGAACCGTCCCTCGGCTTCGGCTGGGAGCATGATTCCGCCGACTTGGCGGGTCGGACCGAAGCCGAGCAGGTAACGAACCATGGCCTGATCGCCTGCTCGTGCGGCTTCCACGCCGGGCCAGTCGCCTGCGAGCCCGCGCATGACGACGGGCTCTCCCGCGGGCCTGATCTCCGCGTGGAAGCGGGCGAAGTCGACCGGTTCCGCCTCAGCGATCGGCCGGGGCGGGGGGAGGGCGGTCATGCGGTGAGCTGCATCGCAGGATCGATGGCGCCGCCGTTGTCGCGAAGGAACTCCTCCTGCGTCGGCATTTGCTCAACGGTGCTGGCGATCGTCTGCCGGATCGAGGCGAGACGCTTGAGCGTCTCCTCGTCGCTCAGCAGGTCGGCCGCGGGATGGTAGCCGCCGGGGACGACCCCCTGACCGATCAGGACCGATTCCCAGCTCGTCTCGGTGAACAGTTCGTTGTGCTCGCGGAACACCCTGCCCGAGGAGCGGAACATCTCGAGCTTCTCGGCCAGCCCCGCGGGCGGCGCGATGTTGCGGCAGTAGTTCCAGAACGGCGTGTCGTCGCGCTCGGTCGCGCTGTAATGCAGCACCAGGAAGTCGCGGATGTCCACATACTCCTGCTCGGTCATCTGATTGTAGCGATCGATCTCGGTCTGCTTGAAAGCGCGGGTCGGGAACAGCGTCATCAGCCGGGCGATGCCCGATTGCACGAGGTGGATCGAGGTCGACTCGAGCGGCTCGAGGAAGCCTCCCGAAAGACCGAGCGCGATGACGTTTTTCTCCCAAGCCTTCGCGCGGTGCCCGGCCTTGAAGCGAAGCTGGTTCGGCGCGGCGAGCGGCTCGCCGTCGAGGTTGGCGAGCAGGAGCGCGGTTGCCTCGTCCTCGCCCATGTAGTCCGAACAGTACACGTGGCCGTTGCCGACGCGGTGCTGGAGCGGGATGCGCCATTGCCATCCTGAGGGGCGCGCGGTCGAGCGGGTCAGCGGCTGCCGGTCTCCGGCCAGCGTGCAGGGGATCGCGACCGCGCGGTCGCACGGCAGCCATTCGCTCCAGTCCACGAAGCCGACGCCGAGCGCCTGCCCGATCAGCAGCGCGCGGAAGCCGGAGCAGTCGATGAAAAGATCGCCTTCCACGCGGCCGCCGTTCTCGAGCTTGACCGCGGTGACGAAGCCGCTCTCGGGGTGCTGTTCGACTTCGACGATCCGCCCTTCTGTGCGGGTGGCGCCGCGCTCCTCGGCGTAACGGCGCTAGAAGCGCGCGTAGCGGCCGGCGTCGAACTGGAACGCGTAGCCGAGCTTGGACAAGGGTGAGCGTGGCTGGTTCGGCTGAGGCCACATGAACTTGTCCGCCTTCGCGGCGACGGCCGAGATCGCATACTCGTCGAGCCGGCTGGTATCTCCGGCCCGCTGACCCTTCAGCCAGTGGTGATGGAAGCTCACCCCCATCATGTCGATGCCGTGGAACCCGAACGGGTGGATGTAGCGATGGCCGATGCGCGTCCAGTCGACGAACTCGATGCCGAGCTTGTAGGTCGCGTGGGTCTCGCGGACGAACTCCATCTCGTCGAGCCCGAGCATCGCGTTGAACAGGTTGATCTGCGGGATCGTCGCCTCGCCTACGCCGACCGTGCCGATCGCCTCGCTCTCGACGAGCCGGATCGACAGGCCGGGCATCGCGCCCATGATTTTCGCCAATGCCGCGGCCGTCATCCAGCCGGAGGTGCCCCCACCGACTATGACGACGTTGCGGATCGCGTCTTCCCTCATTGCGCGACGGCCGCCTGCGGGCGAACGTCGTCGCTCGCCCAGGCACCGGCCTGGCGGAGGAACTCCTGCTGGGTCGGCAATGCATCCGCCGCCTCGCGGTATCGATCGCGCATCTCGGCCATCGCCTGCGCGACCTTGTGCTCGTCGAGCGTGTCGACGATCGGATCGTAATTCTCGGGCCAGAGGTTCTGCCCGAGCATCACCGCCACCCAACTCGTCGTGCCGAACAGTTCGGCCCCTTCGCGGAAGATCCGGCCGTGCAGCCGCCACAGCTCCATCTTGCGCTTGAGCGCATCGGAGACCTCCATATCGCGTACGTAGCGCCAGAACGGCGTGTCGTCGCGCTGTGTCGCCTTGTAGTGCAGCACGATGAAGTCGCGGATGTCCTCGTAAAGATCCTGCATCCCGCGGTTGTACTCGTCGCGCTCGAGCGGGCTGATCGGACGCCCGGGAAACAGCGCCAGCAGCCGCTGGATACCGTTCTGGATCAGGTGGATGCTGGTCGACTCCAACGGTTCGAGGAAGCCCGACGATAGGCCGATGCAGACGACGTTGTGGCTCCAGGCCTGCTTGCGGCGCCCGGTGGTGAAGCGGATCACCCGCCGGCTGCCGAACGGTTCCCCTTCGAGGTTGCCCATCACGATGCGCTCGGCCTCGTCGTCGTCCATGAAGGCGCTGCAATAGACGTGGCCGTTGCCGGTGCGGTGTTGCAACGGGATGCGCCACTGCCAGCCTGCCCCGTGCGCGGTGCACCGGGTGAACGGATCGGTCGGGGCGATGTTGGTGGTCGGGACGGGGATGGCCCGGTCGACCGGCAGCCAGTGGCTCCAGTCCTCGTAGCCTACGCCAAGCGTCTCGCCGATCAGCAGCGCTCGAAAGCCCGAGCAATCGACGAACAGGTCTCCCTCGATGCGCTCGCCGCCTTCGAGCTCGACCGATGTCACGTCGCCGCTCTCGCCGTCGCGATGGACGTGGACGATGCGGCCTTCGTGGCGCCGCACGCCATGGGCCTCGGCGCGGCGCCGCAGGAAGCGGGCGTAGAGTGTGGCGTCGAAGTGGAAGGCGTAAAGAAGCTCGTTAACCGGCGGACGGGTGTTGCGCGAAGGGCGGCCGAACTTGCCCAGCCGCGCGGCCGCCGCGTTCATGCAGTACTCGGAGATGTGGCCGGGATCGCCGCGCCCGCGCTCGCGCAGCCAGAGCTGGTGGAACGGAATGCCGTGCAGGTCCTGCCCGAAGAAGCCGAACGGGTGCAGGTAGCGATCGCCCTTGCGGCCCCAGTTCACGAACTCGACGCCGAGCTTGAAGGTAGCCTGGGTCTCGCGAAGGAACTCGTTCTCGTTGAGATCGAGCATCGCGTTGAAATTGAGGATCGGCGGGATCGTCGCCTCCCCGACGCCGACGGTGCCGATGGCATCGGATTCGACGAGGTGAATCTGCCGGCGGCCGTTATCCAGAAAGCGCGAAAGCGCCGCCGCGGCCATCCATCCCGCCGTGCCGCCGCCGACGATGACGACTCGCCCGATCTGGGAATTCGGAGCTCCCGCGCTATCGCTATCATTCATAATAATGTCGGACCCCCGCCCGCGGAAAACCGCCTATTTTTCCGTTATTATTGCTGTGTTTTCGGCCCTTGCCAATAGGGATGGGCCAAGTTATCGTATGCCCAGATTAGTGCACCAATGAGGAAAGATGGTAGCGCTAACAGACATGGGGGAGGATAAAGAGTGGCCGAGCAATCGACCCATACCGGTTCGCACGGGAATCTGTTCAGCGCGATGCGCCATTCGCTGAAAGCCGGCGGTTCGCTGGTCGCGATCGGCTGCCTTCTCGCCTCCGCGACCGCGCAAGCGCAGGACGAGCCGGCGGCCAGTGAACCGGCCGATGGCGATTCCGTTATTGTCGTCACCGGCATAAGAGCAAGCCTCGCGAATTCGCAGTCCATCAAACGTGATGCGGATACGGTCGTCGATGCCATCACGGCAGAGGACATCGGTGCATTGCCGGATCGCTCGGTTACCGAGGCGCTTCAGCGCGTCCCAGGCATTGCTATCAACCGCTTTGCCGGTTCGAACGACCCCGATCACTTCTCGGTCGAAGGTTCCGGCGTCACCGTTCGCGGCCTGAATTTCGTTCGATCGGAATTCAACGGACGAACTGCCTTTGCGGCAGGCGTCGGTGGCCAAGCGCTCAATTTCGCGGACGTTCCGTCCGAGCTTCTCGGTTCGGTCATCATCAACAAGAACGCTACCGCCGAAATGATCGAAGGCGGACTGGCGGGAACGGTCAACCTCAACACTCGTAAGCCGTTCGACAACAATGGATTTCACCTCGGCTTTAGCGCCGAGGCGAATTACGGCGATCTGCGGAAGGAATGGACCCCGACCTTCTCGGGCTTGCTGAGCAACACCTGGGACACGGACTACGGCCGGTTCGGCTTGCTGTTCAGCGGTGCATTCTCGCAGATCAAGAGCCGCGCGGATGGGATGCAGATCGCGAACTACCAAACGCGTGACGGCGTGCTCGTGCGGGCTGCCAATACGGGCAACACCTTCGTTTGCCGCAATCCGCTGCCATCCTCGCAGGACACCAGGACGTTGCCGCCCGGCGCGGCCGCTTGCGGCAACTTCGGTGCCGCAGGCCAAGACGGGTTCGCGGATTATGCCGACTACCGCGTCGCGCCTGTTGGCGGCCAATTCCGGAC
>JAEZCZ010000087.1 GCA_023433305.1 Pseudomonadota bacterium | reverse complement strand
GGCCCGGCGGGTGCTCGGCTGGCGCCCGTCGTTCCCACCCTATCGCGAAGGATTGGCCGCCGTTCTCAGAGCGACTTGGCCCTGAGCGCGATCAGCAACCCGACCAGCGACAGCACGCTCCCGACGGCCGCCAGCTCCGTCCAGCGATAATCCTCGAACAGCGTCGAAATCACCATGGCGACGATGACCACCAGCACGTTGTGATAGGCCGCACGCCCGGCGCCGATCTCGCGGATCAGGCGGTAGTAGAGTGGGAACGTGACCACCGAGCCGGCAAAGGCGAGATAGGCGGTCCCGAGCCAGTACTGGCCGTCGGTAGGAAGGACCGGCGGACCGGCGACGACGGCGGCGAAAAGGACATCGATCACGGTGCCGTAGAGCATCGACCAAGCGACCAGCGTCATCAGCGGCACCTGTCGGCCGGTATTTCCGGCCTGGATCACGTTGGAAATCGACGCCGCTAACATCGCTCCCGCTGCCAGCCAGATGCCGAGCCCCACGTTGCCGCCCACGCGAGCGCCGCCGGCCTCGTTGATCAAGAGAAGCGCAATTCCGGCGATGGCAATCGCGCTGCCGATCACGAATCTGGGCGTAATCCGCTGACCCAGCACGATCCGCGCCAGAACCGCGTTAGGCACGATCATCAGACCGATCATCACCGCAACGATGCCCGAAGTCAGGTGCAGCTCGGCCTGGTAGACGAGGTTGTAGTTGCCGCAGAACTGGAAGAACCCGATGACGACGGCGAGGAGATGCGCGTTCCTCGGCATCGCCAACGTGTTCCCCGCCGCGAACGCGAGGGCGAACATCCCGACGCTCGCCAGAACGAAACGCCAAGCGACGGACCAGGCTGGAGGAACGCCGTCGATCTGGCCGATGATAATGAACCAGGTCGATCCCCAGATCGCCGCGATCAGGAGGAACGGCAGTGCAATGCGCGGCCGAAGCAGCGCGTGAGGCGGCGGGGCTTCCCTCACAGGCTGCCGATCGCGCGCGCGAGGGCGCGTGCATCCTCGTCCCGCGTGTCCCACGCCGTGACGAACCGTGCGGCCTCAGGCCCCCAATCGTAGAAGCCGAAACCTTGGGAGCGCAACTCGGCCCGCTCCTCGGCCGTGCAGCGCAGGAACACTTCGTTCGCTTCGGTCGGATGAAGCAAGCGCTCGCCGGCCGCGCCTGCAATCTCCGCCGCCGCAGCGTTAGCCGCCCGCGCATTGACCAGCCAAAGGTCACCCTCCAGCATCGCGAGAACCTGCGCCGCGAGGAAACGGCCTTTCGATTGCAGGTGCCCCGCCCGCTTGCGGCGATAACGCGCGACATCAGCCAGGGCGGGATCGAAGAACACGATCGCCTCTGCGTTCATGGCGCCGTTCTTGACGCAACCGAAGCTCAACCCGTCGATATCGCCGCAAGCTTCGGCCGGGGCGCAGCCGAGGAAGGTGGCGGCGTTGGCGAACCGCGCTCCGTCCATCTGCACCTTGAGGCCCCGCTCGCGCGCCAGCGCGCAAATCGCCGCCAATTCGCCGGCCCGATAAGTGCAGCCGTATTCGCTCGCCTGCGTCAGCGACAGCGCGTGAACTTGAACCTGGTGCACGTCGTCGCGAATCGCATCGAGCGCCGCCGCGATCGTCGCGGGCGAAAGCTTGGCGCCTTCGCCCTCGGCCAGCACCAGCTTGGCCCCGTGGAGATAGAACCCGGGCGCGCCGCCTTCGTCCATTTCGATGTGCGCTTCGCGATGACACAGCACCGCGCCGTGCGGCGGCACCATCGTGGAGAGCGCCAGGCAGTTGGCGGCCGTCCCCGTGGCGACCCACAACGCCGAGACGTCACGCCCGAAAAGCGAAGAGAAGGCCTCGTCGAGGCGGCGGCTCGTCGCGTCGGTATCGTAGGGCGTGTCCGCGGCGTCGGCCCGCTGCAATGCCTGCCACACCTGCGGATGGACCGTCGCCGCGTTGTCGGACAGGAATTGCATGCGGAACGCCATGGCTCGACCGCGGGTTGGGTGCAAGAAGGAGACATTTGGCCATGCCCGATACGATCGCGATCACTCACTACGACCAGACGACGCACGGCGCCTATCGGGCCGAACTGCCCGGGGCAGGCCGCCCCGCCGAACTGACCTGGCGCGCGCTCGGCCCACTGCGCATCGCCGACCATACGTTCGTGCCGCCCGAGATGCGCGGAGGCGGAGTCGCGCAACAACTTGTCGAAGCCCTGGTGGCCGACGCGCGTAGAGAGGGCTTCAAGATCGTCCCGCAGTGCAGCTACGTCGCCGCACAGTTCCGACGCCACCCCGAATGGAGCGACCTGCTCGCCGAACCGGACAGCTGAGTCAGCCGGGAAGACGCGAGAAATCGACCGAGGCGATGCTGTTCAGGACCGCCCGGCGAAGCGCGCGGGCATCGTCGACCGGAATGCCCGCGATCTCCAGTGTGCCCCCGGCGATGCCGAACTTGACGTCGGCGTAACCGCGCCGCCGCCCCAGGGGCCCTTGGGCGATCTCGACCGACTGGAGCTTGACCCGCGAGGCAATGGCGAGCCGCGGCGCAAGCCAGCCGCTGCGGGCATAGATGTGGCGACCATCAAGGGTATGGCGATCATGGCGCCAGAGGAAGACTTCTCGCCCGGCGAGGACCGCTGCCAGCACGACGAGGCCAGCCGATACGAGCCAGGGCAGACCCAGCGGGCGCCCGAGCCATGCGTTCACGATCGGCACCGCCACGGCCGCGAGGGCGAGCGGAGTCGCCGAGAGCATTGCCGCATCGAAGTGATAGCGGGCGCTGGGCCGCCGCCAATTCGCGTCGGCGGGGGGCAGATCGAATCCGGTGACGGCCACGACGGGCGCGATCTGGTCCATTCGGGCAAAGGGCACGATCACGTGATTTCCCGCCTTGGCGTCCTGCGACAGGCTGACCACGCTGAGGCCATGCCAGCCGAACCGCCGACGGAGAATGCCCGTGGTGACCTTGAGCGCCTGCACGCGGTGGATCGGCATGACCACGTCGGTGCGCGTCAGCAGGCCGCGCCTCCGGCGTAGGCCCTTGGGGGTTTCCTCGAGCTTGAAGCCGTAATCGCGCAGGACCGTCCGCCCCAGCCCCGTCACCAGGCCGACGAGCGCCAGTGCAGCAAGCGCAATCGCCGCACCGATCGCCTGCGCCGCGAATCCGAGCGCCTGCAGCCAGTGGCCGGGCCCGGCGAGCAGGTCCATCCAGGCGCGCAAATCCCACATCTCGAACGGAAGCATGAAGTCGAACTGCTGCGTGACGCCGCCCAGCACCGCGAAGACCACGAGCGAGAACTCGAACAGCCCGAAAGTCACCAGCCGCCGATTGTCCATCGCGAAAAGGACCCGGGCGGGCTCCTCGACCGTCGCCTCGCCAACCTCTGCAAGAGGCGTTTGGCCGCTCTTGTGCGCCCGCACCGTCTCGCGCAGCGCGGCGCCCTCGGCTTCGCTGACGTACTGGATCTTGAGCTCGTCCTTGCCGCCCGCGCCGGTTTCGAACTTGACTTGGACCATCCCGAACAGCCGCGGGACGAGCCCCTGCTCGAGGCTGACGTCCTGGATCCGTTCGTAGGGCACCGAGCGCGCGGTGCGGCTTATCAGCCCGCGCTCGACGCGGATGTCGCTATCACCGACACGGTATCGGAAGTGGCGCCAGGCGATCCAGCTGAACAGGAAAGTCAGCGCGAGAGCCGCGACGGCCGCGGGAAGGACGTAGATTACCCCTCCCCGCCAGCCTTGCGTCCCGAACAGCGCCGCCGCGAGCGGCAGCAGCAAATTGCGCAGGTTCATGATGGCGCTGACGACGTAGCCGAGCGGGCTGGTTCGCCGCCATTCCTCGGGCGTGCTGCCCGCCGGTTCGCTCACATCGTCTCGCGCTTGACGTGGGCGCGGATCTCCTCGCGCATCGCCATGGCGTCGTCACGGCCGAGGCCTGGAAGCGAAACCGAAGCGTTGTGGTTGCCCGCCGTATGCAGGACCAGCGTGGAAAGCCCATAGCCGCGTTCGAGTGGGCCCTGGTGGACGTCGATATGCTGCACCCGCCCGAACGGAACGACGGTATCCGAGCGGAAGATCAGCCCCCGCACCACACGCAGCCGGTCCACCCCCATCTGGTAGCCCCGAGCTTGGTAGCGCCTCAGCGGCGTGCGGACGATGAGATAGAGGGCAACGAGCAGGACCGGTGCCAGGAAGGCGCCCCGCGGCAACTCCCCTGCAAACTCGAGGATCAGCGCGAAGACGACGAAAGGCAGCACGAGCAACAGCGTGCCGAGACGCACGACCTTGACGTAGTTGGGATGCAGCGGTGTGAGCTCTTCCCCATCCATGGTGCCCTAGATGGACAATACACCGGGCGAAGGCAAGGATTTGCTGCGGCGATTCCTCGTGTGTGTGGAAGGAACGAGCGGGGCAACGCCTTGTTTTCGAGGCAGCGGGAAACTTCCGGGAGACGAGAATGCGCGGGGTCTATCGAAAGCTCGGTTCGGGAGCGCTCCTCGTACTGCTGCTGCTTGCCGGCGCCTGTCGTCAGAATGACCAAACCGGCGA
The DNA here is from genome assembly GCA_023433305.1 of Pseudomonadota bacterium. Lineage (GTDB taxonomy): Bacteria > Pseudomonadota > Alphaproteobacteria > Sphingomonadales > Sphingomonadaceae > Croceibacterium_A. The sequence continues at coordinate 6,698 of JAEZCZ010000087.1, read as the reverse complement.
TGGGACCGCCGCGCCCCTCGATGTCGAACCGCTTCATGAGGAAACCCTGGCGCCCCTAGTGGAGCGGGCCGCCCCGGCGGTCGTCAACATTGCGGTCGTGCAGGCTTCGCCCGCCGAGCAGAACCCGCTGCTCCAAGACCCCTATTTCCGCCGCTTCTTCGGCGTCCCCGATACGGCGCTCGACCCCGTGCTGGCGGCCGGGTCCGGCGTGATCGTGGACGGGGCTCGCGGTATCGTCCTCACCAACAACCACGTCGTCGAGGGCGCGCGCCAGATCGAGGTCGCCCTGACGGACCGCCGCCGGTTCCGCGCCGAGCTGGTCGGCACCGATCCCGCCACGGACATCGCCGTCCTGCGGATCCGCGGCTCCGACCTGCCAGAGCTTTCGCTCGGAGATTCGGACCGGCTACAGGTCGGCGACTTCGTCGTGGCGATCGGCAACCCGTTCCAGCTCGGCCAGACGGTCACCGCCGGGATCGTCAGCGCCCTCAACCGCGGGCTCAGCCCTGACGGGTTCGAGAGCTACATCCAGACCGACGCCCCGATCAATCCGGGCAATTCGGGCGGCCCGCTGCTGGCGCTCGACGGAAGCGTGATCGGCATCAACAGCGCCATCTTCGGCCCGGGCGCGAACGTGGGAATCGGTTTCGCGGTGCCATCGGAAACTGTCCGTTTCGTCGTCGAACAGATTCTCGAGCACGGCGAAGTGCGACGCGGCGCGATCGGCGTGGCGATTACCGAAACCTTGCCCCCGCCGGGCGGCGCGGAGCCTCCGGCGGAAGGTGCGCTGATCGCCCAGGTCGGACCGGGCTCGTCGGCGGCGGCGGCCGGGCTGCGGCCGGGCGACATCGTGGTGGCAGTCGACGGCGAGCCCACGCCCACCGCGGTGGCGCTCCGCAACGCGATCGGTCTCACCGAAGCGGGCGCGCGGGTGACCCTGACGGTGCAGCGCTCGGGGGAACGGACCGAGGTGCCGGTGCAAGTGCGGCCTTAGGGCCGGCCAACCCATCAAGTGCTTGAAATCGTGGTGCTGCTGGGGAGGATTGAACTCCCGACCTCACCCTTACCAAGGGTGCGCTCTACCACTGAGCTACAGCAGCGCCGGAAGGCGCGCGCTATTGGCGCGCACGGCCATGTTGTCAAGCGACAGCTTGAGCCTCGGCGCCAATAGCGGCAAGGGGTTGCGCATGAGTGAAGATCGCGAGCCCCTGACGCGCGAGGAACGGTTGGCGGCCCGGCTGCGCGAGAACCTGCGGCGGCGCAAGGCACAGGCCCGGGCGCTCGATGCGGCGAAGGGCGAGCCCCTTTCCAAAGAGGAGCCGCCTCGCTAACGGCTGCGCTCCCGCAAGACCGCAGGAGCCGCGTTGCCGTGCCTACCCTGATCCTCGTCCGCCATGGCCAGAGCCAGTGGAACCTGGAAAACCGTTTCACCGGCTGGTGGGACGTCGACCTGACCGAGCAGGGCGTGACCGAGGCGCGCGCGGCGGGTGAGCTGCTGGCGAAGTCCGGGCTGCTGCCGAGCATCGCCTTCACCTCGCTGCAGACGCGCGCAATCAAGACTTTGCACCTCGCGCTCGAGGCTTGCGGGCGGTTGTGGATACCCGAGACCAAGGATTGGCGGCTCAACGAGCGGCACTATGGAGGCCTGACGGGGCTCAACAAGGCCGAGACCGCGCAGAAGCACGGCGACGAGCAGGTGAAAATCTGGCGCCGCAGCTTCGACGTGCCGCCGCCGGTGCTTGAGGCCGGCAGTGCCTACGACCTGGCCGCCGACCCGCGTTATGCCGGCATCGCCATTCCGGCGACCGAGAGCCTCAAGCTGACGATCGAGCGGGTGCTGCCTTATTGGCAAAGCGCGATCATCCCCGAGCTGGCGAAAGGCGAGACGGTGATCGTCTCGGCGCACGGCAATTCGCTGCGCGCCCTCGTCAAGCACCTGTCGGGCATTTCGGATGCGGACATCACGGGGCTGGAGATTCCCACCGGCGAGCCGATCGTCTACGAGTTCGATGCACAAATGCGCCCGGGCGAGCGCCATTACCTGAAGGACCGTTGAGATGGGGGGAGCGGAGGCTCCGCAAGTTGCGATCGTCATGGGCAGCCAGTCCGACTGGCCGACCATGCGACTGGCCGCCGAAGCGCTCGAAAAGCTCGGCGTCGCCTACGAGGCGCGCATCGTCTCGGCGCACCGGACGCCCGACCGGCTGACCGCTTTCGCCAAGGGCGCGGCGGACGAAGGATTCAAGGTCATCGTCGCGGGGGCCGGCGGCGCGGCGCACCTGCCGGGCATGGTCGCGGCGATGACGCACTTGCCCGTGCTCGGCGTGCCGGTCGAATCGAAGGCGCTCAAGGGTCAGGATTCGCTGCTCTCGATCGTGCAGATGCCGGCGGGTATCCCGGTCGGAACGTTGGCGATCGGCGAAGCGGGCGCGACCAACGCCGGATTGATGGCGGCCGCGATCCTCGCCACCTCCGATCCGGCGCTGGCCGAGCGGCTCAAGGCGTTCCGCGCGGCGCAGACCGACTCGGTGGCCGAGAGGCCGTCCTGATCCGAGCATGATTCCACCGGGCAGCACGATCGGTATCCTCGGCGGCGGACAGCTCGGCCGGATGTTGGCCGTGGCCGCGGCGCAGCTCGGCTATCGCTGCCATGTCTATGCGCCGGAGAAGGACAGCGTGGCCGCCGAAGTCAGCGCGCGGTTCACTTGCGGCGAATGGCACGATCGCCAGGCGCTGACCGAATTCGCGGCCGATTGCGCGGTGGTGACCTACGAGTTCGAGAACGTGCCGGTCGCCCCGCTCGCGGCGATCCCGGCCGACCGCCTGGCACCGGGCCAACGCGCGCTCGAAGTGGCGCAGGACCGGCGGCGCGAGAAGCGCTTCGTGGAAGAGCTCGGCGGGCGCCCGGCGCCTTACGCCCCGGTCGACGTCGACAGCGACTTGAAGGGCGCGATCGAGCGAACGGGCACCCCCGGCATCATCAAGACGCGGCGCGAGGGTTACGATGGCAAGGGCCAGTGGCGCATTGCCTCGGCGCACGAAGCCGACGGGCTGCGCGTGCCGAACGAGGGGCTGGTCTACGAGGGCTTCGTGCGGTTCGAAGCCGAGTTCTCGGTGATCCTGGTGCGCGGGCGCGACGGCGAAGTGCGCTTCTGGGACAGCCCCCAGAACGTCCACGAGAGCGGCATCCTCGCCCGTTCGTCGCTCCCCGCTCCGGAGATCGTGGCAGCGCAAGTCGATGAGGCGCGGCGGCTCGCCCAGGCGGTGGCCGAAGCGCTGAATTACGTCGGCGTGCTGACGCTGGAATTCTTCGCCACGGCAAACGGGCCGGTGTTCAACGAAATGGCGCCGCGGGTACACAACTCGGGCCACTGGACCATCGAGGGCGCGGTCACCAGCCAGTTCGAGAACCATGTCCGCGCGATTTGCGGGCTGCCGCTGGGCGACACCGCGACGCTGGCGTCGCGGGTCGAGATGTGCAACCTGATCGGAGACACCGCCGAGGCGGCGCTGCAAACCCTCGCCGATCCGAGGGCGCACCTGCACCTCTACGGCAAGGCCGAAGCGCGCGCCGGGCGCAAGATGGGCCACGTGACGGTGATCGGCTGATGGCGCGCGAAGTCATCGCCATCGTGGCCCGGGCCATCGACGGCACGATCGCCCAGCACGGCGACGTGCCCTGGAAGATCAGCGCCGATCTCAGGCGCTTCAAGCGGCTGACGATGGGCAAGCCGATGATCATGGGCCGCAAGACCTTCGACAGCCTGCCCGGCCTGCTGCCGGGCCGCCGGCATATCGTGCTGACGCGGCAGAAGGACTGGCGCGCGCCGGGCGCCGAAGTGGCCCATACGATGGAAGAGGCATTGGCTCTGGCTGGAGACGGCGACATCGCTGTGATCGGCGGCGCCGACATCTTCGAGCTGTTCATGCCGATCACGACCCGGCTCGAGATCACCGAGATCTACGAGAACACACAGGGCGACGTGTACATGGCGACGCCGGGCCCGGAGTGGCAGGTCGTCCGGCGCGAGAAGCACGCGGCCGAAGGTATCGATCCCGCCTACGCCTTCGTCACACTGGAGCGGCAGGCTTGACGCGGCTCGGCCACCGCGATCCCGTCCCCGACCATCTGCGCGGCGCGATCGTCGCGCTCGGTAACTTCGACGGGTTTCATCTCGGGCACCAGAAGGTCGTGTCCGAAGCGGTGACCTGGGCGCGGAGCGAAGGCCGGCCGGCGATCGTGGCGACCTTCGACCCGCACCCGGTGCGCCATTTCGCGCCGCACGTGCCGCCCTTCCGCCTCACCACGCTCGACCAGCGCGAAGCGCTGTTCGCCGCCGCGGGCGCCGACGCGATGCTGGTGTTCGAGTTTGACGACGCGCTCGCGGCGACGTCGGCCGAAGCCTTCGTCAGCGAACTGCTCGCGGGCCACCTCGGGGTCGCGGGTGTGGTCACCGGAGAGGACTGCACGTTCGGCAAGGGCCGCGCCGGCAACGTCGGGGTGCTCGCCGAGGTGGGTGCCCGCCACGGCATCGCCGCCCGCCCGCTCGGCCCGGTGACCGAGGGCGGGCTGCCCGTCTCCTCGAGCCGCATTCGCGACGCGCTCAAGGCCGGCGACTGCGAGACCGCGACGCGGCTGATGACGCGACCGTTCGCGATCCGCGGCACCGTGCAACACGGCGACAAGCGCGGGCGGACGATCGGCTACCCCACCGCCAATATCGACATGGGGCCCTACCTTCGCCCGCGCTACGGGATCTACGCGGTGACCGGCCTCCTGCTCGACAGCGGGGAGACGCTGAAAGGCGCCGCAAACCTCGGGATTCGGCCGCAATTCGAACCGGCGCAGGAGCTGCTCGAGCCGCATTTCTTCGACTTCTCGGGCGACCTCTACGGCCGCGAGATCGAGGTGGCATTGCACCATTTCCTGCGGCCGGAAGCGAGGTTCGAGAGCGTCGAGGCGCTGACCGCACAGATGGCGCAGGACTGCGCGCGGGCGCGGGAATTGCTGGGGTGAGCGTGTCCGTAAGGCGTCAATGAAGCGCTTGATCAGCAGCCGAACACGCCGCTGAACATCCGCTGGCACGCTGCAGCGCGTGAACAAATTGCAGTCCGCCTCCCCCACGGCTAAGGCCCGCCGGCAATGAGCGAGCCACGCGACTACAGAGACACCGTCTTCCTGCCGAAGACCGATTTTCCGATGAAGGCCGGCCTTCCGCAGAAGGAGCCGGGGATTCTCGCGCGCTGGGAGCAGGACGGCCTCTACCGGCAGGTCCGCGAGGCGCGCGCCGGGCGCGAGAAGTTCATCCTGCATGACGGCCCGCCTTACGCCAACGGCGACATGCATATCGGGCACGCGCTCAACCACGTGCTCAAGGACATGGTCGTGCGCACGCAGACCCTGCTCGGCAAGGACGCGCCCTACGTTCCCGGGTGGGACTGCCACGGGCTGCCGATCGAGTGGAAGGTCGAGGAGCAGTACCGCAAGAAGAAGCTCGACAAGGACCAGGTCCCGGTCGAGGAGTTCCGCGCCGAGTGCCGCGCCTATGCGCAGCACTGGGTCGATACGCAGCGCGAGCAGTTGAAGCGGCTCGGCGTCGGCGGCGACTGGGACAATCCCTACCTGACGATGCACTTCGAGGCCGAGGCGACGATCGTGCGCGAGCTGCTCAAGTTCGCCGAGACCGGCATGCTCTATCGCGGGGCCAAGCCGGTGATGTGGAGCCCGGTCGAGAAGACCGCGCTGGCCGAAGCCGAGGTCGAGTACGAGGACATCGTCTCGACCCAGATCGACGTGGCGTTCGAGATCGTCGAGAGCCCGATCCCCGAGCTGGTCGGCGCGCACGCGGTTATCTGGACGACCACGCCGTGGACGATCCCGGTGAACCAGGCTTTGGCTTACGGGCCGGACGTGGAATACGTCGTGGTCCAACACGGATTACATCGACACAAGCGCGGCGCATTCGATGAAAACAATCCGCTGGAGAGGTTTGAAGGCAAGCGCTCTCTAGTTGCCGAACCGTTGGTGATGCAGTTCATCGCTCGATGGGGCAACGCAGTCGTCGCTGCACAGGATGAGGCGTCGGAAGACATTTTCACTCCGGTTGCGGAGTGGGAATCCGTTGGCAAAGGCTCCGACCTCGCCGGCACCATCGCCCGCCATCCGATGCACCACCTCGGCGGGTTCTTCGCCGAGCCGCGGCCGTTCCTGCCGGGCGAGTTCGTCACCACCGACAGCGGCACCGGGCTCGTGCACATGGCGCCCGATCATGGCGAGGACGATTTCGAGCTATGCAAGGCACACGGCATCACGCCGAAGTTCGTGGTCGAGGGCGACGGCCGCTACCGCGAGGACTGGGCCTGGCTCGGGCGCGGCGACCCGCGCAACATGTCGGTCATCAACCCGAAGTTCAACGCTCCGGACGGGCCGATCTGCGAGGACTTGCGCGCGGCAGGCGCGCTGCTCGCCGCCTCGGCCGATTACCAGCACTCCTATCCGCACTCCTGGCGCAGCAAGGCCAAGGTCATCTTCCGCTGCACGCCGCAGTGGTTCGTGCCGATGGATCGCGAACTCCCCCTCCCGCTTGCGGGAGGGGGCAGGGGGGTGAGCGCGTCCGGTGAGGACGGTGCCGAGACTGGCCCCCCCCTAGCCCCACCCGCCAGCGCGGGGGGGGCGATGGGCCAGGCCCCCCACCCCG
>JAEZCZ010000095.1 GCA_023433305.1 Pseudomonadota bacterium | reverse complement strand
CCCCCCCCCCCCCCTCCCCCCCCCCCACCGCGGGAGGGGGACTTGGTCCAGATCCCCCGCCCGGCGCTCACCGGGCGACCGTGAGCGTGACGGTCTTCAGGTCCTCCGAGTTGGGGCCCACCATGATGTTGAACGCCCCGGGCTCGACGACGCGCTTCATGTCGCGATCCCACATGGAGAAGGCATCCGAGCGGATCGGGATGTCCACGGTCGTGCTCTGGCCCGGCTCGAGCGTGATGCGCTGGAAGCCGACCAGTTCCTTCACTGGACGGGTGACCGAGCTGACGACGTCGCGCAAATAGACCTGCACGACTTCGTCGCCGGCGCGGTTGCCGGTATTGCGGACCGGAACACGAACGGTGACGCCCTGGCCGGGCATGATCGTGGCCGAGGAGAGCGTCGGCTCGCCGATCTCGAACGTGGTGTAGGAGAGCCCGTAGCCGAACGGATAGAGCGGGGTGACCTCGCTGAACAGGTAACCGCGCCGCGCGCTCGGCTTGTAGTTGTAGAACGCCGGCACCTGGCCGACTTCGCGCGGGACGGTGAGCGGCAGCTTGCCGCCGGGATTGACCCGTCCGAACAGCGCGTCGGCGATCGCCGGGCCCTGCTGCTCGCCGGCGTACCAGGTCTCGAGGATCGCATCGGCCTCCGCGGCGATCTCGGGGTAGCTCGGCGGACGGCCGTTGACGAGGACCGCGACGACCGGCTTGCCGAGCGCCTTGAGCGCGCGGAACAGCTCGAGCTGCTCGCCCACGAGGTCGAGGCTGGCCCGATCACCGAGATGCGATTCGGCCCAGCCTTCGCGGCTGGTCTGCTCGGTGTCGCCGATGAACAGCAGGATCGTGTCGGCACCGCGCGCGGCCTCGACCGCGGCGGCGATGCGCTGGCGGTTCTGCTCGGGATCGCCGAGCGTGACCTCGTCGGCCCACCAGTCGTCGTTCTCGGTGATCACGACGCCTTGCGAGTGGACGACATTCGCCCGGTCGCCGACGAGGCTGCGAATGCCCTCGAGCGGAGAGACCGCCTTGCGCGGTTCGCCGTAATAGCCACCGAGACGGGCGACGTCCGCGTTGGGACCGATGACCGCGATCGTCGACTTCGCCCCGCCAGCAGCGGGAAGCCCCAACGGCAGGACGCCGTCGTTCTTGAGCAGGACTAGCGACTTTTCCGCCGCCTTGCGGGCGAGCGCGACGCCTTCGGCACCGTTGGCGCGGCGCGCTTCGGCGCGATTGGGCCACGGGTTTTCGAATAGGCCGGCGTTGAACTTCATCGTCAGGAAGCGGCTGACCGCCTGATCGATGGCGGCCATCGGAACCTGGCCCGAGTTGACCGCTTCGGTGAGGGTCTTGAAGCCGCCGCCTTCGGGAAGGTCGACGTCGACGCCGGCGCGCAGCGCGATCTGTGCCGCTTCGCCGTAATCCTTGGCGATGTGGTGCAAGCGCGAGAGGTCCTCGATCGCGTAGTAGTCGGACACGACCGCGCCGCGGAAACCCCACTCACCACGCAGGACATCATTGAGCAGCCAGTCGTTCGAGTGGCTCGGGATGCCGTCGATCTCGTTGTAGCTGGCCATGACCGCGTCGATGCCGGTGCGCTTCACGACCTGCTCGAACGGTGGGAAGAAGAATTCGCGCAGCTCGCGCTCTCCGAACGGAGCCGGCGCGACGTTGATGCCGGACTCGGGCTGGCCGTGGCCCGTCATGTGTTTGAGCGTCGCCAGGACCTTTTCCGGCGGCAGTTTGCGCCCGACGCCGATACCCTGGAGCCCTTCCACCGAGGCCACACCGAGTTCGCCGACGAGGAACGGATCCTCGCCGAACGTTTCCTCGATGCGGCCCCAGCGCGGATCGCGCGCGACGTCCACGACAGGCGAGAGGACCAAGTGGACGCCGCGCGCACGGACCTCGCTCGCGATGAGAGCGTTTACCTCGCGAACGAGGTCCGGATCCCAGGATGAAGCCAGGCCGATGGCCTGCGGGAAAGTGGTGGCATCGCGCGCGGCGAAGCCGTGCAGCGATTCTTCGTGGAACAGGATCGGTATGCCGAGGCGCGTCTCTTCCATCGCCCAGCGCTGCGCCGCGATGACGTAATCGACGCTGGCATCGATATCGCGGCGCCGCTCGACGCGCGGGCTGATCGGCCCCTTGGTGTCCGAGGGGCGGGCAATCTGGCCGATGCCGTTGGGGAAGGCTTGCGCGGCCTTGGCGGCCGAGAAGGTGTGATCGTCGTTCTGGATCGAGGCCTTGCTGTCCCAGACAGTGATGATCTGGGCGATCTTTTCCTCGAGCGTCATCCGCGCCAGAAGGTCGGCCACGCGTTGCTCGACCGGGAGCGAGGCGTTCCAGTAGGCCGCATCGGCCATCGGCCGTTCGACTTTCATTTCGCGCGCGGTCTGCGCGGCGGCCCCTGTCGAAATCACGCCCGAAACGGCCATCAGACCGGCACCGGCCGCAAGCAGGACAGCCTTGATTCGCCGAGTCGCGCGATGACTCATTGACCCTCTCCTCCCCCAGCAAGCTTGACTGCGCCGCTGTTTTTGATAGCGCTACCATGATGGGAGGGAGAGGCCTTGTCAATCGCTGTGCGGCGCTGATCGCGTCGGCTTTGCTGTTGGCCAACGCAGGACCCGCGCGCGCCGAGGACGGCTATGCACTGTGGCTGCGCTACGCTCCGCTCGAGGGCCAGGCTTTGGAGCGGTTGCGAGCGTTTGACCCCGGCTATGAGCAGGTCATTCATGATCAAAGCGACATACCCACCCTGGACATCGCGACGCAGGAGCTAACTCAAGCCATCGATGGGCTTCTTGGGGAAGCTGGGCAGCGTCGCACCGGCGATGGCGGGACGATCCTGCTGGATTGCGATCACGCGGCGGACGGTGGCGATGGGAGCTTCCAGGTTGCCTCGCAGCGACGCGACGGGAAGCCGGTCATTGCCGTCACCGGGCAGGGTCGTCTGAGCTGCCTTTATGGGACCCACGCCCTGATACGCGAGCTGTCGCTCGGGCGCGACCCGGCGCGGATAGCCCTGAGCGAACGACCTGGCATGCCGCTGCGTCTGCTCAATCACTGGGACAATCCCGACGGGCACGTCGAGCGCGGCTATTCCGGGCGTTCGATCTTCGACTGGTGGCGGCTGCCCGAGCATCTCGACCAGCGAATGATCGACTATGCGCGGGCCAACGCGTCGATCGGCATCAATGGCTCGGTAGTGAACAACGTCAACGCCAGCCCTCTCTTCCTGACGCCGCGCTACCTTCCCAAGCTGAAGCGCCTAGCGGATGCGTGGCGGCCGTATGGGATCCGGCTCTACATCTCCGCCCGCTTTTCGGCGCCGCGCGATGTGGGCGGACTCGAGACGGCGGACCCGCTCGATCCGCGCGTGCAGGCGTGGTGGCAGGCCAGGGCGGACGAGATCTACGCGGAGCTTCCGGATTTCGGCGGGTTCCTGGTCAAGGCCAACTCCGAAGGGCAGCCCGGCCCGCAGGATTATGGGCGCACGCATGCCGACGGGGCCAACATGCTCGCCCGGGCGATCGGCGACCGCGGCACGGTGATCTGGCGGGCGTTCGTCTATTCGGCGGAGGATGCGACCGACCGGGCCAAACAGGCCTATGCGGAGTTCGTGCCGCTGGATGGCCAGTTCGCCGACAACGTGATCGTCCAGGTCAAGAACGGGCCGATCGATTTCCAGCCGCGCGAGCCGTTCCATCCGCTGTTTCGCGCGATGCCGAATACCAGGCTGATGCTCGAGGCGCAGATCACCAAGGAATACCTGGGCTTCTCGACGCATCTCTCGTTCCTCGCGCCGATGTGGGAGGAAGTGCTGCGCGCAGATACGGGGCGCGGCGGGACGGTGGCTGAGATCGTCAGCCCCGTCGGAATGGCGGGCGTGGCCAACACCGGCTCGGACCGCAACTGGAGCGGGTCGCACTTCGATCAGGCCAACTGGTATGCGTTCGGCAGGCTGGCCTGGGACCCCGGTTTGTCGAGCGAGCAGATCGCGCGCGAATGGGCGGCGCAGACCTTCAGCCGCGACGAAAGCTTTCTCGCCGCCGTGGTGCCGATGATGCTGGGAAGTCGGCAGGCGACGGTCGACTACATGAACCCGCTCGGCCTCGCGCACCTGTTCGATACCGGGCACCACTACGGGCCGGCGCCGTGGGTCTGCGACCTCGCACGCCCCGAATGGAACCCGTGCTATTATCACAAGGCCGACGCCGAGGGGATCGGCTTCGACCGGACGGCGAGCGGCAGCAACGCGCTGGAGCAGTATGCGCCGTCCGTCGCCGCGCAGTGGGGCGACCCGCGCACGATCGATCCGGATTACCTGCTGTGGTTCCACCACGTGCCGTGGGACTTCGCCATGGCGAGCGGTCAGCCGCTGTGGGACGAGCTGGTCGCGCGCTATGACCGCGGCGTCGCGGCCGTCGACGCCATGGCCCGGACGTGGGAGGCGCAGGAGCGCCACGTCGATGCCGAGAGGTTCCGCGACGTCAGCGAATTCTTGCGCATTCATGGCCAGGAAGCGCGCTGGTGGCGCGACGCTTCGATTGCGTATTGGCGCTCGCTCAACGGGTTGGAGATGCCCGCTGGCGCCGAGCCGCCCGAGCATTCGCTCGAGCACTATCGCTCGCTCACTTTTCCGGAGGCGCCGGGCAACTGATGGCAGGCAGGCTTCCTCCCGGCAAAGACCTTGCCGCCGGCGTGCGCGACCGGGTAGATGCGCGCATGGACAGGACCACCACCAAGAAGCTCAACCGGCGCCAATCGGGCCAGCCCACCATCAGCGACGTCGCGCGCTTGGCGAACTGTTCGCCGATGACGGTCAGTCGCGTGATCAACAACGAAACCAGCGTGCGCGAGCAGACTCGCGCGGCGGTCCTCGATGCGATCGAGCAGCTCAATTACAAGCCCAACCGGGCTGCGCGCAGTCTCGCGGGCGCGGCGCAGATGCGTATCGCGCTGCTCTATTCGAACCCTTCGGCCTCTTACCTGAGCGAGCTTCTGATGGGCAGCCTCGAACAGGCGAGCCGCAGCGACGTGCACCTGGTGGTCGAGCGCTGCGAGTTCGAGAAGGACGAGGAGCGCGTCGTCAGCCGGCTGGTCGAGAGCGGGATCGACGGATTCCTGCTGCCATCGCCGCTTTGCGACGAGACCGCGCTCACCGACCGGCTGGCCGAGGAAGGCAGCCGCGCCGTGCTGATCGGGACGGGCCAGGCGCATCCGAAGCATTCGTCGGTGATGATCGACGAATACCAGGCCGCCTACGACATGACCCAGCACATCATCGGGCTGGGGCACGAGCGGATCGGCTTCATCATCGGCAACCCGCACCAGACCGCGAGCGGACAGCGCCTGCAGGGCTATCTCGACGCGATGACCGCGTCGGACCTCGAGGTCGAGGACGGGATGGTGATGCAGGGGCAGTTCACCTGGCGATCGGGCTACGACGCGGCGGTGCGGCTGCTCGACCAGCCCGATCCGCCGACCGCGATATTCGCGTCGAACGACGACATGGCCGCGGCCGTGGTCTCGCTTGCGCATCGTCGCGGTCTCGACGTGCCGGCCGACCTTTCGGTGTGCGGCTTCGACGACACCGCCTTCGCCAGCTCGATCTGGCCCGAGCTGACCACGATCCGCCAGCCGATCGCCGAGATGGCGCGACGCGCGGTGGACCTGCTGGCGAGCGAGGTGCGCGGCGGCCGTTCGGGCAAGGCCTCCAAGCCCACGCATGTCACGCTCGATTACACCCTGGTCCGGCGGCAATCCGATGCCGCGCCGGGCCTGGCGCGAAGAGTCAGAAGAAGACCGGAGACAAGATGACCGAAGAATCCCGCCGTCTGCGTTCGCGCGACTGGTTCGACAATCGCGAGCGGTGGGATCAGACCGCGCTCTACCTGGAGCGCTTCATGAATTACGGCGTGACGCCCGAGGAGCTGCGTAGCGGCAAGCCGATCATCGGCATCGCGCAATCGGGCAGCGACCTGTCTCCCTGCAACCGCATCCACCTCGACCTGGCGAAGAGGGTGAGGGACGGAATCCGCGACGCGGGCGGCATCCCGATCGAGTTCCCGGTTCACCCGATCTTCGAAAACTGCCGCCGCCCGACCGCGGCTCTCGACCGCAACCTGCTCTACCTCGGGCTGGTCGAGCTGCTGAACGGATATCCGATCGACGGGGTGGTGTTGACCACAGGCTGCGACAAGACAACGCCGAGCCAGATCATGGCGGCGAGCACCGTCGACATTCCTGCGATCGTCCTCTCGGGCGGGCCGATGCTGGACGGCTGGCACGAAGGCGAGCTGGTGGGATCGGGGACGGTGATCTGGCGCTCGCGCCGGCTGCTGGCGGCGGGCGAGATCAGCGAGGACGAGTTCCTCGAGCGCGCAACCGACAGCGCGCCCTCGGCCGGGCACTGCAATTCGATGGGCACGGCGAGCACGATGAACGCGGTCGCCGAAGCGCTCGGCCTGTCGCTGACCGGCTGCGCGGCAATCCCGGCGCCGTACCGTGAGCGCGGGCAATACGCCTATCGCACCGGGCGCCGGATCGTCGAGATGGTGCACGAGGACCTCAGGCCCTCGCGTCTGCTGACGCGCGAGGCGTTCCTCAACGCGGTGGCGACGATCAGCGTGATCGGCGGCTCCTCGAACGCGCAGCCGCACCTGATGGCGATGGCGCGTCATGCCGGGGTGGAACTCGAGCTCGATGTTTGGGAGCACCACGGCTACGACCTGCCGCTGCTGGTGAACATGCAGCCGGCGGGCGAGTATCTCGGCGAGCGGTTCCACCGCGCGGGCGGGGTGCCGGCGGCGATGTGGGAGCTGCTGGAGGCGGGGAAGCTGCACGGCGAGTGCCTGACCTGCACCGGCAGGACGATGGCCGAGAACCTCGCGGGGCACGAGAGCGGGGACCGCGAGATGATCCGGCCCTTCGCCGACCCGCTGCAGGAGAAAGCCGGCTTCAAGGTGCTGCGCGGCAACCTGTTCGACTTCGCGATCCTCAAGACTTCGGTGATCTCGGAGGAATTCCGCCAGCGATACCTCAGCCGGCCAGGGCATGAAAACGTGTTCGTGGCGCGGGCGATCGTCTTCGACAGCTCCGAGGACTATCACCACCGCATCAACGACCCGGCGCTCGACATCGACGAGGACTGCATCCTCGTGATCCGCGGCGCGGGGGTGCTCGGCTGGCCGGGGTCGGCCGAGGTGGTCAACATGCAGCCGCCCGACGCGCTGATCCGGCGCGGCATCCAGTGGCTGCCGACGCTCGGCGACGGGCGCCAGTCGGGCACGTCGGACAGCCCTTCGATCCTCAACGCTAGCCCCGAGAGCATGGCCGGCGGAGGCCTGTCCTGGCTGCGCACCGGGGATACCGTGCGCATCGACCTCAACAAGGGCACGTGCGACGCGTTGGTCGACGAGGCGACGATCGCGCGGCGCAAGTCCGAAGCTCCGCTGGAAGAGCCCCACTCGCAGACCCCGTGGGAGGAAATCTATCGCGCCACCACCGGCCAACTGGGCGAGGGCGGGGTGATGGACCTGGCTTTGAAGTACCGCCAGACTTCGCAGAAGCTGCCGCGGCACAACCACTAAGGGAAGCGCGCTCTCTGCTTGCCTCCGCGGGCTTGGGAGATCGCGCGCTTGCCACCCTCGCAGCTTGCGCGACAGGCTGAGACGAATAGGTTGCGGGCATGTCCATCGACCACCCGAAGATGGCCAAGGCAGCTCCGCATGGTGGCGGCGGGCGGCTTCGGACTGCGGTGATGGATGGCGCGGCCTCGCTGTTCCCGGGCTATTTCGCGCTCGTCATGGCGACCGGCGTGGTCTCGATCGCCTGCGATCTCAACGGGCTGCGGCCGGTGGCTCTAGTGCTCGTGGCGGTCAACTGGATCGCCTGGCCGCTGCTCTGGGCGCTCACGATCCTCAGGGCGCTGTGCTTTCGCTACGAGTTGCTCGAGGACGTGTCCGACCACCGCCGCGCGCCGGGTTTCTTCACGATCGTGGCCGGTACTTGCGTGCTCGGCACGCAGAACGTCGTGGTTCTCGGAGCAGTGGAGGTCGGGGGGGCCCTGTGGTGGCTCGGGCTGATCTTGTGGTTCGGGATCATGTACACCTTCTTCACCGCCGTGACCGTGCGCCGCAAGAAGCCCTCGCTCGCGCGCGGCATCAACGGCGCCTGGCTGATCGCCGCGGTCGCCACGCAGGCGGTGGTCGTGCTCCGCGCCGTTCTCGACGTTTCCGCCGCGCCGCCGATGGCGATCCAGTTCCAGGTCGTGGCGATGTTCATGATCGGCTGCATGCTCTACCTCGCGATCATCCCGCTGATCTTCTACCGGCTGACGTTCGTGCCGATGAGCAGCGAGGACTTCAGCCCGCCGTACTGGATCAACATGGGCGCGGTGGCGATTACCGCGCTCGCGGGCTCGCTCCTGTTGATGCGCGGCGAGACCTGGCCGATCCTCGGGCCCCTGCTGCCGTTCCTGCGCGGCTTCACGTTCTTCTTCTGGGCCGTGGCGTGCTGGTGGATCCCGTTCCTGTTCCTGCTGATGGTCTGGCGCTATCTGTGGGTGCGCGATCGCTTCACCTACGAGCCAGCGGTGTGGGGCATGGTTTTCCCGCTCGGGATGTACACCACCAGCACCTATCAATTCGACCGCGCCATGGGATATGGCTTCCTCGATCCGATCCCGGGCGTTCTGGTCATCGTGGCGTTGGTCGCGTGGGTGCTCGGCATGGTCGGGCTGCTTTCGCGGATAGTGCGAACCCTGCGCCGTTGAGCGGGCGCGTTGTCAAGACGGAGATGGAGACATGGCCGCCAAACCCAAGCTCCTTTCGGGAGGAAACCCGCAAATCCCCAAAGGCTACGGCGACGAGCCGATCAAGGCCTATCTCGATGCCGTTCCCGGCTGGAAGCAAGCGGTGTGCCGCCGCATCGACGCGATCGTCTCAGAGGAGGTTCCCGGCGTCTGCAAGGCCGTGAAGTGGAACTCGCCCATGTACGGGATGGAGAAGGATTGCTGGTTCCTCTCGTTCCATTGCTACGACAAGTACGTGAAGGTCAGCTTCTTCCGCGGGGCCGATCTCGATCCGCCACCCGAAGAGACATCAAAGTATCCCGCGATCCGCTATCACCACGTGCGCGAAGGCGATAAACTGGGAGAGCCGTTCGCCAAGTGGGTCAGACAGGCAAGCAAGCTCCCCGGGGAGCGGATGTAGAGGGAACTGCAGCAAGGCGGCACCGGTTGAAGAGGCATAGCCGGAGGCAGCCATGATCAGAACCGTACCCCTCGCCATCTTGGCCATCGCCGCTTGCGCGCCGGTCGAGCAGACGGCGGAACCCATCGCGGGGCTCTCGAGCGAGCGGGAATGCTTCTTCAGCCGGCAAGTCAACGGCTACGCCGACGCGCCCGACGGGCCGCGCGGCGATCGCATCTATGTCACCACCGGTCCCAACGACCGGTGGCTGATGGAAACCTTCGGCGCGTGTCCGGAGCTCGACTGGACCTATGCCATCGCACTCGACACGCGCGGTCCGTCAAGCCTCTGCACCGGCGATACCGCGACGCTGATCGTCCCGCGCGGGATCGATCGTACGCCCGATCGCTGCACGGTCACCATGCTCGGCAAGATGATCGAGCAGCGCTAACGAAGGTCCGCTATTGTGCTGCCGGCGTTGCCGCGGTCGCCGTTCCGAGCTCGGCGTCGGGCAGCGCCGCGAGGTCCTCCGCGGTCATCGAGGTCTGGACGTCGGTGTCTTTGCCGTCGGCTCTGGTGGTCAGGCCCTCTATCGGCACGACGACAAAGCGGTCGGGACTGCTGTTCTCGATTTCGACCAGCAAGCCATCGACCGTGCCGGCCGGCCCGCGTCTAATCTGCTCGATGTCGCCGAGGTCGGTGCCGTCGGCGGTCACCAGGTCGGCGTCGAGCAATTGCAATTCGGTGAGCCCGAGCGCGGCGACGGCATCGCCGGCCGCGGCGGCGCTGGCGTCCGCTTGCTGCTCGATCCGGTCCTCGGTGGCGTCGGCCTGTTGCTCGGCCTCGGATTCGCACGCCGCCAGCGCGCAGGCGAGCAAGGGCAGGGCGGCAAGGGAAGCAAGGCGCATAGGATCCTCCACGTTGGTGCTCCTTCACCAACCGATCATCGGGGCGCGCGTTCCGAAACGGGCCGAGCCTCAATAGAGGCCGGCGACGGCGAGCTCCGACTTGCGCACTTCGGTCGCTGCCGGTGGGTTTTCCGCCTCGCGCGCCTCGACGGCGTCGTCCGCCGCTTGCTCGGCGCGGTCAGCGGCGCGTTCCGCGTTGGTGTCGTACGGTGCCTCGGGCAGTTCGTCCGCGAACGGATCGTACGGATCGTAAGACTCGTCGGCCAGCGCCGCCGTCTCGTAGTCGGGGATCGGCAGCGCCCAGACTTCCGCGTCGTAGTCGAGGTCGGGACGGAAACCGCCCGGCGCATGGAAGTTGCGCGGGTCCTCGAACAGCACGGGTTCCGCCTCGGCGATGGCCTCTTCGCGTCCGGTCTGCTGCCACCATGGCTCGGGCGCGCCCTTCATGTCAGGATCGGCGGCCGCGCCGAGCAGGGCACCGAGGATCAAGCCCCCGGCGACGACGCCCGTCGCCCATTTGCCAAGAGTGAGCCCAGACGGATGCATGATATCTCCGCGCAAATTTGCACCAAGAAATCAACGCCCCGCCCGCGGCCGCGGTTCCGGAGGGAACCGGTCTCCGCGCGGCCGGTTGAGCCGGGCATGAGATCTTTCGCCGCGTCCCTCGCGGCGGCCTGCGCGCTCGCGCTCGCCGCCTGCCAGTCCGAAAGCTCCATCGACGACGGCGCCGCCACCGCCGATGCGGTGGTTCCGGGCGACACCTCGGAGACCGAGCCCTACTCGGAAGTCGCGGAGGACGAGGTGCTGCACTTCACGGGGACCGAGCCCTTCTGGGGAGGCGAGGTCAGCGGCACCACGCTTACCTACTCCACGCCTGAGAACCAGGAGGGCA
>JAEZCZ010000078.1 GCA_023433305.1 Pseudomonadota bacterium | reverse complement strand
GAGCAGGAGACCTCCATGCGCATTGCCCTCGCCGGCGCCGGCGCTTTCGGCGAAAAGCACCTCGACGGACTCAAGAACATCGACGGCGTCGAGATCACCTCGGTCATTTCGCGCCGCGCGGAGCAGGCGGCCGAAGTCGCCGCCAAGTACGGCGCGAAGCACTCCGGAACCGAGCTTTCCGAAGCGCTCGAACGCGATGACGTCGACGCGGTGATCCTGTGCACGCCCACCCAGATGCACGCCGCGCAGGCGATCGCCTGCATGGATGCCGGCAAGCACGTCCAGGTCGAAATCCCTCTCTCCGACTCCTGGGCCGATGCCGAGGCGGTGCTCAAGAAGCAGCAGGAAACCGGCCTCGTGTGCATGGTCGGCCACACCCGCCGCTTCAATCCGAGCCACCAGTACGTCCATAACAAGATCGTCGCCGGCGAGCTGGCGATCCAGCAGATGGACGTGCAGACCTACTTCTTCCGCCGCAAGAACATGAACGCCAAGGGCGAGCCGCGCAGCTGGACCGACCATCTGCTGTGGCACCACGCGGCGCACACGATCGACCTGTTCGCCTACCAGGCCGGCAAGATCGTCACCGCCAACGCCATCCAGGGCCCGAAGCATCCCGAGCTCGGCATCGCGATGGACATGTCGATCCAGATGAAGAGCGAGCGCGGCGCGATCTGCACGCTCAGCCTCTCGTTCAACAACGACGGCCCGCTCGGCACCTTCTTCCGCTACATCGGCGACACCGCCACCTACATCGCCCGTTATGACGATCTCGTCACCGGCAAGGAAGAGCCGGTCGATCTCGCGGGCGTGGCGGTTTCGAACAACGGCATCGAGCTGCAGGACCGCGAATTCATCGCGGCGATCCGCGAAGGGCGCGAGCCGAACAGCTCGGTCGCCCAGGTGCTCGACTGCTACCGCGTGATCGGCGAGCTTGCCGCCAGCCTCGAGGCGCAGGACGGCTGGTCGTAGGAAGCTCGTGTTAACCAGTCTTGACTAGTCTTCGCGCGGAGCAGAGTCTGCCCCGCGCGACAGACGCTGGCCAAAACATAAAACACGGCCGAACATAAGCCTCGGGAGGGTGTCATGGCGGAGTTGGATCGTATCCTGGGCGAAGCCCAGGAGACCCATCTGCAGATGCAGCAAGCGGTCAAGTCGTCGGGAGAGCGCGCGGTGCGCGACATCGTTCGCCTTCGCACGCGTTTCGCCACTCTGGTTGCGGAGATGATGGGCTCGATCAAGGCCGACAGCCGCCTGCAGTCGCGCCCCGAGATCGGGCAGGAATTCCAGGACAAGTTCTTCGAGATGCGCCAGGCGCTGGCACAGCACCAATCGAAGTGGCGCAGCAACAACATCGACGAAGACCCGGCAGGCTACCGCCGCTCCACCGACGAGCTTGGCCGCAAGCAGGACGACTTCTACACTTGGGCGAAGAACACGCTCGCCGGGCTGTAAGACCTCACGGGTTCCCCTTCTTCCTCCGTTGTCGTCATCGCGAGCGTAGCGAACGAATCAGGGGCAACACGGAACCGCCCTGGATGGCTTCGTCGCTGCACTCCTCGCGATGGCGCAGCGTGGGGGCGGTAAAATGATGGCGCCGCTTTCTCTGCCAGGGCTTGCGACCGCCCGCTCCCCTCTGCTCTAGAGGCGGCGATGACCGAACAGACTCGCACCATCGCCGAAACCGAGCTCCATCCCGTGGGCCTCGGCTGCATGAACCTGTCCTGGGCCTACGGCACTCCGCCGAGCCCCGAAGAGGGCGCTCGGCTGCTCGATCGCGCGCTCGACCTTGGCTACAACCATCTCGACACCGCGCGCATCTACGGCGGCGGCAAGAACGAGGCGCTCATCGGCGAGACCCTGAAGGGCCGCCGCAGCGAATTCTTCCTCGCTTCGAAGTGCGGCATCGTGGTGGACGGCCCGAAGCGCGGCGTCGACTGCTCGCCCGACAAGATCGCCGCCGACATCGACGAGAGCCTCGAGCTTCTCCAGACCGACCGGATAGATCTTTACTACATGCACCGCTTCGACCCGAAGGTGCCGATCGCGGACTCGGTCGGCGCGATGGCGCGCGCGATCGAGGCCGGCAAGATCGGCGCGTACGGCGTCTCCGAATGGAGCTCGGCCCATATCCGCGAAGCCCATCGCGTGCATCCGGTCGGCGCGGTCCAGACCGAGTACTCGCTCTGGACCCGCAACGTCGAACTGGCGGTGCTCGAGACCTGCCGCGAACTCGGGATCGCCTTCGTGGCGTTTTCCCCGGTGGGGCGCGGCGCGCTCGGAGGAGAGCTCAAGGACCCCACCACGCTCGAAGAGGCCGACCTGCGCACCAAGATGCCGCGCTTCAACGCGCAGAACTGGCCGCACAACCTCACGCTGATCGAGGAGTTTGCCGGGCTTGCTCGCGACGCCGGGGTGACCCCGGGGCAGCTCGCCCTGGCATGGGTCCTGTCGCGCGGCGAGCACGTTCATGTCATCCCGGGGACGACCAGCCTGCAGCACCTGGCCGACAATCACGGCGCGTGGGGTCTCGGCGTTTCGGATGAAATCCTCGCGGCCGCGGGCTCGCTGATCAACGAAGAGACCGTTTCCGGCCACCGCTATCACGACGCGATCCGCCCGACGATCGACACCGAGGAATTCGAACCGGCATGAGCGACGTTCGCGCGGAGATCGGCTATTCCGAACGTACCGAGAAGCGGCCGTACTTCTACGCCAACGCGCACGAGAAGGACTTCGTGCCGCTGAAGCCCGTCGAAGTCGCCATTGCCGACGCCCGTGGCCACGATTGCACGCTCGATCGCGAGGGATTCACCCTGGTCGCGCATCGCAGCACGGTTGCCGACCTGACCGATCTCGATGCCGTCGCCCGGATCCATCGCGGCGAGATCGCCGAGCTCCTGAAGCGCCTGACCGGCTGCGACGAAGTCGTGATGACGCCGTTCGGTATCCTGCGCTTTTCCGAAAAGTCGGGCGCGAATTCCGAGCACGACAACTCGCACCCCGCGCGCTTCGTGCACGTCGACATGGCCGCCGAAGACGCCGCGGCCATGCGTGCCAAGACCGCGCCCGCCAACATTCCCGAAGGCCGTGCCATCGCCCGCAGCGCGCAATACAACGTCTGGCGTTCGCTCGCCGGAGGAACGCAGGACGTGCCGCTCGGCCTCTGCGCCTACCCGAGCGTCGCCCCCGACGACCTGGTCGATTGCCAGGCCATCTTCGACCCGCTCGACGGCAGTCCCGAATGGGGCTTCGCCAACTACCTGCTCGCCTACAACCCGGCGCACCGCTGGTATTACTATTCGGACATGTCCCCCGACGAGGCGATCGTCTTCAAGACCAGCGAGAGCGATCCCGACCGCGCGCAACTGATGCCGCACGGCGCCTTCGACAATCCGCTCGCCGGCCCCGAGACCCCCGCGCGTATCAGCCTCGAGATGCGCGGCACCTGCTACTGGTTCGATTGACCGAAACGGCAGGACGATTAGCAAGACGTTGCTGGAAACGGCCCGATGAGCTGTTGCGATGGGGTTTGGAGGCCGAGGCGTTCCATCAGCTTTCACCCTCATTCGTCATTGCGAGGAGGCAATGCCGACGAAGCAATCCAGGGCGGCGCTGAATCGCCCTGGATTGCTTCGCTATGCTCGCAATGACGAATGAAGGTGAAAGGGGCTATGCTCCGCCGAACTAGGAGACCCGCTGCGCGTGCCACTGTTCGGCACCCCGGCGCCTAATGCCCCGCGCAGCGCTCGCTCAAGGCATCGAGCATCCAGCTCGAGGCGGGCCCGGGGAGCGCGTCCTTACGCCACAGCGCGTAAAGTGAGTATTGCATCGGCGGCGCGTCGGGCAGCTTCAGCTCCACCAGCCGGCCGGCGCGCAAGTCCTCGCCGATCGCGTGGCGCGGCATGTTGCCCCAGCCGATCCCTTCGAGCAGCAGCGCGTGCTTGGCGCCGAGGTCCGCCAGCCGCCACGTGCGCGGGCTGAACACCGAGAACTCGCGCCCTTCGGTCAGCGGCGAGCGATCGGTCAGCACGAGCTGGAGGTGCTGGCGCGTTTCGCCCGGCTTGATCTCGCGCGCTTCGGCCAGCGGGTGGCCGGGCGCCGCGACCGGAGTCAGCTCGACGTGCCCGACCGCGCGCCGTTCGAGCGCCGGCAGGTCGAGGATGTCGGGCCCGGCAATCGCCAGATCGGCGCGGCCGTCGAGGACGAGCGCGGCGACCGCGCCGAGCGCCTCGACATGAAGCCTCAAATCGACGGTCGGGAACACCGACTGGAATTCGTGCAGCACCGCCGCCGCCACGCTGCTGGGGAACATCACGTCGACCGCGAGCGAGAGCTCGCTCTCCAACCCCTGGCGGATGCTCCGCGCGCGGGCGATGAGCCCATCGACCTCGTCGGCCACCGAGCGCGCGTCCGCCAGCAAGGCACGGCCGGCCTCGGTCAGCTCGGGACGCCGCGATCCCTCTCGGCTGAACAGCGTCACTCCAAGCTGCGCTTCGAGCCCGGCGATCCCGTAGCTGACCACCGACAGCGCCCGGCCGAGCTTCTTCGCGGCACGGTTGAAGCTCCCCTCCTCAGCCACGGCAAGGAAGATGCGGAGCTGGTCGACGGTCGGCTGGCCGATCTCCACTATTCGGCTTTCTTGAACATTTGAGACAGTTTTATCCCAGTTTTGCCGAAGGTCTGCAACTGCCATCTACGGTCCAACGTCGCAACGACAGCCAAGGACAAGACCATGATCGAACTTCGCCCGTTCTCGAGCCTCGGTGGCGCAGACCACGGCTGGCTCGACACCAAGCATCACTTCTCGTTTGCCGACTATCACGATGCGGCTCGCACCAACTGGGGCCAGCTGCGCGTCTGGAACGACGATGAGATCGCCCCGCAGACCGGCTTTCCGCCACACCCGCATCGCGACATGGAAATCATCACCTACGTCCGCGACGGGGCAATCAGCCACAAGGATAGCCTGGGCAACGAAGGGCGCACCGAAGCGGGCGACGTCCAGGTCATGTCCGCCGGCACCGGCATCCAGCATGCCGAATACAACCTCGAGGACGAGACCACGCGGATCTTCCAGATCTGGATCATCCCGGATCGCCGCGGCGGCGAACCGACCTGGGGCGCTCGGCCGTTCCCGAAGGACGACCGCGACGGCCAGTTCGTCACGCTCGCCTCGGGCATCGAAGGCGACGACGCCTTGCCGATCCGCGCCGAAGCGCGCGTGCTCGGTGCGACCGTGAAGGCGGGAGAGACCGTGACCTACGAGGTCTCGGCCGATCGCCACCTCTATCTCGTGCCTGCGACCGGGAAGGTCCGCATCGACGATGTCGAAGTGAACACCCGCGACGGTGCCGCGATCACCGGTCTCGACCGGATCGAAATCACCGCGCTCGAAGACAGCGAGCTGGTCCTGGTCGACGCCAGGTAACCGGCTCCGGCAGGCGGGGACCCTCCCCCCGCGCCCCGCCTGCCTCCCATTCATCCCAAGACGGAGCATACCCATGAACACGACTTACAAAGTCGCCGTGATCCTCGGCAGCCTGCGCCGCGATTCGGTCAGCCGTAAGGCCGCGCACGCGCTCGCGCGTCTCGCGCCCGACAACCTCGCGCTCGAGATCGTCGAGATCGGCGACCTGCCGCTCTACGACGAAGACCTGGAAGGCGATAGCGCGCCTGAGGCGTGGACGAAGTTCCGCCAGCAGGTGAGCCAGGCCGACGCGGTGCTGTTCGTCACTCCCGAATACAACCGCTCGGTGCCCGGCCTGCTCAAGAACGCGATCGACGTCGGCTCGCGGCCCTATGGCCAGGCCGTTTGGGCCGGAAAGCCCGCGGCAGTGATGAGCACCTCGATGGGCGCGCTCGGCGGCTTCGGTGCCAACCACCACCTGCGCCAGATGCTGACGTTCTTCGACATGCCGGTGCTCCAGCAGCCCGAAGCCTATGTCGGAAACGCGCACACGCTGTTCGACGACGCCGGGAACATCACAAACGAGGTGTCCCAGGCCTTCTTCAAGCGCTTCATTGACACGTTCGGCACCCTGATCGAGCGCGTCGCGCCCCCGAAGTCGCTCGCCGCCTGACCGGATCGGGGACGTCCGTCAGCCGTTCGCGGCCTCGCGGACGTCCCCGAGCAAACGCCGGATCGCGGGCCTGCACGATCCGCAATTTGTCCCCGCCGAAAGCGCCTCGCCCACCGCCTCCACGCTCACCAACCGCTGGTCCGCGATGGCCTCGAGAACCGTGTTAATCCCCACGTCGAAGCACGCGCAGACGATTGGTCCCCGGTCGGGCCGCGCCGCCGCCGGGCGCCCGGCAAGCAGTTCCTGCGGGGTGGCCGCTTCGGCCGTCGCGAGCTGCTCGATCAGCCAATCGCGATCGGGCAATCGCCCGCTCCGCGTCACGTAGAATGCGGCGGAGAGCCGGCCTTTTTCCAGCACGGCCACGCGCATCCCGCCGCGTGCGGGGTCGGCCACTTCGACCCGCTCCCCCTTGGGCAGCAGCGCCTTCGCGAGCGAGGCGGGATCGCGCGTCCCGGCCAGCTCGACGAGCCAACCATGCCCGGCCCTGACCTTGGTGAAGTAAGCGGCCGCGATGCGTTCGGGCACCGCGCGCGCGACCAGGAACCCGCGCCATTCGACGGCAAGCTTCTCGATCCGTGCCGGGGTGGCCTTGAACGCAGGCTGGCCCGAATGGGGATCGACCAGCGCGCGCGGCAGCAGGCCCGCCCGGCCTCCGTTGGAGTGGCGATCGGTCCAATGGATCGGCACGAACACCTCGCCGCGCCGCTGGTTCTCGGTCAGTCCGGCGCGGAACACGCTTTCGCCCTGTGGCGTCATCACGCGCACCAGGTCGCGCTCGTCGATCCCGTGCTCCTCGGCGTCCAGCGGATGAAGCTCGACCAGCGGCTCGCGGCGATGCTGCGACAGTCGCGCGGACAGCCCGGTGCGGGTCATCGTGTGCCAGTGGTCGCGATATCGCCCGGTATTGAGCGTCAGCGGCCATTTCGGCAGCGCGCGGTCGAGCGGCCGCTGCTCCACGGCCACGAGCCGCGCCTTCCCGCTGGGGGTCGGAAAGCGCCGGCCGCCGAACGGATCGCCGCCCCATTGCACCGGCTCCATCGCTTCGTACTGCGCGTTGGTCAGGCTCGCCAGATGGCCGATGTCGAACAGCCGCTTGCCTTCGTTGCGATAGGCCGAAAGGCGCGCGTGCTCGCGGAACACGTCGGCCGGGCGGTCGTAAGTGAACGCATCGCGCCAGCCCATCGCGCGGGCCACTTCCTTGACGATCCACCAGTCGGGCTTCGCCTCGCCGGGAGCGGGCAGCAGCGCGCGCTGGCGGCTGATCCGGCGCTCGCTGTTGGGGACGGCGCCGTCCTTCTCCCCCCAGCCGAGCGCCGGCAGCTTCACGTGCGCGAAGCGCGAGGTGTCGGTCTCCGCGACGCAATCCGACACGACCACGAACGGGCAGGCGGCCAGCGCTTCGCGCACGCGTGCTGCATCGGGGAGCGACACCGCGGGATTGGTCGCCATGACCCACAGCGCCTTGACCCGCCCTTCGCCGATCGAGCGAAAAAGGTCGACCGCCTTGAGGCCCGGCTTTTCCGCCATGCGCGGCGCGGCCCAAAAGCGCTTGACGTCGGCCACGTCCTCGGCACCGAAACCCCGGTGCGCGGCCAGCGTGGTGGCGAGCCCGCCGACCTCGCGCCCACCCATCGCATTGGGCTGCCCAGTGATCGAGAACGGCGCCGCACCCGGCTTGCCGATGCGGCCCGTGGCGAGGTGGACGTTGACGATCGCATTGACCTGGTCGGTGCCGCGGATCGACTGGTTGATTCCCTGGCTGAACAGCGTGACGGTGCGCGGCGTGCGCGCGAAGAGCTCGTAGAACGCGTGCAGATCGCTCGGCGGGAGGTCGCAGGTCGCGGCGACCGACCAAAGATCCGTGCCTTCGCCGAGCGCGTCCCAGAAGCCCTCCGGCACCGCGACATGATCGCGCAGGAACGCCGCGTCGACCGCTCCCGCCTCGCGGCAATGGGCGAGCAGCCCGTTCATCAGCGCCACGTCGCTGCCGGGGCGGAGCTGCAAGTGGAAGTCGGCCTCCTCGCAGGTCTCGGTGCGGCGCGGATCGACGACTACCAGCTTGGTGCCGCGCTGCTCGCGCGCGGCCATGATCCGCTGGTACACCACCGGATGGCACCAGGCGGTGTTCGATCCCACCAGCACGATCAGGTCGGCCTGGTCGATGTCCTCGTAGCTCGCCGGCACCACGTCCTCGCCGAACGCGCGGGTGTGCCCGGCGACTGCGCTCGACATGCACAGGCGTGAATTGGTGTCGATGTTGGCGCTGCCGATGAAGCCTTTCATCAGCTTGTTGGCGACGTAGTAGTCCTCGGTGAGGAGCTGCCCCGAGACGTAGAACGCCACGCTGTCCGGCCCGTGGCGGCGGATCGTGTCGGCAAACTTGCGCGCCACATGGCGGACGGCCTTTTCCCAGCCGACGCGTCGCCCCTCGATCTCCGGATGAAGCAGCCGCCCTTCGAGCCCGAGCGTCTCGGCGAGGTGCGTGCCTTTCGAACAGAGCCTGCCGCGGTTGGCCGGATGCTCCGGGTCTCCCGCTATCTGCACCTGCCGCTCGCCCGTCATGGTCGCCGCGATCCCACAGCCGACCCCGCAATAGGCGCAAGTGGTGCGTATCATGCGGCCGCGCGCGTAGCTTGCACCGGGGGGACCACCGCTTCGCGCAGCAGGTAAATCCGGCCCGCGTCCACCTTGACCGGAATCGTCGGCACGCAGCCTTTGTCCTCGCCCAACGCCTCGCCGCTCCGCAGCGAGATCTTCCAGCTGTGCAGCGGGCACGTCACGCTGTCGCCATGGACGATGCCCTGGCTGAGCGGGCCTTGCTTGTGCGGGCACTTGTTGACCAGCGCGTAGATCTCGCCGCGCATCGTGTGGAACACGGCGATCTCCTCACCGCCTTCGACCGGCAGCGTCGCCGCCATGCCCGGCTCGATCTGCGTGATCGGGCCGATATCGAGCCACTTCGCTTGCGTGGAAGCTTGCATCAAACGTACTCCGGAGCCGGACGGACCGTGGCGAGGTGCTGGTGCAGGTCGGCCCGCTCGCCCCCCGCGCGCTTCGCCCAGGGGTCGTCCTGCATGAAGGTCTGCGAGTAGCGGAACCGCGCGGCGAGGCGCTTCACCGCCTCAGGATCGTCGAACATCTGGCTTTTCACGTGCTCGAGCCCAACCCGCTCGATCCACGGCGCGGTGCGTTCGAGGTAGTGCGCCTGCTCCCGGTAGAGCTGGATGAAGGCAGCGCAGTGCTCCATCGCCTCCTCCTCGGTCGCGACTTTGCACAAGAGGTCGGTGGCGCGGACCTTGATCCCGCCGTTGCCGCCGACGTGGAGCTCGTAGCCCGAATCCACGCACACCACGCCGAAGTCCTTGATCGTCGCCTCGGCGCAGTTGCGCGGGCAGCCGGAGACCGCGATCTTGAACTTGTGCGGCATCCAGCTGCCCCAGGTCATCCGCTCGATCTTCACCCCGAGCCCGGTCGAGTCCTGGGTTCCGAAGCGGCACCACTCGCTACCGACGCAAGTCTTCACGGTTCGCAGCGACTTCCCATAGGCGTGGCCCGAGACCATCCCGGCGGCGTTGAGATCGGCCCAGACCGCCGGCAGGTCCTCCTTCTTGATCCCGAAGATGTCGAGCCGCTGTCCGCCGGTGACCTTGACCATCGGTGCGTTGTACTTCTCGACCACGTCGGCAATCGCGCGCAGCTCGGTGGGATTGGTCAGCCCGCCCCACATCCGCGGCACGACCGAATAGGTTCCGTCCTTCTGGATGTTGGCATGGAGCCGTTCGTTGACGAAGCGGCTCTTCTGGTCGTCCTCGTATTCGCCGGGCCAGGCGCACAGCAGGTAATAGTTGAGCGCCGGCCGGCACGACGCGCAGCCGTCGGGCGTGGTCCAGTGCAGCTCCTGCATGACCTGCGGCATCGCCCGCAGCTCCTTCTCCAGGATCAGCCGCCGGATGTCGTCATGGCCGAAACTGGTGCACTTGCAGAGCGTCTTCGCGCCGGCCTGCACCTCGTCGCCCAGCGTCAGCACCAGCAGACTCTCCACGAGGCCGGTGCACGAACCGCAGCTCGCCGATGCCTTGCAAGTGGACCGCACCGCATCGAGGCTGCACGCCCCGGCTTGGATACTGGCGACGACAGCGCCCTTGGAAACGCCGTTGCAGCCGCAGATTTCTGCGTCGTCCGAGAGCGCTGCAACGGCGGCGTTAGGGTCCGCGAAGGCCGCGCCTCCCAGCGCGAAAGCCTGCCCGAAGATCAGCCCGTCCCGCATCTCGGAAACGTCCTCGCCCTTCTTCAGAAGGTCGAAGTACCAGTTCCCGTCAGCCGTATCGCCATAGAGCACCGCGCCAACCAGGCGGTCGTCCTTGACGACCAGCCGCTTGTAAACCCCGCGCGCGGCGTCGCGCATGACGATGTCTTCGGCGCCGTCTCCGCCCGAGAAGTCACCGGCGGAAAATACGTCGATCCCCGAAACCTTGAGCTTCGTCGACGTGACCGATCCCGAGTATCCGCTCGGTGCATCGACGAGGTAGTCGGCGAGAGCCCGGCACATCTCCCACAGCGGAGCGACCAATCCGTAGCACTCGCCGCGGTGCTGGACGCATTCCCCCACCGCGAGCACGTTCGGGTCCGAAGTGACCATGTGGTCGTCGACCACGATGCCGCGCTCGCACTCGAGCCCGGCGGTCTTGGCGAGCATTGTTGCCGGCCGGATGCCGACCGCCATGACGACGATGTCGGCCGGAATCTCGCGCCCGTCCTTGAGCCGCACGCCGGCCACGTGGCCGTCCTTTTCGAGGATCTCCTGAGTATCGGCGCCGGTCAGGATCGTCTGCCCGCGCCGCTCGAGCTCGCTCTTGAGCAGCCAACCGGCGGCCTCGTCGAGCTGTCGCTCCATCAGCGTCGGCATCAGGTGAACCACGGTGACCGCCATGCCGCGAAGCGTGAGGCCGTGTGCAGCCTCGAGTCCGAGCAGACCACCCCCGATCACTATCGCGCTGCCACCCTGTTCCGCCGCCGCCAGCATCTTGTCGACGTCGTCGAGATCGCGGAACGTGACCACCCCGGGCAAGTCGCGACCTGGGACCGGGATGATGAAGGGATCGGAGCCGGTCGCGATGAGCAGCCGATCATAGGGCTCGATTCGGCCCGAGCGCGCGACGACGATCTGCCGCTGCCGGTCGATGTGATCGACGGGATCGCCGCTGATCAGCTCGATGGCGTTGTCGACGTACCACTCGGTGGTGTTTAGGACGATCTCGTCGAAGCTCTTCTCGCCCGCCAGCACCGGTGAGAGCATGATGCGGTTGTAATTCACGCGCGGCTCGGCGCCGAAGATCGTGATCGTATAGCGTTCCGGGTCGCGGGCGAGGATCTCCTCCACCGCGCGGCAACCGGCCATGCCATTGCCGATCACGACCAACCTCTCGGGTAGTGCCTTCGCCTGACGGAAGGTTACCGGTGCGTTCACTTCTTTCGTCCCTCGTCAACGCGCACGCAAAAAAGCCGCCAAGTCGAGATCGACTGGCGGCGCCGTTGCCACGCTGGAATAGATGTTCGGACGGTCCGGCTTGCTTCGCCCGACGTTGGACGAGCCGTTCCGCTTGCCCCGAGGGTTACCCCATTCCGCGTTGCTCGGGCAAGCTTTTTTTGCACTGCAGCAAAGTCGCTAGAGGCCTATCTCGGGCCAGCGTAGCACCGACAGCACGAGCGCGACCGCGAGGAGCAAGGCGGCGATCCGCCAGTGCCGCTCGCTACCACGCTCGATCAGCGGCCGCGGAGCGAACCGCGTCAGCTTCGGGTTGGGATGCGTGAGATCGTAGGTGAATTCGCTTAGCTCTGCGTACCGCTCGGCAGGATCGACCGCGACGGCCTTCGCCAAGGCAGCGTCGACCCAATCGGGCACGTCGGGATTGGACTCTGTCGCGGGCCGGTATCGCAGCCGCTGCTGCGCCGCCGCGGAGGTAGCGCCTGGCAAGGTCGCGCCGTAGGGCAAGCGGCCGGTGAGCAGCTGGTAGGCTATCACGCCGAGCGAGAACAGGTCGCTGCGCGGGCTCGCCGGCTTGCCCAGGAATAGCTCGGGGGCAGCATACTGCACCGCCCCGGCGAAAATCGCCGGCCGGCTCGCTTCCAGGGCGACCTCGCTGAGGCCCGCGACTTCGACCGATCCGAAGTCGATGATGCGCACGGTTCCGTCGCGTCCGATCATCACATTGCGCGGTCGCAAGTCGCGATGGAGCATCTCGCGGCGATGCAAGGCGAGCAGGCCAGCGGCGATCTGGCCGACGATGTCACGCACCGCGGCCAACTCAGGCCGGGGATGAGCTTCGATCCACGCATCGAGCGTCTGCCCTTCGATGAACGGGGCGACCGCATAGATGTGGCGACGTGCGGCGCGCTGCGGGGCCGCCGGAAGCAGGTTTCGGTGCGACACCCGGCGCGAGACCCAATCCTCGAGCAATAGCGCGGCCAGCTCGGCCGCGTGCTCGCCATGCTCGGTCGACGGAACCTTCAGCGCGACTTGTCCGCCATCGAGCTCGTCGCGCGCCAGGAATACGTGACTGCGGCTGCCGGAATGGAGTTCCCGCTCGACCAC
Source organism: Pseudomonadota bacterium (assembly GCA_023433305.1). GTDB lineage: Bacteria > Pseudomonadota > Alphaproteobacteria > Sphingomonadales > Sphingomonadaceae > Croceibacterium_A. The sequence continues at coordinate 3,139 of JAEZCZ010000078.1, read as the reverse complement.
GTAGCCTTCGAACCGGTCGCCGGGGGCAAGCCGCGGCGCCGGCGGAAGGTGCAGCCGGCTTTCGAGCAGCTCTTCGACCTCGCCGCGCGGGAGGGCTTCGACGCGGACAAGTTGAACCGTCAGATTGTCGCCGCTGCCGCGCGCCAGGGCCTCCTCGGCGATCGCTCGCGCGGCTTCGTTCAGGCCACGGGCATTCCGGAGCAACTCCAGTGTTCGCGCGGCATCGACGAACTCGTGCACCCCGTCGGTCGAGAGCATGAAAAGGTCGCCCGCCTGAAGCGGGACTTGGCAGTAATCGATCTCAACGCCGCGGTCGGCCCCGAGCGCGCGCGCGAGGTAGCTTTCGCCGCCGCCAATCGCGACCCGATGCGGCTCGGTCAGCGGCTCGAGGGCGCCGCCCGCGATCCGGGCCACGCGCGCGTCACCCACGTGGAAGATGTGGGCGGAGCGGGACTTGAGGACCAGCGCGCTGAAGGCGCAGATCAAGGCCGCGTGCTCGCGGTTCTCCTCGTGGGCGCGGGGGCGGACCTTGGCGTTCTGCGCATGCATCCAGCTGTTGGTGGCCGCGATCACCCGCTCGGCCGAGCTTTGCACCGACCACGCCTCTGACGTGCAGTAATAGTCGGTCAGGAAGCTCTTGACCGCTGTCTCGGCTGCGGTCGCGCCGAGCCGGCTGGTGCTGATCCCGTCCGCGACCGCGATCGCGATGCCTTTCGTTACGCGATCGGGACCGTCGGGCTCGAGGGCTCCGTGGAAGTCCTGGTTCTCGGCCTTGGCGCCCGCGGTGGTGAATTGCCCGAGCGAGATCTCCAGCCGCGCCGGAAGGGAAGGAATGCGGCCCGCCCGATCGCGAGCCGCTTCCCGGGCCGTCCCGTTCACGCCGCGCGAAGCGGCGCCACGTCGGCCTTCTTGCGGCTCGCGCCGGTGCGCACGTGCGTCGCGTAGAGCGTGAGCCCGGTGAACGTCAGCCCGCCGACAAGATTGCCAAGCACGGTCGGGATTTCGTTCCACCAGAAGTAATCCCCGATAGAGAACTCGCCGCCCATCATCAGCGCGGTCGGGAACAGGAACATGTTCACGATCGAGTGTTCGAAGACCATGTAGAAGAACAGCATGATCGGCATCCACATGGCGATCACCTTGCCGGATACGTTGGTGGAGATCATCGCTCCCACCACGCCGGTAGAAACCATCCAGTTGCACAGCATGCCGCGCACGAAGATGGTCATCCACCCGGCAAAACCGTATTCGGCATATCCGAGCGTCCGGTCCACGCCTATCCCGGCGAGCCTCTGCCCGACCTCGTTCGGCTCGATCGAGAAGCCGTAAGTGAAGTAGATGGCCATCATGAACGCGGTCGTTAGCGCGCCGGCGAAGTTGCCGGTGAAAACGAGGCCCCAGTTGCGCAACACCCCGCCCCAGGTGCAACCCGGCCGCTTGTCCCAGACCGCCAGCGGGGCGAGCACGAACACCCCCGTCAGCAAATCGAAACCGAGCAGGTAGAGCATCACGAACCCGACCGGGAACAGCACTGCACCCGCGAGGGGCTGGCCGGTCTGGACGTTGATGGTGACTGCGAAGGCGGCCGCCAGGGCCAGCGTGGCGCCGGCCATGAACGCGCGAATCAGCGTGTCCTTGGTCGACATGAAGATCTTCGCCTCGCCGGCGTCGACCATCTTGGTCACGAATTCACTGGGTGCGAGATAGGACATTGGAGCTATTCCCCCGTCAGAAGGCCAGTTCGGCCTGAAGCCAGAATTTCTCGGTATCGGCCGCAAAAGCGTCGGCATCGTAGTTCGCGTACTTGGCCAGCAGCCCGACCGGGCCGAGCTTGAACCCGAGCGAGGCGTCCCACTCGGAGCCGTACTCGATACCGCCCACGTCGCTCTCGAACTCGTGGTAGGTGAGATCGGCCTTGAAGCCGGGCAGGAACGGCACTCCGAAGGTGGTGCCGACGGTCGCGTAGTAATCGCGCAAGCCCCCGGCGGGTGTCGTCAGGAACAGGTCGGCCCAGCCGTTGAACGCGTGCAGGGTCGCAAGCGGAGTCTGGAACGCAGCCACGCCGCCGTCGCTGCCCAGTTCCTCGTACCCGGCGAGCACGGTCAGGCCGAACGCGCCAAGGCCGCCCTGCACGTGGTAGTACTCGGCGGTATACGACACCGGATTGGCGCCGTAGTCGGACTGAGTCGCGTAGCTGGCCAGCGCATTGAGCTTGCCCAGCGCCGGAAGATCGATCGCGGCGGTCACGAGCGTGCCATAGGTCTGGCTGGAGAACGCCAGCCGGGTGTCGTAGTCGATCAGGTACGCGAAGGCCTTCGCGTCCACGACCGGCAGGTCGACACCGCCGTTCAGCAGGACGAGGTCGCCGTCGAAGTGCTCGTTCGGGCTGTCGACGCCGAACACGGTGCGCTGCGAGATCGAGTAGGTCGCATCGAGCAGCACCGGCCCGAGCTTGGCCTGCCCGCGCACCGCGTCGAAAGTCTGCTCGTTCTGACGCCAGCCGACGTTGCCGACGAAACGGGCGTTGTCGAGGATGATACGCTGCCGGCCGACCGTGACGCCGGTACCGTCCCTCATCCACGCGATCTGGAGCCGGTTGAGCTCGAGGTTCTCGGGATCCGCCACAACCGGGAACGGCTCGATGCCGTTGCCCGGCAACGTGTCGTTGTAGTCCTTCGATATCGCCAGCGTCCCTTCGCCTTCGGCCAGTAAGGAAAAGCCGCCGCTCTTGATCTCGCCACCCAGCCGAGCGCGCACGGTCAGCGCGTCAGCCTGATCGGGGAAGCCATCCTGGTCGACCCTCTCGTGGCGAGCGCGGACCGCAACGATGGGATCGAAGGTCACGCCTTCGGCGAGCGGGAGCGGGGAACCGAAGTCTTGCGCTGCCGCCGGGGCGAAAGCCAGGGCGGCAGTGGAGGCCGTGAGGGAGCAGGCGAGCGAGGCGATGCGCATCGGCGACCTCAAATCCGCGCACCGCTGAGCTCGGCGCCCCAGGTGGAGCGCCAGCGGCCTTTGACGAACGTCAGCCCCAGCAGCGCCACGAGGGCGAGCCCGGCGAAGATCAGAAAGCCGGCCGAAGCGCTCCCGGTGAATTTCTGCGCAAAGCCGAGCGAGGACGCGAGGTAGAACCCGCCGACGC
>JAEZCZ010000104.1 GCA_023433305.1 Pseudomonadota bacterium | reverse complement strand
CGGAAGACAAATGGGTCAACGAAGGCGTGCAGACCCGCATCGCGCCCGAGCACGGAATGCACGAGCTCGAAGGCCCGCTGGCGGCGATCCAGATGGGCCTGATCTACGTCAATCCCGAAGGCCCGGGCGGCAATCCCGACCCGATGCAGTCGGCGCGCGACATCAAGGAAACCTTCCATCGCATGGCGATGAATCACGAGGAGACCGTCGCGCTGACCGCGGGCGGCCACACCTTCGGCAAGGCGCATGGCAACGGCGATCCCTCCAAGCTCGGCCCCGCGCCCGCCGGCGGCGACCTGACCGCGCAGGGCTTCGGCTGGGTCAGCCAGAACGAAAGCGGCTGCGGCGAGCACACCGTGACCAGCGGGCTCGAGGGCTCGTGGGTCAACACCCCGGTCGAGTGGAGCGAGAACTACTTCCGCCTGCTGCTCGACTACGAGTACGAGCTGGTGAAGTCGCCCGCCGGTGCGCAGCAGTGGCAGCCGATCAACCAGAAGCCCGAGGACATGGCGCCGGCGGCGTGGGATCCGAACATCAAGGTCCCGACGATGATGACCACCGCCGACATGGCGCTGAAGGTGGACCCGGAATTCCGCCAGATCAGTGAGAAGTTCCGCAACGACCACGAGGCGTTCAAGGACGCCTGGGCGCGCGCGTGGTTCAAGCTGACCCACCGCGACATGGGTCCCAAGGTCCGTTACCTCGGCCCGGAGGTCCCGGCCGAAGACCTGATTTGGCAGGACCCGGTCCCGGCGGGCACCATGCCGTCGGACGCCGAAGTCGCGGCGGTCAAGGACAAGATCGCGGCGAGCGGGCTGACCGTTAGCCAGCTGATCAAGACCGCGTGGGCCTCCGCCTCGACCTACCGCAAGTCCGACCATCGCGGCGGCGCCAACGGGGCGCGCATTCGCCTCGCGCCGCAGAAGGACTGGGAGGTCAACGAGCCCGAGATGCTGGCGAAGGTGCTCGACACACTCGACGGCCTGCGCGGGAACCTGTCGATGGCCGATGCGATCGTGCTCGGCGGCGTGGTCGCGCTGGAGAAGGCGATCAAGGATGCGAGGCACAGCGCGAGCGTGCCGTTCACCGGCGGCCGCGGCGATGCGACCGAGGAGCAGACCGACGCCGAAAGCTTCGACTGGCTCGAGCCCGAGGCCGACGCCTTCCGTAACTACGTCGGCAAGAAGAAGCTGGCGGTGAGAGTCGAGGAGATGATGCTCGACCGTGCCAGCCTGCTCGGCCTCTCGGTGCCCGAGATGGTGGTGCTGGTCGGCGGCCTGCGCGTGCTCGGCGCCAATCACGGCGAACGCGGGCACGGCCACTTCACCAAGCGCCCTGGCCAGCTTACCAACGACTTCTTCGTCAACCTGCTCGACATGACCAACGTGTGGAGCGCGGTCGAAGGCTCGAACGACGAGGAATACATCGCCACCGACCGCACCCGCGGCGGCGAGACCTGGCGGGCGACCCGCGCCGACCTGATCTTCGGCTCGAATTCGGAGCTGCGCGCCCAATGCGAGGTCTACGCCGAGAAGGGCGGCGAGGAAAAGTTCGTCAAGGACTTCGTCAAAGCCTGGACCAAGGTGATGAACGCGGATCGGTTCGACTTGCCCGGCAAGGGCATCGATCGCTGACCTCGCGCGTCCTCAGCGCCCGCGTTTGAGGACGAGATAAAGCGCACCCTCGCCCCCGTGGCGGCGGTGCGCTTTTCTTATCGCGGCGATGTCGCTGGCGTGGGGGCCGGCGGCGAGCCAGTCGAGCACTTTGGCGCGGATTGCGCCGCGCCTGTCGCCGCGATCGGCGGCTTCGGCGGGCCGCGATTTGCCGGTGACGAGCAGCACCAGCCGCGCCCCCATCGCCTTCGCCTGGGCGAGGCCCATGTCGAGCCGGCGGTGCGCCTGCTCGAGCGTGTGGCCGTGGAGGTCGAGCGTGAAATCGGGCGCGATCGCGGCGCGCGCGAGCTTGCGCTCCCAGGAGGAATCGAGGCCGCGATCGCGGGAGAGAGGTGGTGTTTTTCCGAGATCCTCTCTGGCCGCGCTCTGTGCGGTGCGGACCGCTTTATCCCCCTCCCGTTTGCGGGAGGGGCTAGCGGTGGGCGTCTCGGTGGCAGGAACTGGCCCACCCCCGACCCCTCCCGCAAGCGGGAGGGGAGGATTGAGGGGCGTCACCGTCGCCGTGACGCGCGCCCACAGCGCGGCTTCATCGGCGCTGAGCCCGCGGGGCGGCTTCATCGGCTGCGGAGGCGGGCGAGCGTTCCCTTGGGGAGCAGCAGCAGCGCCTGGCCGCGCGCGCTCATGCCGCCGGCGATCGTCTCGGCATCCTTGCCCGCGCCCCAGAAGGTGTCGAAGCGGTTCGCGCCCTTGATCGCGCCACCGGTGTCCTGCGCGATCCACAGGCCGTCGGCCTCGTTGCGGTCCATCTGCAGGAACACCGGCGCGCCGAGCGGGACGAAGTTGGGATCGACGGCGACCGAGCTTTCGCGGCGCACGGGCACCTCGAGCGCGCCGAGCGGGCCATCGCCGGTCAGCTCGCGAAAAAACACCCAGCTTTCGTTCTCGCGCATGATCGCGCGGCCTTCTTCCGGGTGGTCGCGCAGGTACTGCACGATGCCCTGCATCGAGGTGGGATAGGGCGTGCCCTCGCCGATCAGACCGCGCTCGCGCATCAGCGCGCCGATCGCGGTGTAGCCGTGGCCGTTCTGGCCGGCATAGCCGATGCGGATCACCTCGCCTTCGGGGCTGATGAGCCGGCCGGAGCCCTGGATCTGGAGGAAGAACAGCTCGATCGGATCGGCCGCCCAGGCGATCTCCAGCCCCTGCCCGGCGAGCGCGCCGTCGGCGATTTCGGCATGGGTGTAGTAGGGAACGAATTGGCCGCTCTCGTCGAAGCGGCCCAGCGGCGCGCGGCCGGTGCGCTGCTCGGGCGGCGTGTCGGCGGGCCAGTCACGCACGAGATCGGGCGGGAGGCCATAGACGGGCGTGTCGAAGCCCGGGCGACGCACGCGGCTGCCCGCGATCTCGGGTTCGAAATAGCCGGTCGCGAAGCTGCTGCCGTCGCCTACCGTGACCGCCTCGAACTGGCTCTCGAAGAACCGCTGGGCCTCGCCCTGCGGCCAGGTCGCAGCGGCGGCGCAGGCGGGTTGCCAGTCTTCGGTGCGGGTCAGTCCGCTCGCATCGGTGCGAATGAGCAGCTTGGGACAGCTCTCGCGGAACGACGCCAGCGCGGCTTCGGCATCGGGGGCGCCGAGTCGCAAGTCGCGGATCTCGGGGCCGGCATGCAGCCCGGCGGCGATTGCGTTGGCGGGGGTCGGCGTGGGCGTCGGCGCCGGCGGCTCACCGCGCGGCGCAACGCAACCGGCGAGCAGGGCAAGCGCGGCGAGACCGGCGAGTTTTTGCCCTCCCCGCCGCACGAGAGAGTCAGCCTTCGTCGGTTTCGTCGAGCAACCAGTCCGGATCGGCGCTGTCCACGTTGCGCGAGAAGGTCCACACGTCGCGGCTCTCGATTGCATCGTCGAGCGAGCCGGCGACGACGTTGCCGTCCTTGTCGCGCACGACCGAGGCGATATCGGCGACGAACGACACCGCGATGCGCGCGGTGCGGCCGTCGAGGCTGGCGGAATTGACCACCGTGTCCTCGATGCGGATCAGGCGGTTGTCGAGCGTTTCGCCCGCCGCCTCGCGTGCGTCGATCGCAGAGGCGAAGCTCTGGTACACGTCGTCGTCGCAGAGCTGGCGGAGCTCTTCCTTGTCGCCGCGCCAGAACGCCTCGAGCACCATGCCGTAGGCGGCCTTGGCGCCTTCGAGGAAAGTGAGCAGGTCGAACCGGCGATCCGCGTTGGAAATGTCACGCAGGCCGCGCTCGATGGCGGGCGGAAACTCCGCGATCTCGCGGTTGCGGCGCGGCAGGTCGGGCGAGGCCTGGGCGATGGGCCGCGGCGCGTTGCCGCCCTCGCTACGCTCGAAGCGCGTCGGCACCGGTTCTTCCTCATGCTCCGCGCGGCGGCCGAGCACCGAATAGAGCCTGAGGCCGAGGAAGGCCGCGATCATGGCCAGGATGACGATTTCGACAATCAACTCAACGTGTCCCGAGCTTTCCGGTGGTGGCCCCTGATGCGGCCTCCGCGCCGGGTGAAGTGCAATCGTGCCCGAAATAGGTGCCAAATACAAATGAACAACTCCTGTGCGGCGTTCCGGCTCCCCGCGAATGTGCTGTTTTTGCCGCAACGTTGCGGCGGACCCGGCCGGGTGCTACGCGCGCCGCCGAACATCAGGGGGCGCAGGGGCGCCCGCGCAAGGCGAAAGACACATCGATCATGGCCGAAGAAGGCGACGTCCTGACCAACCTCGATCCCCAGAACGGCAATGGTGCGGACACGCAGCCGGTGGCGGGCCTGCTGTCGCAATACATCAAGGACCTCTCGGTCGAGAATCCGAAAGCTCCAGAAAGCTTCCAGTGGACCGAGCAGCCGCAGATCGACGTTCAGTTCAACATCGGCGCGCGCTCGATCAATGACGAGATCAGCGAGATCGAGCTGAAGGTCTCCGTCTCGGCGAAGAGCAGCCAGGGAACGGCCTACATCGTCGAGCTCTCCTATTGCGGCCTCGTGGGCATGCGCAACATGCCCGACGACCAGAAGCACGCCTTCACTTATGCCGAAGCGCCGCGGATCCTGTTTCCGTTCGCGCGGCGAGTGATCGCCGACGCCACGCGTGACGCGGGCTTCGCGCCGCTGTTGCTCGACCCGATCGATTTCACCGCGCTCTACATGCAGCAACTGGCGCAGCGGCAGGCGCAGGAAACGGGCGGCACCGCCTCGCCCCAGGGCGGCGAGGCCTGACGGCATAGTCCGCTGAGGTTCTCCCCGTGAGCCTCGTCAAGAACGTCGGGACGATTGGCGGGCTGACTTTGGTCAGCCGCGTCGCCGGAATGGCGCGCGAGATGATCTTCTCGCGTGTGCTCGGCGCGAATGCCGTCACCGATGCCTGGTTCCAGGCGTTCATCATCCCAAACGTCTTCCGGCGGCTGTTCGCCGAGGGCGCGTTCTCGGCAGCGTTCGTGCCGATGTTCTCGAAACGCCTACATGGAGAGGGCGGACTCGAATCCGCCCGATCGTTCAGCGCCGACGTTCTCTCGGTCTTCCTGCCTGTCCTCATCGCGCTCACCGCGCTGGTCGAGATTGCGATGCCGGGGGTAATCTGGCTGCTGGCCGACAAGCCGGTCGACCCCGGCACGTTCGATTTCGCCGTCGATTTCGCGCGGATCATGTTCCCCTACATCGTGCTGGTGAGCCTGGTCACGCTGTTCACCGGCATGCTCAATTCGGTCTCGCGCTTCGCGCCCGGGGCGAGCTTCCCGATCATCCTCAACGTCGTGCTGATCGTGGCGCTGCTCGCGGGCGAGCGCTGGATCGCCACCGGCGCCACCATCGAGCAGGCCGCCTACGGGCTCGCCTGGGCGGTGACGGGGGCGGGCGTGATGCAGCTCGCCTGGCTCTATATCTGGGTGCGGGTCGAAGGCTTCCGTCCGCGCCTGCTATGGCCGCGGCTGACGCCCGAGGTGAAGCGGCTCGGCATCATCGCCCTGCCCGCGGCGATCGGCGGTGGCGCGTACCAGATCAACACGCTGCTCCAGCTCTACTTCCTCAACCAGCTCGAAAGCGGCTCGGTCTCGTACATGAACTTCGCCGACCGGCTGAACCAGTTGCCGCTCGGGATCATCGGCATCGCGCTGTCCACGGCGATCCTGCCGACGCTGTCGAAGTTCGTCGGCGGCGGCAACCGCGAGGGAGCCGACCGCGTGCAGTCCGACGCGATCGAGCTTGCCATGCTGCTGACCTTGCCGGCGACGATAGCGCTGGCGATCTGCGGCATCCCCTTCGTGACGATGATCTTCCAGGGTGGACGGTTCGATCCGGAGGATGCGATCGTGACCGGCAACGTGTTGACCGCCCTCGTCATGGGGCTGCCCGCCTATGTGCTGGTCAAGGTGCTCGTGCCCAACTTCTACGCGCGCGCGGATACCCGGACCCCGGTCTACGCGGCGGCGGCGGCGCTTGTGGTGTTCGTCGCCTTCAACCTGGCCTTCCTGACCCGGTTCGGCGTGGTCGGGGTCGCGGTCGCAAGCGCGATCGGGGCCTGGATCAACGCGGGCTACCTGTTCGTCGTGCTCGCGAGGCGCAGCTATTACCGCCTGCCCGGAGCGCTGCTGCTGCGGATTGCGCGCCAGCTCGTGGCGGCCGCCGCCATGGGCGCCGCTTTGTGGTTCGCGCGCGACCTGCTGGCCGGCTATTACGCCGCTGGCCTGTTCGAACGCCTGTTCGCGTTGGGCGTGCTCGTGGCGAGCGCGGCTATCGTCTATTTCGGCGTCGCCTTCGGCATTGGCGCAGTCGACCGCGAACGGATGGCGTTGCTGCGCCGCAAGCGCCCGGCCGCCGAGGCGAGCGCATCCGAGTAAGGCTTCCGCGCCCGCGATATTGTGTTATGCGCGCCGTCGATGAACCTAGTCGCCCCTCTCCCGCGTAAGCGCTCGCGCCTCTCGACGCGTGGCCGGGCGGCCTGGCGATGGCGGAGCCGCGTCTCTTCCTGAGCGCCCCTGCCCGCTCGCGGGCATCTCTACCGTTCGAATACCAAGAAGGCCCATCACCATGCGTATCGTCTCCGGCATCCAGCCCACCGGCTCGCTTCATCTCGGCAATTACCTAGGCGCGATCCGCAACTGGGTGCGCATGCAGGACGCGATGGAAGAGGGCAGCCAGTGCCTGTTCTTCCTTGCCGACCTCCACGCGATCTCGATGCCGCACGTCCCCGCCGAGCTGAAGTCGGCGACGCGCGAGATGGCCGCGGCGCTCGTCGCCTGCGGCATCGATCCGCAACGCTCGATCCTGTTTAACCAGGCGCAAGTGCCGGCCCACTCCGAGCTGCAATGGCTTCTGAACGGCACCGCGCGGATGGGCTGGCTGAACCGGATGACGCAGTTCAAGGATAAGTCCGGAAAGAACCGCGAAGGCGCGAGCGTGGCGCTGTTCACGTATCCGGTGCTGCAGGCGGCCGACGTGCTGCTCTACCAGGCCACGCACGTGCCGGTGGGCGAGGACCAGAAGCAGCACCTCGAGCTGGCGCGCGACATCGCGCAGAAGTTCAACAACGATTTCTGCGCAGAAGACGCGCCGGTCTTCACGCTGCCCGATCCGATCATTCCGCCGGGGGCGGCGCGGATCATGAGCTTGCGCGACGGCACCGCCAAGATGAGCAAGTCGGACCCTTCGGACATGAGCCGGGTCAACCTCTCGGACGATCCCGACGAGGTGATGAAGAAGGTCAAGAAAGCCAAGACCGATCCGGAGCCGCTCCCGAGCGAAGAAGGCGGTCTGGCAGGACGCCCCGAAGCGCTCAACCTGGTGACGATCTACGCGGCGCTTTCCGACAAGTCGGTTCCCGAGGTGCTGTCCGAGTTCGGCGGACAGGGATTCGGCGCGTTCAAGCCCGCGCTGGGGGAGCTGCTGGTCGAAACCTTGCGGCCGATCACCGCCCGCTTCACCGGACTGCTCGACGATCGCGAAGCGCTCGACGCCATCCTGGCGCGGGGTGCCGCGCGGGCGCGCGAGATCGCATTGCCCACGCTGGACGCGACCTATCGAGCGCTCGGCCTGCTGAGGGGCTGAGCCAAGGCGCGGAGCGCAAATGACGCTGCCGGCCGGTGCGATCGTGACATCGGTCGGCAGCGCATTCATTGAAAAACCACGCTTTTTCCGATGCTTGCGTTCAACGGCTATTCAGCCCGCCCCAGTTATGACACGCTCTATCCAAGGCAGACTCGCGCCCGGTTGAGGGGGAGTGGCGGGCTCCGCACCTAGTTTCGGAAGAGAGTTTAAGATGAGCACAATGAGCAAGATTACGCGGGGCCTGAAACTGGCGCTTGTGCCGCTGGCCCTCGCTGGGCTGGCTGCCTGCGCGTCCCCGTTCCGCGCCGACGTGTCGCGGTTCGAATCGCAATTGCCGGTTCCGGCCGGGCAGACCTTCACCGTGATGGCCGACGATCCGGCGCTGGCCGGCGGCATCGAGTTCCGCCACTACGCGCAGCTCGTGGCGGATCACATGGCGGCGCTGGGCTATACTCCGGTCAACAACCCGAGCGACGCGCAGCTGCTCGTTCGCTTCGACTACGGCGTGGACAACGGCCGTGAGCGCGTGCGCTCGGTTCCGGGGTTCCGCGACCCGTTCTACAGCTCGTGGTATGGCTATTCCCCGGTCGTGTACCGCACCCCGCGCGGGCCGCGCGTGGCTTACGTCCCCCGCTACAGCCCGTGGGGCTGGGGCTGGAACGACAGCTTCTTCGGCCGCGACGAGGTCTATAGCTACACCGTCTATACGAGCGGGATCGAGATGAAGATCGACCGCGCATCCGACGGCCAGCGGCTGTTCGAGGGCGAAGCGCAAGCCGCGTCGACCTCCAACCGGTTGCAGTACCTCGTGCCGAACCTGGTCGAGGCGATGTTCACCGGCTTCCCCGGTAACTCGGGCGAGACCGTGCGAATCTCGGTTGCGCCGGAGAACCAGCGCGCCCGGCGCTAAGCCGGCGGCAAACCCATCGGCGGCGGACTTCTGCCGCTGAAGACAAGGCGGGTCTCCTCTCGGGAGGCCCGCCTTTTCCGTTTCCGGAGCGATTGCCTCTCGCGGGCAACCAAAAATCCCCTCTCCGCGCAATTACTTAAGCCGCCCCCGCCGCGTTGGTAAGCCGACAAGGCCCATGGCCCATGGACGATCGTCAACGAGTCCGTCCTTATGGCCCGCGAGTTCAAGTCCAACTTCGAGAAACGCTTCCGCCGCCGCGTGCTTCTGCCGGGCGCGATGATCCTGCTGGTCACGGCCGTCCTGTGCGGCGGGACTTTGATCGGCGCTGCACGCGGCACGGACACGATGTCGATGCTGGGGCAGCAATCTGAGATCTATCGCGCGATCGCGAGCGGCCTCGACGATTTATCGCTCGCACAAGAGTCGGTCGGCCTGTGCGATGAGTGTGTCCGCAAAGCCGCGGCCGCCGATACTGACCAAGCCTGGTTGGACGAGAACATCGGCACCCGGTTGTTCGACCTCCACAATGTCCATGAAACTTACATTCTCGACGACGAAGACCGGCCGATCTTCGCGTCTGTCGGACGCAAGCTCGAACCGGCCGACAGTTACGGCCGCGTCGCTCCTGCCGTGGATCGGTTCGTCCAGCTCGCGCGGGGGAAAATCAAACGTCCAAGCGGACGCGCCAATCTGAACGAACGGCTGCCGGATACTCCGCCGGCACCGGTGGAGCTCCCGCCCATCCCGGGTTTCTCTTCCGAACCGATGATGCTGTATCCCAGCCATAAGACGACCGCGAGCGTTCTCCATGCCACGGACCTGGTGCGGATTGGGGATCGCGCGGCTTTCGTCAGCGTGATGCCGATGACCCGGGTGGTCGATGGCGCTTCGCCGAAGACGCCCACACCCGTGCTGGTCAGCTTGCGCTACATGGACGACGATTTCCTGCAGCACGTTTCACGGCAGAACTATCTCGCCGACGCCCGCGTCTCCATCTCGACGACGCCGCAAGAGGGCGAAGTGGCGATGCCGCTGGTGAACAGCGACGGCTTATTGATGGGATATGACGCCTTCGCGCCTCTCGGCGAAGGTAACGGCGTCAACAGCAAGATCGTGCCGCTCGCCACGATGTTCTGGAAACCGATGTCGGCTGGCGCGGCGGTGGTGGGGATGCTGCTGATCCCGGCCGCGGCTGTCTTCGGCGTGATTGCGCTCCTCGTGCTCCTGATGTCGTTTCGGATCCGCAAGCTCATGAAGCGCGACGACGAGCACCTGATCGAGCTGGAGCAGGCCCATCTCGAGCTCAAGGCCAAGGAAGCGCAGGCGCATCACCTGGCCTATCACGACGTGCTGACCGGCCTCCCGAACCGTGCGCTGTTCAACGACAATGCCGAACAGTCGCTGCTCCGCGCGCGCCACGGCGAGGAGATGGCGGTGCTGCTGCTGGACCTCGATCGGTTCAAGAACGTCAACGACCGCTTCGGCCATTTCGCCGGCGATGCCCTGATCCAGGAAGTGGCCCACCGGCTTTCGCGCGCGCTCATCCGCCCCAACGCGGTAGCGCGGCTGGGCGGCGACGAGTTCGCCATCCTGCTCGAGAAGGAAGACCTGGCCGACGGCGTCGAGGCCGTCCTCGACCGCATCCTGGCGGACCTCCATCTGCCGTTCGAAGTGCTCGGCAACCAAGCGCACGTCGGCGTAAGCATCGGCGTCGCGCTGGCGCCCGAATGCGGCACCGACCGCACCGACCTGATGCGCAAGGCCGACATCGCGCTGTACCGCGCGAAGGACGAAGGGCGCGATTGCTATCGCTTCTTCACCGAATCGATGGACGAGACCGTGCAGCTCCGCGCGATGCTCGAAAGCGACTTGCGCGAAGCGCTCACCACCGGGAGCGGGCTCAGTGTGCATTACCAGCCGCTCGTCGATTCGCGGGGCGGCAAGGTGACCGGGCTCGAAGCGCTGTTGCGCTGGCAACACGCCCAGCGCGGCTGGATCGCGCCGCAGCTCTTCGTGCCCGTGGCCGAGGAGACTGGCCTGATCTCCTCCCTGGGCGACTGGGTGCTAAGCGAGGCGTGCAAGGTGGCCAAGGAGTGGCCCAACCTGACCATCGCGGTGAACCTTTCACCGGTGCAGTTCTGCGACGAGGGATTCGCCGAGCGGACCTGCCAGATCGTTCGTGCCGCGGGCGTCAGCGCGCACCAGATCGAGTTTGAGGTGACCGAGGGCGTGGTGCTCGACCAGAACGAATCGGTGCGCGGCGCGCTCAAGCGGCTGCGCCGGGAAGGCTTCCGCATCGCGCTCGACGATTTCGGGACGGGCTACTCCTCGCTCAGCTATTTGCGCGACTTCGAGGTCGACCGGATCAAGATCGACAAGAGCTTCGTCCAAGGGCTCGGCCATACGGTCGACGCGGGCGCGATCGTGACCGCGGTGGTCACCCTCGGGCACGCGATGGGCCTGCAGGTCACGGCGGAAGGCGTCGAAACGTCGGATCAGGAGGACTTCCTGCGCAGCGCCGGATGCAACGTGCTGCAGGGCTTCCTGTTCTCGCGCGCGGTGCCGGCCGATCAGCTTCGCCGCTCGCTGTCGGGTCGGGCCGAGGCCGCTTAGCCCGACAGGCACGTCACGCCAGCCGGGCGTGCCCTCCGGTCGAGCCGAAGCCGCCGGTTCCCCGCGCGGTGTCGTCGAGCTCGACCACCTCCTCCCATGCGGCCCGGGTAACCGGCGCGAGCACGAGCTGCGCCACCCGGTCGCCGCGCGCGATCGCGAAGGCCTCGTCCCCATGGTTGATGAGGATGATCTTGAGCTCGCCGCGATAGTCGCTGTCGATCGTGCCCGGGGTGTTCGGCACCGCGATGCCGTGCTTGAGCGCCAGGCCCGAACGCGGGCGGACCTGGATTTCGTAGCCATCGGGAATCGCCACGGCGAAGCCGCTCGCGAGGGCATGGCGGGCACCGGGCTCCAGCGTGACGGCTTCGGCGGCGAGAATGTCCATGCCCGCCGCGCCGGGCGTGGCATAGGTCGGCAATGCCAGCCCTTCCCCATGCGGCAGGCGCTTGATCCGCACGCCAACGGGCTCAGCCATCCGCGAGCGCCTCGCCCATTCTTTCGACGAGGCGATGCGCGACCGCCTGCTTGCTCATCGGTTCCCAGTCCTCGACCTTGCCTTCGCTGACGAGGTGGACCGTATTGTCGTCTCCGCCCATCGTGCCGCCCGATACGTCGTTGGCGACGATCCAGTCCACCCCCTTGGTCTTGCGCTTGCGCTGGGCATTGGCGAGCAGGTCTTCGGTTTCGGCGGCGAAGCCGATGAGCAACCGTGGCCGTTGCTGGGCAGCGGCGAGGGTGGCGAGGATGTCAGGGTTCTCGGTGAGCAGCAGCGCCGGCGGTGCCGAGCCGCGCTTCTTGATCTTCTCGGGCGCGAAATCCTTGGCCCGCCAATCCGCCACGGCAGCGACCATGACCGCCGCATCGACCGGCAACGCGGCCTTGACCGCCGCGGCCATCTCCTCGGCGCTCTCGACGTCGATCCGATCGACGCCCGGCGGTGTCGCGAGCGCGACCGGCCCCGAAACGAGCGTCACGCGCGCACCGGCCGCGGCGGCGGCGGCGGCAATCGCGAAGCCCTGCTTCCCGCTCGATCGGTTGGCGATGTAGCGCACGGGATCGATGGGCTCATGCGTCGGGCCCGCGGTGACAAGCACGTGCTTGCCGTAAAGCGGGCGGTGCTCGGGTTCTTCGGCGAAGTCAGGCTGGCCCTCGAGCGGATCGAAGACCGGCGCGCTGTCGACCGGTTCGGGCGCGACCTGGTTGGCGCTGATCTGATGATTGATGGCCTCGCGGTCGGTCGGTGGCGCGGAGCGGGCCTTGCCTTTCGTGGCCAGGACGGGGCCGCCCGAGAGGTCGGGCTCAAAGTCCGGAGCGAGTTCCGCGGGCAGCTCGGCCGCGAAGTCGGGCTCGTCGTACGCGACTTCCTGCTGCTCGATCCGGCGCGGCGTGCTGCGCGGGATGATCGAGGCAAGCAGGCCCGCGAGACCGCCCTGCCTGGGCTCCGCGGGCTCGGGCGCCTCCTCCGCCTCTTCCGGCTCGAGCGCCTCGACATGCGCGGCGACGTCGCGTGCGCGAGCGTGGCCCGGGTCGAGCCCGAGGATGTCGGCGATCTCGAGCCAGACCATCTCCGGCTCGGGCAAGCGGCCCGGGCCGAACTCGCCGCAAGCCATCTCGCCCTCGTCGGGCTGCATCACGTGGACGCCCGCCTGCCGGAGCCAGGCGACGTTCCGCTGCGTGGCCGCGTGCTCCCACATCCGCACGTTCATTGCCGGAACCGCGAGCACCGGCTTGTCGGTCGCGAGGATAAGCGTGGTGCCGAGATCATCGGCGATGCCCGCGGCCATCTTGGCGAGCAAGTCCGCGGTGGCCGGGCAGACGACGACCAGGTCGGCCTGGCGGCTGAGCTGGATGTGCCCGATCTCGGCCTCGTCCTTCAGGTCCCACAGCGAGGAATGGACCTGGTTCTCGGAGAGCGCCGCGAGGCTCATCGGCGTGACGAACTGCGCCCCGCCGTCGGTCAGCACGCAAGTGACCTCGCCGCCGCCCTTGCGGATCAGCCGAACGAGCTCGCACGACTTGTAGGCGGCAATACCGCCGCCCACGACGAGCAGGATACGCGGCGCGACCATCTGGCGGTGCAGTTCCCTCCGGCACAATGCGCAGGCTCGCGAGCCTAGCTTTGCTGCCCTCCCATGGCCAGCCCGCGCGATGCTTGCCGTGCGGTGGTTAAGTTTTTCCTAGCCCAGCCAGCCCGCGGCGGTCGCGGCCCAGGCCAACGCGCCTCCTGCGAGCAGCGCCGCGACATAGCCGAGCCAGTGGGTCCTCTGCCGCATCGGTCGTTCCCAGACCAGCTCGATCTCCGGCAAAGGCGGCTGCTCGGGCGCGCCGCCGCGCGGAGGATAGCGGTCCTCGATGCGGCGGATCAGCTCGGGCAGTCGAAGCAATGTGCCGACATCTTCGCGGATCTTGTCGGCAAGCGCCGATTCCGGCCCCAGCTCGTCGCGAATCCAGTTTCGTACGAACGGCGCGGAAACGTCCCACATGTTGATGTCGGGGTGGAGCTGGCGGGCGATGCCTTCGACCATGACCATGGTCTTCTGCAGCAGCAGCAAGTGAGGCTGCGTCTGCATGTCGAAATCGCGCGTAATCGCAAAAAGCCCGTCGAGCATCATCCCGACCGAGAGCTCCGACACCGGCTTGCCGCGCATCGGCTCCCCGACGGCGCGCAGCGCGGTCGCGAACTCCTCGACCGAGTGATAGCTCGGCACGTATTGCGCCTCGAAGTGGATTTCGGCCACGCGGCGATAGTTGCCAGTGGTGAGACCGTAGAGGATTTCGGCCAGCCACTGCCGGGCGCGCCGATCGATCCGGCCCATGATGCCGAAATCGATCGCCACGATCGTCCCGTCGGGCCGCACGAACAGGTTCCCCTGGTGCATGTCGGCGTGGAAGAAGCCGGCGCTGATGGCCTGGGTGAGGAACGCGAGCACCAACCGATGGGCAAGTTGCGGGAGGTCGTGGCCCGCGGCCTTGAGCGCCTCGACGTCGCCGATCTTGATGCCGTCGATCCACTCGATCGTCATGACCCGGCCGTTGGTGCGGTCCCAGTCGATCGACGGAACGCAGTAGCCTTCGAAGCCCTTCATCGCCTCGGCCAATTCCGACGCCGAAGCGGCCTCGCGCCGCAAGTCGAGCTCGCGGTTGGTCCAGCGCTTGAAGTTGGCGATAGTCAGCCGGGGTCGGAGCCGCCGGGCCTCGCCGCCGAGCGCCTCGAGATGGGCGGCGGACCATTCGTAAGTGTCGATATCGCGGGCGAAACGCTCGCGAATACC
Source organism: Pseudomonadota bacterium (assembly GCA_023433305.1). Lineage (GTDB taxonomy): Bacteria > Pseudomonadota > Alphaproteobacteria > Sphingomonadales > Sphingomonadaceae > Croceibacterium_A. Next base: position 79,826 of record JAEZCZ010000104.1, on the reverse strand, counting down.
CGGGCGGAGCACCTTGATGGCCACGGTGCGCCCCTCGTTGGTGACCGCCTTGTGGACCTGAGCGATCGAGGCCGAGCCGACGGGAATCGGATCGATTTCGGCAAAGACCGTCTCGATCGGCGCCTCGAAGCTTCGTTCGATGTCCGCGCGAATGAGGTCGAAGGAGACGGGTGCAAGGCTGTCCTGCAGGCTCAGCAGGTTATGCGCCGCCTCGTCACCGACCAGATCGGGCCGGGTGGCGAGCGTCTGGCCGAGCTTGATTGCCGCGGGCCCGATCTCCTGGAACGCCGCCGCGTAATCGGGCACGCGCGGCTGCCGGGTGCCGAATCGCGCGATGCGAACGAGCCGCCGGACTTGGGGAGGGGTGTTGAGATCGGCCTCTACGCCGCGCAGCGCGCCATGGCGTGCCAAGGTGCGCCCCCACTTGAGCAGGCGCCAGATGTGGGTTGCAGGCTGGGTCAGAGCTTCCACCCCGAATGGATCGCGACGAGGCCGCCGAGGATCGGCTCTACCCGGGTCCGCTCGAAACCGGCTGCGCGGATCATGCGCTCGAACTCGGGCATCGTGGGGAAGCGGCGGATCGATTCGATCAGGTACCGGTAGCTGTCCTCGTCATGCGCGATGGCCTTGCCGAGCTGCGGGACGATCTTGTGCGAATAGAAATCGTACGCATCCTTGAACCCCGGCCATTCGGTGGTCGAGAACTCCAGGCAGAAGAACCGCCCACCGAACTTCAGGACGCGGAATGCCTCGGCCAGCGCCTGGTCGATATGCGTGACGTTCCGGATGCCGAAAGCGACGGTGTAGGCGTCGAAGCTCCGGTCGGGATAGGACAACTGTTCCGCGTTCTGGCGCGACCATACCAGGGTATCGATGCCGCGTTTCACCGCGCGCTCGATGCCGACGTCGAGCATTTCCTGGTTGATGTCCGCGACCGTCACGTTCGCGCCGCGATCCGCCATGCGGAAGGCGATGTCGCCCGTGCCGCCCGCCATGTCCAGGATCGTCTCGCCCGGCTGGGGCTTCACCCGGCGGACGAACTGATCCTTCCACAGGCGGTGCAGGCCGGCGGACATCGCATCGTTCATCACGTCGTACTTGGAGGCTACGTTCGAGAACACGGCGCCCACGCGGCGGGTCTTCTCGTCGGGATCGACGGTCTGGTATCCGAAGGAGACGGTTTCGCTCATGCCCGATCCTCTAGCGAGCGCCCCGCCGCGGCGCCAGCCGGCTCTTGTGCCCGCGTCGTCACCAGGCTGAGCGCGATCCCCGCAAGGATCAGCGCCATGCCGGCGAAGTGAAACGAATGGAGCCGCTCGCCGAGCAGGGCGGCCGAGAGGAACGCGCCGAACAGCGGCATCAGCGTGATGGCCTGGCCGGCCTGCGCCGGGCCGACGATGGCGGTCGCGTGGTTGTAGATGAAGTACGAGAGCAGCGAAGGCAGCAGCGCGACGTAGAGCACGGCGGCGACGATCGGCGCCCGCCATTCGATCCGGGCGCCCGCCTGCCATTCCCAGGCGGCGAGCGGCGCCATCATGGCAACGCCGATGAAGAAGGTCACCGCGATGAAGCTGGTCGGCGAGATCTCGGGACGCAGGCGCAGGAACACCGTGTAGAGCGACCATACCAGGACCGAGACCAGGATCAGCGCGTCGCCGAGCCCGAAGCGCAGGCTGAAAGCGGCGGACGCATCGCCCCTGAAGACGATCACCAGCACGCCGAGCATCGAGGCGGCGACGCCGACCGTCTGCCAGCCGCGCGCGCGGACGCCGAACAGGACGCGGTCGAGGAACACCATGACCGCGGGGGTGGCGGCCTGGAGAAGCAGGGCGTTGGTCGCGGTCGTGTGTTGCAGGCCCGAATAAAGCAGCGCGTTAAAGGTGCCGATCCCGAGCACGCCGAGCAGCAACAGCGGCTTCCAGCCCCTGAGGATCGCGGGCCAGTCGCGAACCAGCGGCCGGATGGCAAAGGGTGCCACCACGAGGCTGGCCCCCGCCCAACGCAGGAAGGCGAGCGTGAACGGTGCGACGTCATGCCGCACCGCGCGGGCGACGATCGAATTGCCCGCCCACAGCACCATCACGATGCCGAGCATGGCGAAGGCCTGGGCATGGCGACGGTCGAGCTGCATCGGGCGCCCCTTAGAGCGGGCACGCGGGCTTGGCGATGACAATGCCGCGCTGCGTCGCTAACGCCGCGCGATGCCCGAGCTTCCCGAAGTCGAGACGACCGTACGCGGCCTTACGCGTGTTCTCGACGGCGCGCGGATCGAGCGGGTGGCGCTCAATCGGCCCGACATGCGGTTCCCCTTCCCCGAAGGGCTGGTCCAGAACCTGACGGGAGCGCAAGTGACGGGCCTTGGCCGGCGCGCGAAGTACGGCCTGATCCACACCGATCGCGCGACGACGCTGGTGTTCCATCTCGGCATGAGCGGACGCTGGCGGATCGATCCGAACGAGACCGCCAAGCACGATCATCTCGTGCTCGAGACCGCCGCGCATCGCCTTGCGCTTCACGACCCGCGCCGCTTCGGGTTCGTCGACCTTGTCGATACCGAGGCGCTCGACCAGTGGCCCGCTTTCGCGACGATGGGCCCGGAGCCGCTTGGCCCTGGCCTGACGGTGGAGCACCTGCGGGCGGCTCTGAAGGACCGGAAACCGGCCATCAAGCCGATGCTGCTCGATCAGCGGATCGTGGCGGGGCTCGGCAACATCTATGTCTGCGAGGCGCTGTTCCGGGCGCGTATCGACCCGCGCAGGCCCGCGGGCAAGGTGACCCGACCGGCGCTCGAACGTCTCGTGCCGGCGATCCGCGCGGTGCTCGAGCAAGCGATCGGTGACGGGGGCTCGACCTTGCGGGACTATGCCCGGCCCGATGGCGAGCTCGGCTATTTCGCGAGCCGGTTCGATGTGTATGGACGGGAAGGCAAGCCGTGCCGGCCGCCTTGCGGGGGCACGGTCAAGCGTATCGTCCAGGGTGGGCGTAGCACGTGGTTCTGCCCGAAGTGCCAGAAATGAGGGCTTTGCTTGACGATTCGGCCCCTCGCCGCTAAGGGCGCCGCTTTCCGGCGGGAAACTGCCGTTTCCGTGAACGTTTAGAGATGGTTTCGGCCGCGCGATGAGCGGCCCGAGGTAAGGACAGACATGGCCAATACGCCGCAAGCCAAGAAGCGCATCCGCCGCAACGAGAATCGGGCCGAGATCAACGGCGCCCGCATTAGCCGCATTCGCAGCTTCGTGAAGAAGGTCGAGACCGCGCTCGAGGCCGGCGACAAGGATGCCGCCAAGACCGCGCTCCAGGCCGCCCAGCCGGAGATGGCCCGCGGCGTGGCGCGCGGCGTGCTCCACAAGAACACCGTAGCGCGCAAGATGAGCCGACTCAGCAAGCGAGTCGCGTCGCTCTGATTCGATCCCCGCGGGGTTAACCACGGAACGGAATTGGAACGAGGCCGGTGGGTTTTCCACCGGCCTTTTTCGCACCTGCGAGAGCCGCCGAAGCACCTCCCCGGAAACAAAAGGAAATCCCGCGATTCGCCGCCGAAAGGCCGGATTTTCCAGCCGTTTCAAGTAGTTGAACGTGGGGCTGCGGCTTACAGACGAGTCAAGCCGGTATATTTCACTTTTTTTAAGAAGCCGGTCTTGCGACGCGCCGCGACCCGTCCATAACAGGCCTCGGTCGACCGGGTCGCGTCGATCGAAAACTTGACGAGATCATGATCGGGACGACCCGCAATTCGAGGATGAATTGCGGGGCGGGGGACCTTTGGGTTCCGCGTCATGTCAATGTCGAGGCAGGCCTTTCGGGGGAGGATGAGGTCAATGATTCGTATGGGACCGCATGCCGGCCGGTTGGGATCGGCCAAGAGCGATGCCGCAGAGGGGACTATGGAAGATCAGGAAGCCGTCGACCTTGCAGCCGACTGGGCAGATATCAGCCAGGGCTTGCGCAAGGATCTGGGGCACCAGTTGTTCAGCCAATGGATTCGACCGATCCAGCTGGGCAGCTTCTGCAAGGAAACGGGGACGCTCCACCTGTTCCTGCCGACCGAGTTTTCGGCCAACTGGGTGCAGGACCGCTTTGCGGACCGCCTCTCGCTGGCCTGGAAGATTGCGCGCAGCGAAGTGCGCAACGTCAAGATCGCCGTCCACCCGGGCCGTCGCAAGCTTGCCGACCTTGACCTGCGCGGCGAGGACGGGTTCGGCCACCGCGCCGCCAACGACGGCTTGTTGGGCCGCGCGCTCGGCAATGCGCGGGCGATGGAATCGATCGGCGACGACGGATTTACCTCGTCGGTTGGTCTCGACCCATCGCTGACGTTCGCGGCCTTCGTGACCGGCACGACCAACGTGCTGGCGAAAAACGCGGCCGAGCGGATGGCCAACTCGGAGAAACCGCAATTCAGCCCGCTTTACCTCAAGGCCGCCACCGGCCAGGGCAAAACGCACCTGCTGCACGCGATCGGCCACGCCTATCTCCAGGCGCACCCGCGCGCGCGCATCTTCTACTGCAGCGCCGAGCGCTTCATGGTCGAGTTCGTCCAGGCGCTGAAGTCGAACGAGATGATGGAGTTCAAGGCACGTCTGCGCGGCTTTGATCTGCTGCTGGTCGACGACATCCAGTTCATCATCGGCAAGGCCAGCGCGCAGGAAGAGTTGCTCTACACGATCGACGCGCTGCTCGCCGAGGGCAAACGGCTGGTGTTCGCCGCCGACCGCGCGCCGCAGGCGCTCGATGGGGTTGAGCCGCGTCTGCTGAGCCGCCTCTCGATGGGTCTCGTCGCCGATATCCAGGCGGCGGACATCGAGTTGCGCCGCCAGATCCTGCACAGCAAGCTGACGCGGTTCGCGCCGCTCGCGGTGCCCGAGGACGTGATCGAGTTCCTGGCGCGCACCATCAACCGCAACGTCCGCGAGCTGGTGGGCGGGCTCAACAAGTTGATCGCCTATGCTCAGCTGACGGGGCAGGAAGTGTCGCTCCAGCTCGCCGAAGAGCAGCTCACCGACATCCTCTCGGCCAACCGCCGGCGGATCACGATCGACGAGATCCAGCGGACGGTGTGCCAGTTCTACCGCATCGACCGCGCCGAGATGTCGAGCAAGCGCCGCGCCCGCGCGGTGGTGCGTCCGCGGCAGGTGGCGATGTATCTCGCCAAAGTGCTGACCCCGCGCTCCTATCCCGAGATCGGGCGCAAGTTCGGTGGCCGCGACCATTCTACGGTGATCCACGCGGTGCGGCTGATCGAGGATTTGCGCCAGCGCGACGCCGACATGGACGGCGACGTGCGGAGCCTCCTGCGCCAGCTCGAGACCTGATCGCCGGGCGGGTTACTTGAGGGTCGGCTGACCCGAGAGCCGGCTGCGGAGATCGTGCATCTGCACGTTCGCGACAGCCCCGGCGCGATCGTCGGCAGCCATGAGCTGCGACAGCTCCGCCACGATCTGCGCAGCGATGTCGAAGTTCTGCATCGCTCGTTCGTGCCGCATGAGCACTTCGACATCGTCGGTCAGCTCCTCGCTGACTTTGTCGAGCATCGCCTTCACGTGCACGAGCTCGGCGGCCACGCGCCGCTCGATCGGCTCGGCATCGAAGGGCCTAGGCGAGGGCGAGGGGGTTTCGGACGGCAGGGCGAGGCCGTTGCGAATCGCCGATTGAAGCTGGTCGACGCGCATCTGGCCGAGACTGCCCGTGCGCGCGACGGTGCGGACGCCCGTGATCCAGTCGTCGACAGTGATGGGGGCGCGCAGGCTCAGCCCACAGCGTCCGTCATGGCTCCAGATCACGGTCGCGGCGACCGACAGCTCGAGGCGCTGCAGGGTGAGAGTAGAGCCGGGCTCAGGCAAGGCCGGACCGTCGATCATCGCGCCGGCTTGCGAGAGATTGCGGATTCGGACGGGCGCGGACACGGTGCCGGCCGCGATCGAGGCGGCGAGCATGACGTTCTTGCGGGGCGCCCGCGGCGTCAAGCCGGGGCGGGATTCCGCAGACATGCTCGATGACTCAAGCACTTTCGCTCCCCCAACATCGTTGCCGCAGCCGGACGGTTCGCCCGGGATTGCACGCGCGCTCACTCCGCATGCGAAGTGGTTAGGAATTCTTACCAGCGACACGCTCAAGAAATCGTAACCTCGACAGTGCGCGCTTGCCCTCCCCTCCGGCTGCCACCGCGTTCAGGTTTGCGCTTGCGCCGGCCGCGCTCTTGCTATGGTAAGCCGGCATGATGCTCCCGCCCGATCGCCTCGAACGCTTTGCCCGCCACATCGTGCTTCCCGAGGTCGGGGGAGCCGGCCAGGTCGCGCTGGCGGAGGCGACCGTCGTGCTGATAGGCGTCGGCGGAATTGGATCGCCGGCTCTGCAATACCTTGCGGGGGCCGGAATCGGCACGCTTGTCCTGATCGACGATGACACGGTCGACGCGACCAACCTGCAGCGCCAGACCATCTATCGCGAGGACGAGATCGATCATCGCAAGGCCGAGCTGGCCGAAGTCTGGGTGCGCGAGTTCGATCCCGGGCTCGAAGCGAAATGGGTTAACGAGCGTATCACCGCAGCGAACGCCGCGGGCATGATCGCGGGGGCGGACCTCGTGCTCGACGGCTGCGACAACTTCGCCACGCGGCTGGCGGTCTCGGATGCGTGCGTCGCGGCCGGGGTCCCGTTGCTGTCGGCCGCCGTCGGCCGCTTTCAGGGCCAGGTCGGCGCCTTCGCGGGCCACCTCCCCGATCAGGCCTGCTATCGCTGCTACGTGGGCGACGCGTTCGATGCCGACGACTGCGACACTTGCGCCGAAGACGGAATGCTGGGGGCGATGGCAGGCTGGACCGGCACGTTCGCCGCGCTCCAGGCGATCCGCGTCCTGCTCGCGCCGACGGGCGGAATGGGCGATCCGCAATGGGGCAAGCTGCACCTGCTCGATGGCCTCAAGCCCGGAATGCGGACGCTGAACGTCGCCAAGGACCCTGGGTGCAAGGCCTGCGGCGGCTAGAAGCTGGCGCCGTCGACGAACCGGCGCGGTAAATCGAGCCACAGCTCCGGGTCGAACATGCGCAAGTTGACGCCCATGCGCGGGTAGTCTGGATCGGTGGGCGTCCAATGGGTGATGCAGCCGCACGTCGGGCAGTGCCACAAGTCGAGCGCACGGTCGCCCTGCTGATACGAGACGCCCTCGCCTTCGACCGAGACCGTCTCGGGCGCCCCGTAGTGCCATAGCCCGGCCGTGCGGCGGCAGATCGAGCAGTTGCATTCGGCGCCCTCGACCGGCGTCTCGCGCAGGACCAGCCGAATCTTCCCGCAATGGCAGCTTCCGTGATGCTCGCTCATGCCATGACCTCCTCAACCCACGCGGGGACCAGCTTGCTCGCCGCGCCGAGGCGCGTCTCGTCGAACCATGCCGATCCCTGGCTCCGCTCGAGATTGAGCTCGAGCGTACGCACGCCCGCGCTTCTCGCCTGCTGCACGAACCCTGCGGCCGGATAGACGGCGCCCGAGGTGCCGACCGAGACGAACAGATCGGCGCGCACGATCGCCGCGAAGATGCGGTCCATCTCGTAAGGCATTTCGCCGAACCAGACGATATCAGGGCGTAGGGACGGCTTCCCACAGGCAGGACAGACCGGCGCGTCGCTCAGCGTGCCGGTCCAGCGATTGCGGGCGTCGCAAGCCGTGCACCAGGCGGAGAGCGCCTCCCCGTGCATGTGCAGGACGCGGCGTGCGCCGGCGCGCTCGTGCAGGTCGTCGATGTTCTGCGTGACGATCAGCAGCTCGCCGCTCCAGCTCTCGTCGAGCCGCGCCAGCGCACGGTGCGCGGCGTTGGGTTCGGCGGCCATCACCTGAGCGCGGCGCTCGTCGTAGAAGCGCTGCACCAGCTCGGGATCGCGGCGAAAGGCCTGCGGCGTGGCGACGTCCTCGACGCGGTGATCCTCCCACAACCCATCTTCCGCGCGGAAGGTCCGGAGTCCGCTCTCGGCGCTGATTCCCGCACCGGTGAGGATGACGATGTTGCGGATGCCGTCCATTGGCCGCATGAAGCACCCCAAATTCGGGAGACGCAATGGCACGCATCGGCATCATCGGCAGCGAAGGACGCATGGGACATGCGCTGGCGCGCGCGATCGACGCGGCGGGGCACGAGAACGCCGGCGGCATCGACAAGGGCGGCGACGCGGCAGGCCTTGCCGACCGAAGCGACGCGCTGGTCGATTTCTCCGCACCGACCGCGCTCGAAGCCAATCTTCACGCCGCGATTGGGGCGGGCATTCCCATCCTGATCGGCACCACCGGACTCGAAGAGCGGCACCATGCCGCCATCGATTCCGCAGCGCAGGCAATTGCCGTGCTCCAGACGGGCAACACCTCGCTTGGCGTGACACTGCTGGCGCACCTCGTGCGCGAGGCGGCCGCGCGACTGGGGCCCGAATGGGACATCGAAATCCTCGAGATGCATCACCGGATGAAGGTCGATGCCCCTTCGGGCACAGCGTTGCTGTTGGGTGAGGCGGCGGCTTCCGGCCGGCAGATCGAACTCGCCGCGCACAGCGAGCGTGGACGCGACGGGCACACGGGTGCTCGCGAGCAAGGCACGATCGGATTCGCCAGCCTGCGAGGCGGGACCGTCGCGGGCGAGCACAGCGTTATCCTCGCCGGCGAACACGAGCGGCTGACGCTCTCGCACAGCGCTGAAGATCGGATGATCTTCGCGCATGGGGCGGTGCGCGGGGCCGCGTGGCTGATCGGGCAACCGGCGAGGCGCTACGTGATGGGGCAGGTTCTCGGGCTTTGACGCCAAGAGCATGACCAGGGACGAGACGTTCGAGTTCTTCCGCCGGCTGGCGGAAGACAATCCCGCGCCCGAGACCGAGCTGGAGTTCGGCAACGTCTACCAACTGCTGGTGGCGGTAGTGCTCTCCGCGCAGGCGACCGACGTGGGCGTGAACAAGGCCACACGGGGGTTATTCGCCGAGGTGAAGACCCCCGAGCAGATGATTGCGCTGGGCGAAGACGGGCTGAAGGAGCACATCAAGACCATCGGCTTGTTCAATGCCAAGGCGAAGAACGTGATTGCGCTCTCGGAAATCCTCGTCGCCGAGCATGGCGGCGAGGTGCCGACCGATCGAGATACCTTGGTCACCCTGCCTGGTGTCGGTCGCAAGACGGCCAACGTGGTGATGAACTGTGCTTTCGGAGAAGAGACCTTCGCGGTGGATACGCATGTGTTCCGCGTCTCGAACCGCACCGGGCTGGCCCGAGGCAAGACGCCGGAGCAAGTCGAGGCGAAGCTCGAGAAACGCGTCCCGCAGCCGTTCCGCCGCCATGCGCATCACTGGCTGATTCTGCACGGCCGCTACACCTGCAAGGCGCGCGTTCCGGAATGCTGGCGCTGCCCGGTCGTCGACCTCTGCGCATACCGGAACAAGGTGCTGGAAAAGCCCGTTGGCAAAGGCAGACGCGCGACGCCTCCGTCATCGGCATGACGCCCCGTGCGTCTGCAAGGAGAAGGAACATGACCAAGCGCCTGATCGCCATGCCGGCGCTGGCTGTCGCCATGACAGCTCTGTCGGCCTGCACCGCTGAAATGGACCGCGAGGGCGAGGTTCGGGCCCCTGCGGTAGAAGTGGTCGGCGAGGCCGTGAGATGCATCCAGACCAGCCGGATCCAGAACACCGTGGTCCACGATGATCGCACCATCGACTTCGACCTGGGGCGCGAGACCTATCGCAACACGCTTCCCGCGCGCTGCTCGGGGCTCGGTTTCGAAGAACGTTTCGCCTACGAGACGACTATCGGGCAGCTCTGCTCCGTCGACACGATCACCGTGCTGCGATCGGGCGGAATCAACGGCCCGACGTGCGGCCTCGGCGAGTTCGTGCCGGTGCGCTACGTCGAAACCGGCGACTGAGCCGCTTCCTCGCGGCTCAGCGCGCTGATCACTTGCGCGGCCACGAGGTCGCCGACGACGTTGAGCGTGGTGCGACACATGTCGAGGAAGCGGTCGACGCCGAGAATCAGGCCGATGCCTTCGGGCGGCACGCCGACCCCGACCAATATCAGCGCGATGACCGGCAGCGAACCGCCGGGAACGCCCGCGGTGCCGATGCCGGCGAGGATGCAGACCAGCATCACGAAAAGCTGATCGCCGAGCGTCAGGTCGACGCCAAAGAATTGGGCGAGGAACAGCACGGTCACGCCTTCGAACATCGCCGTGCCGTTCTGGTTGGCAGTGGCCCCGATGGTCAGCACGAAGCGGGCGATCTTTGGCGGCAACTTCAGCTCGGCATCCGCGACGCGTAGCGCGGTCGGCAGCGTGGCGTTCGAGCTCGCGGTGGCGAAGGCCATCACGCTCGCCTCGCGCGTCTCGCGAAAGAACGCGAGCGGGCTCTTGCCCGCCAGAAACTTGAGCAGCGCGGGAAACGTCACGAACATCTGGATGCCGAGCGCCAGGAGCACGACGCCGACGAACGCGGCCAGCTTGAAGAGGAGGTCCCAACCGAACTGCGCCGAGAGATTGAACATGAAGCAGAAGATCGCAATCGGCGCGAGCTGGATCACAAGGCCGATCAGCTTCATCGCGACTTCGAAAATGCCCTCGATCGCGTCTTTGAGCTGCGCGGTGCGGCGCGTCTGGACGAGCAGCAGGCCGACTCCGAAGGCGAGCGCGAAGAACATCACCGCGAGGATGTCGTTGTTCGACATCGCCTGGACGACGTTGCTGGGGACGATCGAGACGAGCGCGTTCATCCCAGCTTGGCTTTCGGCAGAGGCCTGGATGATCCCCTGGGCGCCCTCCCCACCCTCGGCGAGCAGCTCTTGCGCCGCCACGGGATCGACGCCGTCGCCCGGCCGCAGCAGGTTCACCGCAGCGAGCGATATCGCCACCGCCATGCTGGAGACGATTACCGTATAGGCGAGCGTCCGGAGCCCGATGCGCTTGAGCGCGCGGACCTCGCCCATCTCGGCGATTCCCACGACCAGCGCCGCGAACAGAAGCGGCAGGACCAGCATGAACAGCAGTCGCAGGAATATCTGCCCGATCGGACCCGTGACGTACGTCACGATCCAATCGACCCAAGCCGCGTCGCGCGCGAAGGTGAAGGCGAGGAGCCCGAGGACGAGACCGGCGATGAAACCGATCAGGATGCGCCATTGCAGCCGGCCGTGGCCGATCGGCGCGGCGGTGCGGGCGATGTCCTCTGCGTCGGTGCTCATGGCTGCTCTCCCGTCAGCGCGGCCAGCGCGATGCGGCGATAGATTCTCGTCAGCGCCTCGAGGTCGTCAAGCGCCACGGCCTCGTCGCGCTTGTGCATCGTGGCGTTCGGCGGCCCAAAGTCGATGACCGGGCACAGGTCCTTGAGGAAGCGCGCGTCGGAGGTGCCCCCGCTGGTCGAAAGCTCGGGCGTGAGGCCGGTTTCGGCCTCGATCGCGGCGACCACGATGTCGGACAGCAGGCCTGGCGGCGTGAGGTAGGATTCGCCGGAGACCACCGGCCGCGCGGTGCCCCCGTGGCGCGCCGCTATCTCCGCGATACGCTCTCCTAGCGCGGCGCCGCTGTGCAAGTCGTTGAAACGGATCGAGATGCGCGCCTTCGCTTTCGCGGGGATGACATTGTGCGCCGGGTTGCCGACCTCGAGGTCGGTGATTTCGAGATTGGACGCCTGGAACCAATCGGTGCCCTCGTCGAGCACGAGCGCGTCCAGCTCGGCGAGCATGGCGACGAGGCGCGGGATCGGGTTGTCGGCGAGATGCGGATATGCGACGTGCCCCTCGCGCCCCTCGACCTCGAGGAAGATATTTACCGAGCCGCGCCGGCCGATCTTGGCCATGTCGCCGAGGCGCGCAACCGAAGTCGGCTCGCCGACCAGGCAGACGTCGGGGATTTCCCCGCGCTCGCGGATCAGCTCGATCAGCGCGCGGGTGCCGTGGACGGCGGGGCCTTCCTCGTCGCCGGTGATGATCAGGCTGACCGTGCCGGCCTCGGCGGGAATGTCGGCGAGCGCCGCGACCATGGCGGCGATCGAGCCCTTCATGTCGACCGCGCCGCGCCCGTAGAGCAGGCCCGCGCGGCGCTGCGGGGCGAAAGGCGGGCTGGTCCAGCCGTCGCCGGGGGGCACGACGTCGAGATGACCGGCGAAAGCGAAGTGGCGGCTACCCTCCGGCCCCCGGCGGATGGCGAGGCAATTCTCGACCTCGCCCCCGTCAATGAAGCGCTTGATATCGAAGCTGAACGGTTCGAGCATCGCCTCGAACACGTCGAATACCTCGCCGCGCGCCGGCGTAACGCTCTCGCACGCGATCAGCGCTTCGGCGAGGCTGACGACATCGCTGGAATTTCCCATCGCAGCGGGGGTAGACGAGGCACCGGCCGCTGACCAGCACGGGGAGACCCACAATGCCCAAGATCGATCTCGCGGCGATCCCGCAGAGCAACCGCACCGGCTACCCATCGCCCTACGACCGGCCGGTGGAGGGCCGCTGGGTACGCCGATTGGCCGGGCCTTGCGGGCTCTCCGTGATGGGTGCCGCCCACGTGACCCTGGCGCCGGGCGCGTGGAGCTCGCAGCGCCACTGGCACGCCGAGGAAGACGAATTGCTGGTGGTCCTCTCCGGCGAGGCCGTGCTGATCGAGGACGACGGAGAGACCGTGCTGCGCGCGGGCGACGTGGCGGCCTGGCCCAAGGGGGTCCGCAACGCGCATCACCTGCAGAACCGCAGCGCAGCCGATTGCACGTTGCTGGCGGTGAGTGCCGGCGACTCAGCGCGCGACTGGGGCGAATACCCCGACATCGACCTCAAGTTTTCAGGGGACGCCTACCTGCACAAGGACGGCACGCCTTACCCGCCGAAGGATTGAGCGCGCCTCAGGCGACCTCGAACTGTTCGATGACCCACTGCTCGTCCTCGGCGCCCTGGATCCATTCCTGCATCCAGTCGTGCTCCCAGATCGCCTGCATGTAGGCCTGGGCGAACCCGGGCACGCCGATCCCGTAAGTGGCGAAGCGGGTGACGACGGGGGCGTAGAAGATGTCGGCGGCGCTGAAGGTGCCGAACAGGAACGGGCCGCCCTTGCCGAACCGCGCGCGCGCTTCGGCCCACAGACCGAGGATGCGCACGATGTCGTGCCGCGCCTCGTCGGTCATCTCGATGCCGGAGATGCGCTTGCGGATGTTCATCGGATAGAGGCGGCGAAGCGCGAGATAGGAGCTGTGCATCTCGGCCACCATCGCGCGCGCCATGCCGCGCGCGGCATCGTCCTTGGGCCAGAACCGCTCGCGGCCGACCTTGTCGGAGAGGTACTCGAGAATCGCGAGCGAATCCCAGACCACGACCTCGCCGTCCCAAAGCACCGGCACCTTGCCGGCCGAGGGCTGGAATTCGCCTTCGAGCTTCTTGGCGGCCTGCCAGTCGTCTCCGTCGATATGGACGGTGAGCGCCTCGAACGAGAGGCCCGACTGCTTGGCGGCGAGCCAGCCGCGCAACGACCAGCTCGAGTAATTCCTGTTGCCGATGATCAGCTTCACGCAGTCACCACCCTGTTTTGCCCGAGGAGGCCGGCCCTAATCGTTCAGCAATGACGTGTCGACCCTGAACGGTGTTGACGCCGTTGACACTGTCATGGAGTGAAAATGCCAACCCGCGTCCCTGCTACCGGGCCGTGTAACCGCCATCCACCAGATGGTAGCTGCCGGTCACGAACGAAGCGCGTTCCGAAAGCAGGAACAGGGTGAGTTCCGCCACCTCGTCCGCCGCGCCGAGCCTTCCCAACGGATGCAGACCGACGAGCGCGGCGCGCGCATCGTCTTCGAGCGCTTCGAGGAGCGGCGTATCGATGTAGCCGGGGCCGACCGCATTGATGCGCACGTTGCGCTTCGCGTATTCGAGTGCCGCCGCCTTGGTCAGCCCGACCACGCCGTGCTTGGCCGCGACGTAGGCCGCCGAATTGGCGGTACCGACCGAACCGAGGATGGAGGCCATGTTGACGATCGCCCCTCCGCCCGCGCGCTCGATCGCGGGGATCTGGCACCGCATCCCGTAGAACACCCCATTGAGGTTGATGTCGATGACGCGGTTCCAGGCGTCGATTCCGTATTTCCCGACCGGGTTGAGCTCACCGCCGATGCCCGCGTTGTTGACCGCGAGATGGAGTGCGCCGAACTGCTCCTCCGCCCGCGCGACCGCTGCTTCGGCGGCATCCGCCGATGCGACATCGTGCTTCATCGACGCGCCTTCGCCGCCGCCGTCCTCGATGCGCGAAACCACGCCCTGCGCCGCGCTCTCGTCGATGTCGGTGACAATCACGCGGGCGCCTTTCTCGGCCAGCCGCAATGCGATCGCCTCACCGATGCCGGACCCGCCACCGGTGACGATGGCGACCTTGTTCTCGAATTCGCGCATGACTGAATCCCCGCTCACGACCTCTTGCGACCAATGGCCGGCCTAGCGTTCCGTTCCGGCTAGTCAGGCCGCGGCGTCGGCGAGGATGGCCGCGCGCAGTTCGGCGATGCCCATGCCTTTCTCGGCGCTGGTGACATGGATCGTGGGATAGGCGGCGACGTGCCGGCGGGCCTGCGCCTCCACCTTCGCGAGCGTGGCGGCCAGCTCGCTCGCCTTCACTTTGTCGGCCTTGGTGAGGACGAGGCGATAGCCGACCGCGGCCTCGTCGAGCATCTTGAGCATCTCTTCATCGGGCGGCTTGATGCCGTGGCGGCTGTCTATGAGGACGAGCGTCCGGCGCAGGACCTGCCGGCCGCGCAGGAAATCGCGCACCAGGCGGCGCCAGCGCTCCACCACTTTGACCGGCGCCTTGGCGAAGCCATAGCCCGGCATGTCGACCAGCCGGAAACGCGTCGGATCGCCGACCTCGAAGAAATTGAGCTCCTGCGTCCGCCCAGGGGTGACCGAGGTGCGCGCGATCGACTTGCGGCCGGTCACCGCATTGATCAGCGAGCTCTTTCCGACGTTCGAACGGCCCGCGAAGGCGACCTCGGGGAAGTCGGCCTCGGGCAGGAAATCAAGCGAGGGCGCGGAGAGCAGGAACTCGACGCGGCCGGAAAACAGCTTGCGCGCTTCCTCGATGAGGTCCGGGTCTTCCATTAGCGTTCTTCGTCATTGCGAGCGAAGCGAAGCAATCCAGGGCGTCGGCGCGCAACGCCCTGGATTGCTTCGTCGCTACGCTTCTCGCCATGACGTGGGGAAAAGGAAATCACCCCTTGGCCTTGTCGCGATCGGCCGCCTTGACCTTGTCGGCGGCCTCTTTCTCTGCCGCCGCCTTGAGCTGCGGGTGCTTCGAATAGAGGTACTTCTGCTGGGCCAGGGTGAGGATGTTCGAGGTGATCCAGTAGAGCAGCAGGCCCGCGGCGAACGGCGCCATCACGAACATCAGCATCCACGGCATGATCATGAAGACCTGCTGCTGGATCGGGTCCATCGGCGCCGGGTTGAGCTTGAACTGCAGCCACATCGTGACCCCGAGCAGCACTGCGAGCACGCCGATGCCGAGGAAGCTCGGCGGGGTGAACGGCAGCAACCCGAACAGGTTGAGGATCATCGCCGGGTCCTGCGCGGACAAGTCCTTGATCCACAGCGCGAACGGCTTGTGGCGCATTTCGATCGCGATCAGCAGCACCTTGTAGAGCGCGAAGAAGATCGGGATCTGCAGGAAGATCGGCAGGCAGCCCGCGAGCGGATTGACCTTCTCGTCCTTGTAGAGCTTGGCCATCTCCTGCTGGAGGCGCGGCTTGTCGTCCTTGTAGCGTTCCTGCAGCGCCTTCATCTTGGGCTGCACCGCGCGCATCTGCGCCATCGAGGCGAACTGCTTCTGCGCGATCGGGAACAGCAGCGCGCGGACCACGACCGTGAGCAGGATGATGGCGACCCCGAAGTTGCCCGAGAGCGCGTAGAGCTGCTTCAGGAGCCAGAAGATCGGGTACATGAACCAGCGGAACCAGCCCCAGTCGATCGCCAAGCCGAACTTTTCGATGCCGGCATCCTCGTACCGATCGAGGACCGTGCTTTCCTTGGCGCCCGCAAAGAGGCGCGTGGTCTGCGTGACCTGGCGGCCCGCCGGGAGAGTGACCGGCTCGTAGAGCAGGTCGGCGCGGTAGAAGTCGCTGCCGAGGCTGCGGAAGCTCCCCTCGGCGCGGGCATCGCCGTCGGGGATCAGGGCCGAGAGCCAGTAGATGTCGGTGAAGCCGACCCACCCCGCTCGACCGGTTGGCGAGACCGGGCCTTCCTCGGCGACGTCGTCATAGTTCCAGTCGAAGTCGACGGCGTCGCCGAACAGGCCGATCGGCCCCGAATGGACGTTGAAGGTGTCGGGGCTGGCGGTGCGCTCGGTCCGATTGATGAACGCGTAAGGCCGCACCGCGATCGAGCCGGTGCCGGTGTTCGCGACCGTCTGGTCGACGGTGAGCATGTAGTATTCGTCGATCGTGAAGCGCAGCGTGAAGCGCTGGCCTTCGCCGTTGTCCCAAGTGAGCGTGACGGGCTTGCCGGGCGCGAGCGGACCGCCTTCCGCCTGCCATACGGTGCGCGCATCGGGCAGCGCGATCCCCTCGCCGACCCAGCCGAATTGCGCGAACTGCTGCGCCGGCGTGCCGTCTGGCGAGAACAGGCGCACTGGGCCGCTGTCCTTGGCCACGGTCTGCCGGTGAGTCTTGAGCACGATATCGTCCACGCGCGCGCCGACCGGGTTGATCGAGCCGGCCACTTCGGGCGCGTCGATCGCGATGCGGTTACGACTGGCGAGCTCGGTGCGCAGGTCGCGGACTTCGGCGGCCTGGTCGAGCGGATCGGTCAGCCCGCCATCGCGCGACTGGGTGGCGGCGCGCTGAGCGGGCGTGTCGGCCTGCGTGGTGACAAGTTCGCTCGGCGCCGGCTGAGGATAGAGCTGGCCCATCACCAGGTCGAAGCCGAACAGCAGAGCGAGGCTCAGCACGACGGCGATGATGATGTTGCGCTGGTTGTCCAAGGTCGATCCTAAGTGAGATTAGCGTGCAGGGCCTTCAAGGCACCGGGTCGTATCCGTGTCCCCCCCAAGGGTGGCAGCGCATTAGCCGCTTGGCGGCGATCCATCCACCCTTGATCGCCCCATGTTTTTGCAGGGCTTCGATGGCATATTCGCTGCACGAGGGCTGGTAGCGGCACGTGGGCGGCAGCACGCGCGACGGGCCCAGCTGCCAGGCGCGGGCGAGGAGGATGAGGAGGTACTTCAAGGAGGCGCTCACAGAGGCACAGAGGCACGGAGATGGGACGATCTCGCGTGCCGAAGGGATTCACGCGGAGACGCGGAGACGCCGAGGGTCTGTTCTTCTCTCGTAAGTCCCGCGGAAGCGGGGACCCCGTGACGGTTGGCGAGCCGACTGGGTCCCCGCGTTCGCGGGGATGACGAGAAGAACGAAGTCTCTTCGTGCCTCCGTGCCTCTGTGAACGTCATTTCTTCCGCTTCCTCGGCGGATCGCCCTTGCCGGCCGCGGCGCGTTCGAGGGCGATGGCGAGTTCCTCGCGCAGCTTGGCGAAGTCTCGCTCGATGCCGCCTTCACGGCCGATCAGGACGTGGTCGTGGTCAGGCAGGCCGGCCTCTGGAAGCGCAGCGCGGAGAAGCTCGCGGAAGCGGCGCTTCATCCGGTTGCGGACGACTGCATTGCCGATCTTCTTGGTGACGGTGACGCCGTAGCGCTTGCCGAGGCCGCCGTTCGGGCGCGCCAAAAGCACGAAACCGGGGCGTGCGACACGCAGACCCCGGTTGGCGGCAACGAAATCCGCGCGGCGTCTTATCACCGCGACGGGAGGAGAGCTGTCGCTCAGCTCAGGCGCAGAGCTTCTTGCGGCCACGCGCGCGGCGGGCGCGGAGCACCTTGCGGCCGCCCGGAGTGGCCTTGCGGGCGAAGAACCCGTGCCGGCGGGCGCGAACGAGGTTGCTCGGCTGGAAAGTGCGCTTCATGTCGTAAATCCTGAATTCAACGAAAAGGGCCACCCGCAAGGGCGGCCTCGGTCAGGGCGCGCGGTTAGTTGAGAGCGGGCGCCAAGTCAAGGTAGGCGAGGCGCGGTTCGGCTGGCTCGCCGCGCCCGATCCAGCGACGCATCTCCGCCCCGTCGAGCCACAGCGCCTCGTCGAATGGGACCGAGTTGGTCATCGCATAGAAGGCCGCTGCCTGCGCGGCGGTCATGCCCATCTCGCGATAGTAGGCAAGGTACTTGCGGTTCTCGGGCGAATCGGCGGCGTAATCGCGCGCCTGGCGCCCGTCGTCGTCGAGCCAGGCATGGACGGCAAACTCGGCGCCGTCGTCGATGCGAAGCGCGGTTCCGGCCAGGACCAGCTCGACCGCTCCGGACCGGACCGAACCGCCCTCGGGCACCCAGGCGACGAGACCCGCCGCGCGGATCAGCCGGCCGAGCGCGAGATTGGCGCGATCGTCGTAAGTCCCGGGACATTCGACGAAGACGAGCGTGGCAAGGCCGGGGTGGTCGCGCAGCATGGCCCGGAAGGCAGCCGGCGCGGCTTCGTCGGTGACATCGACCAGCGCGGCAGTGGCCTGATCGAGGACACGGAACGGGCCGTAGGCTGCAGCCGATGCCTCCGCCAGCGCCGCCGGCGCCTCGGATGGCGCCAGGCGCGCCGAGGCCGGCGTCGCTGACGCGAGGACCACGAGCAGAAAGGCGAGGAGCGCGCGCATGAGGGCAGGCTGCGCCCGCCGCCCCTGACCATCTCTCAAGGAACAGGGTTTCCGCGCTCTTACCCAAGATGGATGCATCCCCGCTCGACACGGGTCCGCGCCCCGCTATCAACCGCAGGGGGATAGGGGGAAACACGTGGTCGCACTCGTTTCGACGGTGGCATATCTCGGGCTGGAGGCGCGGCCGGTCGAGGTGCAGTGCCAGGTGGCGGCGGGCATGCCGCGCTTCATGATCGTCGGGCTGCCGGACAAGGCGGTCGGAGAAAGCCGCGAGCGGGTCCAGGCCGCGCTCGCCGCGATGGGGCTGTCGCTGCCGCCCAAGCGGATCACGATCAACCTCTCGCCCGCCGACCTGCCGAAGGAAGGCAGCCATTACGACCTGCCGATCGCGCTCGCCCTGCTGGCGGCCATGGGCGTGACCGATGCCGAGCAGTTGACCGACTGGATCGCGGTCGGGGAGCTTGCGCTCGACGGCCGGATAGCCGCGTCGCCGGGCGTCTTGCTGGCTGCGCTGCACGCAAGCGAGCAGGAGAAAGGGCTGATCTGTCCCGCCGGCCAGGGCGCCGAGGCACGGTGGGCCAGCGGGGTGCCAGTGATCGCGGCGCCGAGCGTGGTCGCGCTGCTCAACCACCTCAAAGGGGCGCAGCGGTTGCCCGAGCCCCAGGCGGGCGAAGTGGAGGAGCCCGTCCACGGCCCCGACCTCAGGCAGGTGAAGGGCCAGGAGACCGCCAAGCGCGCGCTCGAGATCGCGGCGGCCGGCGGGCACAACCTGTTGATGATCGGGCCGCCTGGCGCGGGCAAGAGCCTACTGGCGAGTTGCCTTCCGGGAATCCTCCCTCCGCTCTCGCCGGCGGAAGCGCTCGAGGTGAGCATGGTCGCGTCGGTCGCTGGCACGCTCGAAGGCGGGCGGATAAGCCGGGCGCGTCCGTTTCGCGCGCCGCATCATTCGGCCTCGATGGCGGCGCTGACCGGTGGCGGGCTGCGCGTGCGACCGGGCGAGGTGAGCCTCGCGCATCTCGGGGTGCTGTTCCTCGACGAGTTGCCCGAGTTCCAGCGCGCCGTGCTCGATTCGCTGCGCCAGCCGCTGGAGACCGGCAAAGTCGACGTCGCGCGCGCCAATGCGCACGTGAGCTATCCGGCGCGCGTGCAGCTCGTCGCGGCGATGAACCCTTGCCGGTGCGGGCACCTCGGCGATCCCGCCCTCGCCTGCAGCCGCGCGCCGCGCTGTGCCGCCGATTACCAGGGCAAGGTCTCGGGCCCGCTGCTCGACCGGATCGACTTGCACGTCGAGGTCGATCCGGTGAGCGCCGCCGATCTCGCCCTGCCCCCGCCGGCCGAAGGCTCGGCCGAGGTCGCCGTCCGCGTCGGCGCTGCACGCTCCCGCCAGACCGCGCGGGGCATTCGCTCGAACGCGGAGCTCGATGGCGACGCGCTCGAAGCGCACGCGACGCCCGACGAGCCGGGGCGCAAGCTGCTGCTCCAGGCGGCCGAAGCGATGCGGCTGTCGGCGCGCGGTTACACCCGCATGTTGCGCGTGGCGCGGACGATCGCGGACCTTGCCGGGGCGGAGCAGGTCGGGCGTATCCACGTGGCGGAGGCGCTGAGCTATCGCCGGCAGGCGCCGCGAGCCTGACGCGAGCGCTTGGGCGCCGGCGGGACGTCTGATAGAGCGGCGCCCAAGACGGCCGGCGGGCCGCACCAGTTGGGAGCGTGACGATGGGGTACCGGGCGGTTTTGGCGATGATATTGGGCTCGACCGCCGTTGCGGCCGCCGTGCCAGCCACGGCTCAAGGCGAGGCGGCGCTTCGCGGCGAGCTGCGCGCTTGTGCAACGATCGCCGAGATCGACGCGCGCGTGGCGTGCTACGATGCGCTCTCCGCCAGCGAGGAGCCCGCGCCGCAGGCCGCCGCCGGGCCGCGCGGGTTGGGGAGCGAGCAGGTTCCGCGGGCGCGGTCGTCGCAGCCCGAGCGCGTGACGGCGCAGGCCGAGGCCGATTCGATCGAGGCCACGGTGGTCGCTTCGGTCGAGCGAGAGCCGGGGATTCACCTCGTGACGCTCGAGGATGGCGCGCAGTGGCAGTTCGTGGAAGGCGTGTCGCTGGCCTACAACCCGCCGCGCCCCGGGGCCTCGGTGGAGATCCGGAGCGCGTCGATGGGTAGCTATCTGATGCGGTACCAGGGGCAGGCAGCGGTGCGGGTCCGGCGGGTTCGCTGACCCGCCGAGGCCGGTCAGGCCGACCGGTCCTGCCAGGCGAGGTCGTGCCAGCCGATGTCGCGGCCGTCCGCGGCGCGAATACCGATCGGCGCGATCGGCTTGCCGTCACGCGCGTCGACGAGCACGAGGTTAGAGGGCGGTCGCGTGGTGTATTTCTCCCCCCACTGCCGCAGCGCGAGCATCGCGGGTAGGAGATCGCTGCCCTTCTCGGTCAGCCGGTATTCGACCTTGCGACGATCGTGCTCGCAAGGGATTCGTTCGAGCACGCCGTGATCGACCAGCTTGGATAGTCGATTGGAGAGGATATTCCGGGCGATACCCAGCTCCGCCTGGATTTCTTCGAAGTGCCGAAGCTTGTTGAAGGCGGCGCGCAGGATCATGAACGACCAGCGTTCCCCCATGACTTCGAGCGCGAGCGGAAGGCCGCTGCCGGACAGATCGCGCAAGGTCTCGCGTAGCATCGTAGCTATCCTACTGCGGATTTGCTCGCCGCCAAGCGGCACGGCATTTCCCGTTGCATTTTGCAACTCACCATTTTAAGTGGCGATTCGCAACTAACATTGATGTCTGCAAAGGATATCGCGATGGCCCGATTGCTGCCGTTTCTCGCCGTGGGATTGACCACCGCCGCGCTCGTCGGCGCTCCCGCTGTGGCGCAGTCGGAAACGATGCGGGCCGAGTTTGCAGCGTCGTTCAAGAGTGCCGAGACCGTCATCATCTCCGGCCGGACTTGGAGCTGCGGCGCCAGTGCCTGCGTCAGCCGCGGTGTGGATCCGCGCCCCGCGGTCGCTTGCCGCAAGCTCTCCCGCAAGGTCGGCCAGCCGGCAACCAAGTTCAGGTCGAGCCAGGCGGAGCTGAACGCCGCAGACCTCGCGACCTGCAACCAGGACCACAAGTAGCTCCCCGATTTCCCCGCGTCCCTCTCCCCCCTCCATTCGGGACGCAGACTAGGCCCCCGCGCTTCCCCCCCCCGCGCGGGGGCCTTTCTTTTCAAGTCAGCAGGCCGCGTTCGATGAGGGCAACCTTGAGCCGCGCGGCGTCGGTGAAGAGATGCGTCTGCCAGCCGCGTGCGGCGGCGGCCTCGATGTTGTGCGAGTTGTCGTCGGTGAAGAACAACGTTTCGGGTGCATAACCGAAGCGGCGCTCGGCAATTTCGTAGATGCGCGGGTCGGGCTTCACGCATTTCTCGTCGCCCGAGACGACTACGTCGCGGAAATGCCTGAACACCGGCGACTTCGCGCGGAACTCGCGGAAGAATTCGCCGCCGAAGTTGGTCAGCGCGAACAGGGGGACATCGCGCTCGGCAAGCCGCTCGACCAGCTCGAGCGAGCCCGGGACCGGATGGGGCAGCGTTTCGTTGAAGCGCGGCACATACGCATCGATCAAGTCCGCATGCTCGGGGAACTTCGCCTTGAGTTCCGGCACGCTCTGTTCGAGCGGATGGCCTGCATCGTGGCGGAAGTGCCAATCGACCGTGACGACGTTCGCGAGGAACCAGTCGAGTTCAGCCGGATCGTCGATCAGCTTTGCATAGAGATGGCGCAGGTCCCATTCGTACAGCACCTTGCCGACGTCGAACACGACAGCTTGTGGTGGAATTGGGGCCTGGAGATCATCAGGCATGCAAAAGGCCCCCGACTGCTCGGAGGCCTTCCCTTATGCCAATGCCGCGAACGAATCGCGACGGAACGCGAATCAACCCTGGCGCGCCTTGAAGCGGCGGTTGGTCTTGTTGATCACGTAGACCCGGCCGCGGCGACGGATCACGCGGTTGTCCCGATGGCGGCCCTTGAGCGACTTCAGGCTGTTGACGATCTTCATGACGGCATTTCCAAAAAAGTGCGGCACCAGGGACACCCCGGTGCCGGAATTACGAGGCGCGCCCTATGCGCGCGACGGGATCAAGTCAAGCACCGCGCAGGTCGGACAGCTTGCGTTCCCACGCGAGCGCGTGGGAGACGATCTCGTCGAGCCGGTCATGCCGGGGTTGCCACGGCAGCGTCTGTTTGAGCAGCGAAGGGTCAGAGACAAGCGAATCGGGATCGCCCGCGCGGCGCGCCTCCATGACCCGCTCGATCTTGAGATTGGTGACGCGGTCGACCGCGTCGAGCACCTCGAGCACCGAAAAGCCCCGGCCATAGCCGCAATTCATCGTCAGCGAGCGCCGCGGCTCAGCGAGCAGCGCTTCGAGCGCGAGCACGTGCGCTGCGGCAAGATCGCTGACATGGATATAATCGCGCACGCCGGTGCCGTCAGGCGTGTCGTAGTCCGTGCCGAACACCGAGACGCTGGCTCTCTTGCCGAGCGCCGCCTCGACCGCGACCTTGATGAGGTGCGTTGCGCCGGCGGTCGACTGGCCGCTTCGCCCTTGCGGGTCGGCGCCAGCGACGTTGAAATAGCGCAGCGCGCAGTAGTTCAGGGGATGCGCGGTGGCGGTGTCCGCGAGCATCTGCTCGGTCATCAACTTGGACCAGCCATAGGGATTGATCGGCTGCTTCGGCGTGCCTTCGGTAACCGGCGAGACCTCGGGGATGCCGTACGTCGCGGCGGTGCTCGAGAAGATGAAATGCGGGACGCCTGCAGCGACGGCCGCTTCGATGAGGGCGCGGCTCTTCACGGTGTTGTTGTGATAGTACTTGAGCGGGTTCTCGACCGATTCCGGCACGACGATCGAACCGGCGAAGTGCATGATCGCCCGCGTCCCCTGATCTGCGAAGATGCGTGCCAGAAGAGCCGAATCCTCGATGTCGCCTTCGTAGAAGGCGACGCCCTCGGGCACGGCGAAGCGGAAGCCGGTAGTGAGATTGTCGACCACGGCCACGGACCAGCCGGCGTCGAGCAGTGCCAGCACGGCATGGCTGCCGATGTAGCCGGCACCGCCTGTGACGAGTACGGGAACCCTCATGGGCGGGGGAGCTAGGTCGCTTCGCGGGCCCGTGCAACCCTTGCGCGTCTCGGGCGTTCCCGAGGCATGAGATTCCTTGCCGCCCTCGCCCCGCTCGCCCTGCTCGCCGGCTGCGCCACGCCCGCCTATGTCTCGCCCGTCGAGGTGACTCGCTTTACCGGCGGGCAGACGTCGCTGCTCGGAACCGGTCCGATCGCCGTTCGTGCTGCGCCCGGCGAGGACGCGGGCTCCTGGGAATATGCGGCGTTCCAGACGGCAGTGGCGGAAGAGCTGGCGCAACTCGGCTATACCGTGACCCCCGACGGCGGAGCGCAGGTTGCCGAAATCCGCGTGGAGCGCTTCACCGCGCGATCGGGCGGCGGCCGCTCGCCGGTAAATGTCGGTGTGGGAGGCTCGACCGGTTCCTACGGCTCGGGTGTCGGGGTCGGCGTTGGCATCAATCTCGGCGGCAATCGCAGAGCCGACCAGATCGATACCGAGCTCGAAGTCAGGATCCGTCCGAGCGCGGGCGGCGACGCGCTATGGGAAGGCCGCGCACGCTTCACCGCGACGACCAACAGCGATTTCGCCGACCAGCGCGCGGCTGCGGCCAAGCTCGCCGATGCGCTGTTCACAGGGTTTCCTGGCCGGTCGGGCGAGACTATCGAGGTTCGATGACCGACATTCTCATCGACGCGGCATTCGACAGCGGCAATATCGAAGTTCTCTCCGTCTCGGGCGCCACTGCGCGGCTGCGCATCCCGCGCGACAACCATTCCGAATTCTACCAGTGGTTCCATTTCCGCGTGGCCGGAGCGGCCGGGCGCGAGCTCGAGCTCAAGATCGGAGACCTGAACGGCTCGGCCTACCCGGACGGGTGGACCGATTACCGCGCCTGCGTTTCCGAAGACCGCAGCTGGTGGGGCCGCACCGAGACAAGCTTCGATCGCGACGAAGACGGCGGGACGCTGACGATCCGATACGTCCCGGAGGGCGACCTGGCGTGGTTCGCCTACTTCGCGCCCTACTCGCTCGAGCGGCATCACGACCTCGTCTCGGAAGCCGCGGCGAGCGATGGCGTGAGCTATCGTTGCCTGGGCCATAGCCTCGACGGACGGCCGATCGACTGCCTCGAACTCGGCGAGGGCGAGGTTCCGGTCTGGCTCTACGCCCGGCAACATCCCGGCGAGAGCATGGCCGAATGGTGGATGGAAGGCGCGCTGGAAGCGCTGTGCGATCCCGCAGACCCGGTCGCGCGCGTGCTGCGGCAGAAATGCCGGCTCCACGTGGTGCCGAACTGCAATCCCGACGGTTCCTTCCGCGGTCATCTGCGGACCAACGCGGCCGGGGTAAACCTCAACCGCGAATGGGCCGAGCCGAGCGCAGAGAAATCGCCCGAAGTGCTGGCGCTGCGCAACGCAATGGACGCAACCGGCGTGCGGTTCGCCATGGATGTTCACGGTGACGAAGCGATTCCGGCCAACTTCCTCGCCGGGTTCGAAGGCATCCCTTCGTGGACCGACGCCCTCGGCGACGAATTTTATCGCTTCCGTCAGATTCTCGCGCGGCGCAGCCCGGATTTTCAAACCACCAAAGGCTACGCGGTGTCGAAGCCGGGCAAGGCCAACCTCACGATGAGCACCAACCAGCTCGCCGAACGATTCGGCGCCTGCTCGATGACGCTCGAGATGCCGTTCAAGGACAATGCCGACCTGCCCGATCCCGAGCAGGGCTGGAGCCCCGAACGCAGCAAGCTGCTCGCCCGGGACTGCCTGGCGTCGCTCGCGGAGTGGCTTGAGGGCTGAGCTTTATCGGCTTCCGCGCTTTCTCGCGGAGCCGCGTCACGCTGCATTTGACTGGCGCGCCAATCGAGTGTTTCGGGTGCGCCAGAAGGAGACCTCCCCCAATGGCGCTGCGCAACGACATCGATCCCGAAGGCCTGCTCGAATACTCGGTGGTGTTCACCGACCGATCGCTCAACCACATGAGCCTCGCCTTCCAGCAGGTCATGCGCGAGATCCATGCGACGTTGTGCGAGGTCTACGGCGCGCATCGCGCCGTGGTGATCCCTGGCGGTGGGACCTACGCGATGGAGTCGGTCGCGCGGCAGCTCGTGACGGGCAAGAAGGCGCTCGTCATTCGTAACGGGTTCTTCTCCTATCGCTGGACGCAGATCTTCGAGGCCGGCTCGATTCCGTCGGACGAAGTGGTGCGCAAAGCACGCCGACAGGGCGATGGCCCGCAGGACCCGTTCGCACCCGCGCCCATCGATGAAGTGGTCGAGACGATTCGGACCGAGAAGCCCGCTGTGGTCTTCGCCCCGCATGTCGAAACCGCGTCGGGCATGATCCTGCCTGAGGGCTACATCCGCCAGGCCGCCGCCGCGGCCCACGAGGTCGGCGCGCTCTTCGTGCTCGACTGCATCGCCTCGGGCGCGATCTGGGTCGACATGCGCGAGGTTGGCGTCGACGTGCTGATCTCGGCCCCGCAGAAAGGTTGGTCGGCACCGCCTTCGGCCGGGCTCGTGATGTTGAGCGATGAAGCCTTGGAGCGCTGCAAGGCCGCGCAATCGACCAGCTTCGCGATGGACCTCAACAAATGGAACGCGATCATGGAAGCCTACCTCGGCGGCGGGCATGCCTATCACGCGACGATGCCGACCGATGCGCTGCGCATATTCCACCAGGCGATGATCGAAACGAAGGAAATCGGCTTCGACAAGCTCAAGGAAGCGCAGTGGGAGCAGGGACGTGCGGTGCGGGCGATGCTCGCGCAGCGGGGCGTGCGCTCGGTCGCGGCTCAAGGGTTCGAGGCGCCGGGCGTGGTGGTCAGCTACACCGACGATCCCGACGTCCAGAACGGCAAGAAGTTCGCCGCGCAGGGCCTGCAGATCGCGGCCGGGGTGCCGCTGATGGTGGATGAAGGACCGGACTACCGGACGTTCCGTCTCGGCCTGTTCGGGCTGGACAAGCTGAAGGACGTGCCCGCCAGCCTGGAACGGCTGACGGCAGCGTTCGACGCCGTGCTGCCGCGCTAACCGAGGCACCAATTCGTTTCGTGCGGGTTTTCCCTTCCGCATGGATCGCCTGTTCACTCGGATCGCGACCTTCATCGCCCACCTGGTGGGGCAGCCGCTGGCGTTCCTGCTTGCCGTGACTGTCGTCGTGGTCTGGGCGGTGACCGGCCCGATCTTCAACTGGTCGGACACTTGGCAGCTGGTGATCAACACCGGCACCACGATCGTCACCTTCCTGATGGTTTTCCTGATCCAGAACTCTCAGAACCGTGATGCAGCCGCGATGCAGGCCAAGCTAGACGAACTGATTCGCGCGCTTCAGGACGCGCGGGAGCAGTTCATCGGGATCGAGCACCTTCCCGACCTCGAGATCGAGGAAATCCGCGCCTCGCTCGAAGAGGAAGTCGGCAGCGATAACGGCAAGGCGGGCACGGCCGACGACAGCATCGAGCGGCTTCTCGATCGGACTTAGCTAATAGCGACGCACTTTGCGGAACCGGCCGCGCTCGTCACGGCGATACGTCAAGCGCCGCGGACCGCGTGAGAACCAGCCGAGCATGCGCAACCAGGCCGTCGTAGGATGGTCGGCGCTGTCCGCCAGTTTCGCGCTGAGCTGATCGTCGTCGAGCACTTCCCAGGATCGCACGAACCACAAGGACGCGGCCCAGATCAGCACGCCCGCTGCCAACACCCCCAGTGCCAGAATGATGATCCAGCCGACCGACATCGACCAAGGATTAACCGATTGAGCGAACTAGGCAAAGCGGCGCTCGGACGTGTCCCGGAAGGCGACAAGGCCAAGCGAGGCACCCCGGCCGCTGGCAGACTTGGCTCAGGGCTGGAGCACGACCCAGCGAACGGGCTCGTCGCTGGCTTCGGTGCGCAGCGCTGTGTTGGCAGTCCACAGTGTCCAGGGGCGGCCGCCGTAATCCGGCTGCAACCAGTCGCGCACGAGCCAGAGGTTGCGCTCGATGCGGCCCGCGATCTTGTACCGCTCCTCGAACTCGGGCGAGATCTTGAGCACGGCCGGTTTGCCGACATGTCCTTCGACCTGGTTGAGGAAGGTGGTGAGCTCGCTTTCTACCGCGGCCTCGCTGACCGCGTCGGCACAGTCCTCGGCCAGCTTTTCGAGCGCAATCGCAGGCGGAAGGAAGGCCTCGTCGCGCGGGACCGTGGTGACGAAGTTGGCCGCCTGGCGATCGGCAGGCACGCAGGGATCGTAGGCATGGACCGCGCCGAACCTCACGCCGCTGTCGCGCACGCGGCGGAGGTTCTCAGCGAAGCGCGCGTCACGAGCGTCACCGCTCTCGCTTGCTTCGAGGTAGACGAACTCCGCCCCTATCGCGTGCAGGGCCCGGAAACTGACGGGACCGTCGCCGGCGCCGATCAACGCCCCTTGCACCGGAAATTCGGCGCGCGGCGGAGCCCAGTGCTGCGCCCGCCACCAGGCCCAGCCGCCCGCGGCGAGCGTGAGCAGCAGCGCCAGTGCGGCTAGGCGCATCCGCCATGAGACGGCGCGTTTCCTGCCCATCGTTCCGGTTTGACCCCTTTGTCCCTCAGGCCTTGATATGGAGGACGCAGATGAGCGTAAAGAGCCGCCGCGCGGTGGCGAAGTCCGTTTCCACCTTGCCCTCGAGCGCTTCGAGCAACTGACGCGTGCAGCGATCGTGGATCGCGCGGCGGGCCATGTCGAGAGTCTCGATCTCCTGCGCCGAGGCCTTGCGCGTGGCCTTGTAGTACGAATCGCAAATCGCGAAATACTCGCGCACCGCCCGGCGGAATCGCGCGAGGCCAAGGCCGATCGTGCCCGCCGGCGCATCGTCGCGATCATGGATAATCAGCGCCAGGCCGTTCCCGGTCACCGAAAGTTTGAGCGTCCACGGACCCGAATGGCCGCGTTCCACCGCGCGCAAGGGCACGAACACGTTCGCCGCCTCGAGGTCACGCAACGCGACCTCGCGCTCCTGCTCGACGGTGGGATTGCGCCGCAGGACCGTGGCTCCGTCGAGCTCGATGTGGAGGATGCGGTTCTCGGACACCGCCGACTCTTCGCAGATGCGAGATAGAATCGGCAAGGCATTCCTCCTGTCCCCCAGGCTTGTGCCCGCTTTCCACAGCGCGCGGCACCGCCTGCCCACTTGCCGCCGGACTCGGCCCGGCGCATCAGGGGCCGATGCCCAGCACCTCCGTCCTCGACCGACCCGCCGCCGAAGCGCCCGCGGGCCGCGCACTGCCCGCCAATCTCGAGGCGGAAGCGGCCTTCCTGGGCGCGGTCCTGATCGACAATCGCGTGCTGGAGGAACTGCCGGTCGCGATCCGTGCGGAGCATTTCTTCGAGCCGCTTCACGCGCGCATCTTCGAGAAAGTCGCGATGTTGCTCGATCGGCAGATGGTCGTGACCCCGGTGACGCTGAAGCCCTATTTCGAGACCGATCCGGCGATCCAGGACCTGGGCGGCACCGGCTACCTGGCGCGTCTCACGGCGGACGGGCACGGCCTGCTCGCCCCGCGCGAGCTGGCGCAGCAGATCTACGACCTCGCGCTGCTCCGCGAGCTCGTCAGCGTCGGCCGCGAGCTGGTCGAACACGCGCTCGACACCTCGGAAGAGGTCGAGCCGATGAAGCAGATCGAGGAAGCCGAGGCTTCGCTGTTCCGGGTCGCCGAAGGCGCGGCCGGCGCGAGCGAGGCCGAGAGCTTCCGCGGCGCCACCAACAAGGCGCTTGAGATGATCGAGACCGCCATAAACTCCGGCGGCCACGTCTCGGGCAAGACCACCGGCTTCACCTCGATCAACGACAAGTGCGGCGGCCTGCACAATTCCGACCTCATCATCCTCGCCGGCCGTCCCGGCATGGGCAAGACCTCGCTCGCCACCAACATCGCGTTCAACTGCGCCGACCGGATGCTGCGCGACCAACGCGACGGGATCGAGAAATCTGTCGGTGCGGGTGTCGCCTTCTTCAGCCTCGAGATGTCGAGCGACCAGTTGGCCACGCGTATCCTTGCTGAGCAGGCCGGCATCCCGAGCGAAGCCTTGCGCATGGGCAAGATCAGCCGCGACGATTTTCAGCAGTTGTCCTACGCTAGCCAAAGGCTCGCGGAGTTGCCGCTATTCATCGACGACACGCCGGCGCTGACCATCGCCGCTCTGCGCACCCGCGCGCGCCGGCTCAAGCGCCGGCACGACATCGGGTTGATCGTGGTCGACTATTTGCAGCTGCTACAGGGCAGCGGGCGTAGCCAGGACAACCGCGTGAACGAGATTTCCGAGATCAGTCGCGGGCTCAAGACGCTCGCAAAGGAGCTTCAGGTGCCGGTGATCGCGCTGTCGCAGCTCAGCCGCGCGGTCGAGCAGCGCGAAGACAAGCGGCCGATGCTCTCGGACTTGCGAGAATCCGGCTCGATCGAGCAGGACGCCGACATGGTCTGGTTCGTGTTCCGTGAGGACTATTACGTCGCGGCGCGCGAGCCCAAGGTCCCGCACGGCGACGCCGACATCAAGGCGCACGAAGCGCACGCGGCCTGGCAGGCCGAGATGGAGCAGGTCTTCGGGCTGGCAGAGCTGATCGTTGCCAAGCAACGCCACGGTTCGACCGGCAAGGTGCGCCTGCGCTTCGAGCCGAAGATCACCAAGTTCAGCGACTTGGCCCAAGGCGACTATCAAGACAGCGGATACGATTGAACGAGGTCAGGGGCCGCAGGTCCAGAGGCCTTCGATTCGGTCCGGGGGGACCGCCCCCGTTTCGAGCGTTAGCCTCGCGGCGCGCGGCGGCGATTCGCCTTCGCCGAGCGGCTCGGGCGACGTCACCGTAACCGTCGCGGCGAGGTCGCCGCTGGTGAAGCGGGCCCCGTCTGTCAGGGCATTGAAGCCGCCGCCCTCCGCCGAACGCAAGGCCAGGACCGACGATCCGAGCTTGAGCAGGCCGTCGGCAATCGAGTCGTCGCGCACATCGGCCCTCGCGAGCAGCAGCGGCGGCCCGTTCGCACTTTCGCTGAAAGAGCACGCCAGCTCACCCTTGAGGGCACCGCCTTCGATGTCCTCCGGCAAGAGCGCGGCCCGAGGTCGAGGGGTTGACGATGGTGGGTTTGCTTCCTGTCGTTCAGGCGGCGCGTCTTGCGCGGGCGAGCATGCGGCAAGGGCCAGCGAGACCAGCAAGTAGGAAAACCTCATGGCCCGCCAAACGCGGCCAGCGCGGCAGCGGTTCCGCTATTGCCCGAGGTTGAGCCGGCGGCTGACGGTGTAGTCCACCACCGAGACCAGGAACCAGCTCACCCGCCACCGCAAGCGGTTGAACCAGGTGGCGCGCGAGCGGTGAAGCTCGGGCGTGATTTCCAGCGAAGCCGGCAGATGGTGCTCGAAATAGCGGCGCAGCCGCTCGGCGAGCGCGGCATCCTCGATCTTCAGCACGATCTCGAGGTTGATGAACAGGCTGCGCATGTCGAAATTGGCGCTGCCGAGATAGACGGTGTCGTCGAGAATGATCAGCTTGGTATGCAGCTTGTTGGGCTGGAATTCCCAGATTCGCGCCCCCGAGCGCAGCAACTTGCCATAAAGAGCGCGCGCCGCGCCGATGGTCGCGCCGTTGTCCGACCGCGCGGGAAAGATCAGCCGCGTCTCGCCCTTCCGAGCGATCGCGCACATTCGCTTGATCAGGCGCGGCGGCGGCGAGAAGTAGGCCATCGTCATGTCCAGCCGGTCGCCCTCCACGAGGTCGCGGCCGACTTCGCGCGCCCAGCTCGAGAGGTCGGTCGTCGGGCCGCCGATCAGGACCTGAACCGGGCCATGGCCCGCATCCCAAGCCCTCACCTTGCGCCGGATGTTGCGGAACTGCGCCTGCGGATGCGAAATCCAGTCGTCGAGCTTCTCGAACCAATCGCCGAGCCGATCGACGGCAGGGCCTTGCACCGTGAAGGCGAGATCGTTCCAGCCTTCTTCGTCGGGCCCGACGAAATAGGCGTTCTCGACGTTGAAGCCGCCGAGCATCGCCACCTTGTCGTCGGCGATGACGATCTTCTGATGGTTGCGGATCAGGTAGCGGCGGGTGAAGCGCGCGAGAAAGCTCGAAAACTTGCCGCCCGCCTCGATGAACGGCGCGAAGAAGCGCTCGTCGGCAAGCGCGCCGAAGCCGTCGACGATCAACCGGACTTCCACGCCGCGCCGAACCGCCGCGACCAGCGCATCGCGCACGCGCACCGCGGACTGGTCGGTCGAAAAGATATAGAAGCAGACCTTGAGCCGCTGGCGAGCGCCCTCGATCAGGTTCAGCATGGCCTCGAACCGCTCGGGTCCGCCGGCGTAGAACACGAGCGAATGTCCCTGAGCCTCGACCGTGAACGGAGGCGGATCGCGGAACCGGTTCGAAGCATCGATGCGATCGGCCATGGTCCTGTCCTAACAGGTGTGCGCCAAGGGGAAACCTTGACTTCGGCGCCCTGCCCGCCTAAGTGCGGCGCTTTCCGAACAACCCGATTGGCTGGAGTGCCCGATGGCGCGCGTTACCGTCGAAGATTGCGTCGACAAGATTCCGAACCGGTTCGACCTGGTGCTGTTGGCCGCGCAGCGCGCGCGTGAAATCTCCGGCGGCGCCGAGCTCACCATCGATCGCGATCGCGACAAGAACCCGGTCGTGGCGCTGCGCGAGATTGCCGAGACCACTGTTAAGCCGAAGATCCTCCAGGAGAGCCTGGTCCAGTCGCTGCAGCGCGTTCTGCCCGACGAGGAAGACGAGGCGGACGAGATCGGCTCGCTGAGCCAGTCGGCGGAAGCGATGCGGCTTTCGGCTGCGGCTCCGGCCCGCTCGACGTCGGTCGGCGGCGATTACGACGGCTGAGCCGATCCACAGAGATCACCAAGGAGGCCGCGCCCCGCAAGGAGCGCGGCCTTTTCTTTTCCGGCGCACGGCGGCCTGCTAGCGTCGCCGTGGGGATCTAGCCATGAACGAAATCGAAGCGATCGGAGATATGGCGCAGGGAGGCCTGGTCGCACGGGCGGTCGAGCCGCCGGCGGGCGAAAACGCAGCGGGGACCGACGGGCATACGCTTGAGAGCACCTGCCTCAATTGCGGCACGCCGTTGATCGGATCGCATTGCCATAGTTGCGGGCAGCGCGGTCATGTCCACAAGACACTCGGAGCGTTCTTTCACGACCTCCTGCACGGTGTTCTGCACTTCGAAGGCAAGATATGGCGCACCCTGCCGATGCTTGTATGGCGGCCTGGCCAGCTGACCCGCGA
This sequence comes from Pseudomonadota bacterium, assembly GCA_023433305.1. Lineage (GTDB taxonomy): Bacteria > Pseudomonadota > Alphaproteobacteria > Sphingomonadales > Sphingomonadaceae > Croceibacterium_A. The sequence continues at coordinate 46,817 of JAEZCZ010000104.1, read as the reverse complement.
ATACATTGACGGGCGGCGCGCGAGCTACGTTAGCCCCATCGCCCTGTTCTTGTTCGTCGTGTTTGTCAGCTTTGCGTTGTTCAACGCGCTGGGCGGCTCGGATTCGATCAGGACCGAAGTCGAGGGGGTCGAGCGGCTGAGGTCTGCTTACGAGGTAAACGAGATTCAGCTCGAACGATTGCGCAGCGAGCGCGCACGGCTGGCCGACGATGCACCGGAAGTCGATGCCGTCGACCGGCAGATCAGTGAAGTGCGGGCCGACCAGGAAGCGATGCGCATGGTGCTGGGATCGGTCAGCAGTGAATTCCAGCGCGAGTTCGAGGCGGGGTTCGAGCGCACCCCCCTGCCCGAAGGGAATCGGCTCACGGCAGAGCTCGAGAAAATCCGCTCCAACCCGCAACTTGCCATCTACAAGGCCCAGACCAATGCGTACAAATACAGCTGGATTCTGATTCCGCTGAGCGTCCCCTTCGTGTGGCTGCTGTTTCCCTTCAGTCGGCAGTTCCGGGGATACGACCACACGGTCTTCACCACTTATTCGATCAGCTTCATGATCGCGCTCGTCGCCGTGGTGAGCCTGCTGTGGTTCTATGGGCTGGCCTCGATCGGCGTCGTTCTATCGCTCTATGCCCCTTGGCATCTCTACCGGCAGTTGCGCGGTACCTATGCCCTCAGTCGCTGGGGTGCAATTTGGCGCCTGCTCGTTCTCAGCCTGTTCATCTGGATGGCGATCGGCCTCTTCGTTGCCGCGATTGGCCTGATGACCGCCTAACGGAGACGAAACCCTTTCTGCGGAACCGGGAACCGCCTCCCACCGGTGTCGATCGAGTGGTGAAGTCATTCGTCGAAGGGTTTCGTGATTCTGCCGAGCCTGAAGGGCTTGTGGACGAATTTCCATCGCGTCCAACTCGCCAGTCTCCAAACGCAACCCGATGGTTTCGCAGCAGATTGACCGCACGCTTTCGGGCGAAGACGTGGCTTTTCTCCACCGCATGGATAGCGTCGAAGGCGACGTCATCGTTGCCTTGACCGACCGTCTTCGGTTGAGCAGAGCCAGTTTCCTGGACGGGCGAGAGGTTTTCTGGCGCGACCAGTACCTTCGCCCGCTCGACTTGTCGGCTCGAGGCGCACCGAAAGTCACGCGGTTCGTCTTCCACGTGGGGTTTGCGGGTTCGACATTGTTGGCCCGGTTGCTGGACCGACCGGGCCGCGTGATCACACTCAAGGAACCGCAGTGCCTTGCCGACATCGCAGGACAACGCGAAGCGGTCGAGGCCGGGAAGGCGATTGCGCCGCTCGGAAGGTTGCTCGACTTCGCGCTGTCGGCGCTCGGTGATGTGGGGACGGCGGACGTTCCGGTGGTGGTGAAGCCCACCAACTGGGTAAATCTCCTCCTACCAGAGCTGTGCGCCGCGGGCCGGATCAACTACGCGGTGTTCGTTTCGATGAAACGACGCCATTACTTGGGTGCAACGTTTCGGGGTGGCAACGAACGACTGGCGTTCTGCGCCCGGCTGGCTGCGCAAACCGCTCCCGTCGTGCCGGGTGGTACTGCGCTGTTGCAGGCCGCGATGGAGACCACCATCGACCCCTTCTTGCGCATGGCGCGGATCATGGCGCTGTTGCACTGGCTTCAGGAGTGGCTGTTCGACGATGCCATCGCGCGCAACGGCTGGTCAGAAGCGGTGCGGATCGACTTCGACGATATCGTGGGCCATCCCGAGACCGCTCTTCAGCGCGCCCAGGAGCTCCTTGCCCTACCCGTGCTCGCGCGAGAGCCCGAGCGAGCGGCAATACTGATGGAACGTCATACCAAGGACCCCTCGAGCGCTTTCCGACCAGCCAAGCGCGCGGGGGAAGACGGGTTCATCGAAGACCGTTACGGCCGGTGCTTCGACGCGGCACTCGATTGGCTGGAGGCGCGGGTCGCCGGCCCGGCCGCGGCGCATCACCGGGCCGGGCAATAATCGAAGCTAGGCCCCCTGCGGAGCCTCGCCGCCGAAGCGCTTGCCGGCCTTGGGGATGGCCGAGCCGCGCACCGGGCGCGTCGAAAGCGGAGTCGCGGGCTGATCCGGGCGGTCGATCTTGCCGTCCTCGAGGAGCTGCTTGATCTCGTCGCCGGTGAGCGTCTCGTATTCGAGCATGGCCTGGGCGAGCAGGTGGAGCTGGTCCTCATGCTCCTTGAGGAGCGTGCGGGCCCGCTCGTGCGCGCCGTCGACGAGCGCCCGAATCTCGGCGTCGATCAGCTTGTTGGTCTCGTCCGAAGCCATCGTCCGCTGCGAGCCGCCCATGCCGAGATAGCCCTCGTGCTGGTCCTCGTACTGGAGCGGGCCGAGCTTGTCGGACATGCCCCACTTGGTGACCATGTTGCGCGCGAGGCCCGTGGCATAGGAGATGTCCGAGCTGGCGCCCGAGCTGACCTTGTCGTGGCCGAAGATGATTTCTTCCGCGACACGTCCGCCCATGCTGACGGCCAGGTTCGCGTGCATCTTGTCGCGGTGGTACGAATAGTTGTCCCGCTCGGGCAGGCGCATGACCATGCCCAGCGCGCGGCCGCGCGGGATGATCGTCGCCTTGTGGATCGGGTCGGACGCCGGCTCGTGAACCGCGACGATGGCGTGGCCCGCCTCGTGATAGGCGGTCATCTTCTTCTCGTCTTCGGTCATGACCATCGAGCGGCGCTCTGCGCCCATCATGACCTTGTCCTTGGCGTCCTCGAACTCCTGCATCGCGACAAGGCGCTTGTTGCGGCGAGCCGCCAGCAGAGCCGCCTCGTTGACGAGGTTGGCGAGGTCCGCGCCCGAGAAGCCGGGCGTGCCGCGCGCGATCGTGCGCGAGTTGACGTCGGGCGCCAGCGGCACCTTCTTCATGTGCACGGCGAGGATCTTCTCGCGCCCGTCGATGTCGGGCACGGGCACGACTACCTGGCGGTCGAAGCGGCCCGGGCGGAGCAGCGCGGGGTCGAGCACGTCGGGTCGGTTGGTCGCGGCGATGATGATGATGCCTTCGTTGGCCTCGAAGCCGTCCATCTCGACGAGCAGCTGGTTGAGCGTTTGCTCGCGCTCATCGTTCGAGTTGCCGAGGCCATGGCCGCGGTGGCGGCCGACCGCGTCGATTTCGTCGATGAAGACGATGCACGGCGCGTTCTTCTTCGCCTGCTCGAACATGTCGCGCACGCGGCTCGCGCCGACGCCGACGAACATCTCGACGAAGTCCGAGCCCGAGATGGTGAAGAAAGGCACGCGCGCTTCGCCGGCGATGGCGCGGGCGAGCAGCGTCTTGCCGGTACCCGGCGAGCCGACCAGCAGGGCGCCCTTGGGAATTTGGCCGCCGAGCTTGGAGAAGCGCTGCGGATCCTTGAGGAATTCGACGATCTCCTCGAGTTCCTCGCGCGCCTCGTCGATGCCGGCGACGTCTTCGAATGTGACGCGGCCCTGCTTCTCGGTGAGCATCTTGGCCTTCGACTTGCCGAAGCCCATCGCACCCGACCCGCCGCCCTTCTGGACCTGGCGCAAGGCGAAGAACGCCACGCCGAGGATCAGCAGGAACGGCAGCGACTGGACGAGGATGTAGAGCAGCACGTTCGGCTCTTCGGGCGCGGTGCCGGCGTACTGCACCTCGTTCGCGTCGAGCAGCGCGGTCAGCTCGGTATCGTTGGGAACCGGGACGGTGGTGAAGGCGGAACCGTTCTTGAGCTTGCCCGAAATCCGATCGGGCGCGATCTGGACTTCCTCGACGCTGCCTTCGGCGACCTTCTCGCGGAAATCGGAGTAGCGCAGCTGCGTGCCGGCCGTCTCGCGCGGGGCACCGAACATCGAAACCACCAGCAGGAGCGCGAGGAAGATCCCGCCCCATACGAGCAGGCTCTTCACCCAGGGATTTCCGTTGCCTTCGGGTTCGCGATTGTCGCTCATCAGACGTCCTTCGATTACGCCCGCCAATGTAGGTGCACGCCGGTGAATGGCAAGTTGATGACTGGCGCGATCCTCGCGGGGGCGATTCGCCGCCGACCTGTCAAGTTAGGGTCATGGAAACCGCGGCAAAATAAAAATCCGGAATCTTCCCTAACGCTTTGATTTGAAAGTCGAATTACCAGACCGCCCGTCAAGTTCCGTGGAGCGCTCTTCGCGCTGTCAAATCGGCGCGGCCGCGGCCGCCGATCCCCTTGTGGACCAGTCGATGCCCCGCAGGACAGCAAAAAATGCATCCCCGGTGAGAGGCTTCAGGGCCGCTCGCGCGCCGCGATCAGCCGCTCGGACAGGTCGGCGCCTTGTTGCCCGGTGACCTGGAACAGCGCCTCGAACTGAGCCCCACCGCTCGCGAGGTCACCCACTTCGTCGGGAAGCTCGGCGCCGGTCACGATCGGCGCGAGGCCGCGCAGCGCCGTGTCGCGGGCGCCGGCTATGACGCCGACGAGGGTGCCGCCGGGCGCTTCGAACCGGGCGAGGTAGCCGTAGTCGCGGTAGAACACGGGCGAGGCGAGGCTGCGCGCCTCCTCGCTGGTGTAGGTGCGGCGGCCGACCAGATCGAGAATCTCGTCGTAGCTTTCGCCGATCCGGAAGCTCGAACCCGTGAAAGCCGTGTCTTCGAGCAACTTCATGCCGCTCAGCAGGCCGACGTACACGATGTTCGAATCGCGCGCGGTGTCGGCATTGAGCTCGGAGGCCGGAATGACGTGCACGGTCTTCCCGTCGCGCGCCAGCACCGGCATCACGTAGCGCAGCGAATAGGCGATCGAGAGCGGCAGGTAAGTCAGCCCGACGTCTTCGGCGCGGCCGTAGCGCGCTCCCTCGGCTTCCTGCATCGCAGCGAGGTCGGTCGGCGAATCGACACGGTAATCGCGGATCAGACGGCTGAGTTCGGGCCGCACCGGATCGATCTCCCCGAACATGTAGTAGTCGCCGACCACGACGACGATCGGACGCTCGGATTCGAGGAAGGGACGCCAGAAGGCATTGGCGGGCGGCGCGCTTCCGCCCGGGGCGAGCGCGCGGGCGAGGATGAAGGTGAGAGCGACGGCCGCCACGATGGCCACGGCCCATTTCCAGGGGAGCGGACCAGTTCGAGGCGGGACCGTTTCGATGGAGTGGGCTTGCCCCTCCGCACGCTCCAGGCGCAGAACATAAGTTCCTGCCGGGAGCACGAGCCGGGCCCCGCCGGGACCGTCGCCGCCGGCATAGAACTCCTCGAGCCGCTTGCGCAGGCGGTGGACATAGACCCGCGCCGCGGCGTCGTCGCCGGCGGGATCGGGCTGGCCGAATACCGCGTCGGCGATCTCTGACTGCGTGGCCGGGGCTGCGCCAGGACCGCGCGCGGCGAGATAGTCGAACAGCTCGCGCAGGCGCCCGGACTCGCCGAGCGCGCCGCTCGAGCGAACGCGCGCCACCTCGGCGGCAAATTGAGTCTCATCGTACCGGTCGCCGTCCAGTTCGCGCCCTTCCCCAGGCTATTCCGCGCGGTGTAACGCGGTGTAACGGTGCCGATTACCGTAATTAACTTGGATTGGCGAGCGGCCCGCGTTTGGATGCCCCCTGGCGCATCGGGTCGCGCCAAGACTCCTCCGGCCCGTCCGTTCCTTGCATGGCGACGGGCGGGCCGTTTGACATCCAACGCGGTCAAGCGACATTGGCGTATTGTCAATGCCACTTGACATCGACATCCCATTATGTCTAGTTTCCTTGACGCAACAACAAGGAAGCTTGACAATGCCGACCTATTTCAAAGCCTGGTGCTGGGCGGCCGCGATCATCGGTGTGGCGCTGGCGGGCAGGTTCGAGGTGATCGACGAGGCCTCGACCAGATCGCTGCTGGTCGCGCTGCCGATCGCGGGCTGGATGGCGCTCCGCGGCCGTGGGTCGTGCTCGCTGCGGCGGAGCGCCCAATCGTGACGGCCTGCACACCTTTGTCGAACGCGGCCTACCGCCGGTACCTGCGGCGCTTCTGGCCGGCCACCGGCGCCTACCTTCTCGGCTGGGCGCTTGCGACTTGGCTGATCCCCGACGGCGCCTCGGCGAGCCCCCTCACGGTCGGCATCGCGCTGCTGCCCGGGCTGGGCGTGATCGCGATGATCTGGGCGATGGCGCGGCTGCTGATCGAGCTCGACGACGAGTACCTCAAGCTGCTCGAGGTGAGGAAGGCGCTCGCCGCGACCGGCGTGGTGCTGGCCGTGGCGAGCGTGTGGGGCATCCTCGAGCTCTACACCGACGTGCCGCACCTGCCGGTGTTCTTCATCTTCCCGATCTGGTGCGGCGGGCTCGCCGTCGGCCAGCTCTGGAATCGGATCGCCGGAGTATGAAGAACCGCCTGCGCGTGCTGCGGGCCGAGCGCGAGTGGAGCCAGCAGGACCTGGCCGAGCGGCTCGGCGTGTCGCGGCAGAGCGTGAACGCGATCGAGACCGGCAAGTACGACCCATCGTTGCCGCTCGCATTTCGCATAGCCGACCTGTTCGAATTGAAAATCGAAGAGATTTTCCTGCGCGACTGAGCGCCGATTACGGAGGACATCGATGTTTATCTCAAACCGGCCGGCGGCCCCCGAGGGCCGTCCGGTATCGATCCGGCTCGTCTCGTGCCTGCTGGCCGTGCTGGCGCTCGCCTTAGGCACCGTGCGCCCGGCGCTGGCGCAGGAGGCTGCGTTCGCACCGACACGGTTCAGCGTCGAGATGCGCGGCGAAGGACCCGACGTCATCTTCATTCCCGGGCTCGCCACCTCGCGCGAGGTGTGGCGGGACGCCGCCGAGCGCCTCGGACCAGGCCACCGCGTTCACCTAGTGCAGGTCAAGGGCTTCGGCGAGCCCGCCGGGCCGAACGCGCAAGGGCCGGTGCTGACGCCGCTGGTCGAGGAGCTGGCGCGCTATATTGCTGGTAACGACATCGAACGGCCGGCGATCGTCGGCCATTCGCTCGGCGGGCTCGCCGCGCTGATGCTCGGCGCGGAGCATCCCGAGCTGCCGGGCAAGCTGCTGATCGTCGATGCGTTCCCCTGGTTCGGCGTGACCATGGCCCCGCCCGGATCGAACGCGAGCGTCGAAACGCTGGAGCCGCAAGCGCGCCAGCTCCGCGATGCGATGCTGGCCTCGTTCGCTACGCCTCGAGCCAGCCAGCAAAGCGATGCGGCGATCGCGCGCTACGTGCTCGACCCATCCAAGCTGCCGTCGTTGCGCGAATGGACGGCGGGCGCCGATCCGCGCGTAGCCGGGCAGCTGGTCTACGAGGACCTGACGACCGACATGCGCGAACGGATCGCCGCGATTACCGCGCCGGTAACGGTGATCTATCCGTGGAACGAGCGCTATCCGACCCGCGAACAAGCGGAGCCGTTCTATCGCGCCAACTACGCCGCGCTGCCCGGAGTCGAGCTGGTCGGAATCGGCCCCGCCGCGCACTTCGTGATGACCGACCGGCCCGACGATTTCCAGGTCGCGCTCGCGAGCTTTCTCGCTCGTTGAAGGACCCGGACGCCGGCTCATGCCGGCGGCGGACGCGGCGCACGGCTGTGGTGGCACGGCTCGCCGCTTGCCATTGGTTAGTTCGGGAACCGAACCTGCGGCATGCTGTTCATTCCGGTGAAAGCTTACCGCGGTGCAGCATGGAATAGGTGGCCGGGAAAAGGATTCGAAACCAAGGGGAAAGGTTTCGAGCGACCTTACTGGTCACACGCCTTCTTTTAGTCCATATTGCACTGCACAATGTCTATGTGCCGGGCGCCTGGGAGGTGTGCGCGGCCAACAGCACAGGGTGCAATGAATGTCGCTCGACGAACAGGTCTTGATCCGTAATCCTTCGCTGGCCCCCGAGGCCGCCGTCCGTTCGATTTTCTCCCACCTCAAGGACACCGCCGGCGAGCCGCGCCGGATCGCACTGGTCGGCACCTTCACTCCGCGCAAATGCGGCATCGCCACTTTCGCGACGGACGTGTTCGAGAAGCTCGCCGAGTTTCACCCGCACATCGCCGTCGACATCTATGCGCTCGACGACCCGCGTGATCCGCTCGAGTACCAGGGGATCGCGGGCACGATCGCCTATGACGACCCGGAAGCCTATCTGGCGGCGGCGCGCCGCATCAACGAGAGCGGCGTCGATGCCGTGTGGCTGCAGCATGAGTACGGCATCTTCGGCGGGCCGGATGGCGAGATGGTTCGCGAGTTCGTCGACCGCCTGGCAGCGCCGCTGATCCTCACCCCGCACACCGTGCTCACCGAGCCGAGCGAGCACCAGCGGGCGATCCTCGAGCACCTCGTCGAGCGCGCCAGCCGTATCATGGTGATGAGCCGCCATTCGTGCGAAGTGCTCTCCACGGCCTACCGCGCGCCGCACGAAATCCTGCAGATCATTCCGCACGGGGCGCCCGACCGCCCGTTCGGCCGCGCCGAGGCCTTCAAGGATCGGATGGGCCTGGGCGGCAAGAACGTGCTGATGACCTTCGGGCTGCTCGGCCCGGGCAAAGGGCTCGAGCGGGTGATCGAGGCGATGCCGGCAATCGTCGCCCGGCATCCGAACACGGTCTACCGCATCGTCGGCGCGACGCACCCGAACCTGGTTGCCCGCGAAGGCGAGGCTTATCGCGAGAAGCTGCAAGCGTGTGCCGAGCAGCTCGGGGTTTCCGACCATATCCTGTGGGAAAACCGCTTCCTCGAGACGGACGAGTTGCTCGACCAGCTCGAGGCCTGCGACGTCTATGTGACGCCCTATTTCAACCTGCAGCAATCCACCTCGGGCACGCTCAGCTACGCCGTGGCCCTGGGCAAGGCGGTCGTCTCGACGCCTTACCTGCATGCGCGGGAATTGCTGGCGGGCGATGCCGGCGTGTTGATCAATCCCGACTGCGCGGACTCGATCGCGGAGGCGATCGTGGCGCTGCTCGACGATCGCGAGGAGCTCACCGCGCTGCAGCGGCGGGCCTATGCCAAGGGGCGGCAGACGATCTGGCCGCGCTTTGCGGACGGCGCCGCCGCGCTGATCGAAGCGGCGGTGGCCCCGCCGGGCCGTTCCGCGCCGCTTACAGCGACTCCCGGGCTCTCGGGCGTGTTCGCGATGAGCGACCACACCGGCATGTTCCAGCACGCCATCGGGGTCGTGCCCGACCGGCGCCATGGCTACTGCCTCGACGACAACGCGCGTGCGCTGATGCTGATGAACGTCGCCGCCGGCCTGCCCGAGCAGGAACGCGCGCGCTGGAGCCTGACTTACGCCTCGTTCGTCCAGCACGCCTGGAACGAGGACAAGCAGGCGTTCCGCAATTTCATGAACTTCGACCGGACCTGGTGCGAAGAGCTGGGATCGGAAGACTCGAACGGGCGAACGCTCTGGGCGCTCGGGCACACGGTCGAGAACGCGACCGACCGCGAGCTGCGGGCCTGGGCCAAGCGGTGGTATGACACGGCGCGGCCGCATTGCGCCGAATTCACATCTCCGCGCACCATCGCGTTCACGATGCTCGGCGCCGCGGCCGTGATGCGCGCCGACGCCGGCGACCGCGCCTCGCGCGATCTGCTCGTGAGCGGCGCCGAAGTGCTCTGCCGCCTGCTCGAGCGTGAGCGGCGACCCGACTGGGCATGGTTCGAGGCCGTGCTCGGATATGACAACCCGCGGCTGTCGCAGGCGCTGATCGAGGCGGGCCTCGTTCTCGAGGACCGGAGCCTGATCGAACCCGGGCTGGCCACCCTCGACTGGATTGCCCAGCAACAAGTCGCCGCTGCCGGGCACTTCAGGCCGATCGGCTCGGAAACCTTCGGCATGACGCACGCCTACCTCCCGTTCGACCAGCAGCCGCTCGAGGCGCAGGCCGCGATCGAGGCTTCGCGTGCCGCCTATGCCGCGACGCGCGACGGGCGCTGGTTCACGCATGCCAAGGCGGCGTGGGACTGGTTCTTTGGCGCGAACGACCGCGGCGTCGTGCTCGGAGACCTTGCGACCGGCCGAAGCCGCGACGGGATCAATCCTCGCGGCGCGAACGAAAACTGTGGAGCAGAGTCGATTCTCGCCTTTCAACTCGCCCATTATTCCATGCTAGCGCTCGCGCGCGCCCAACAGCGCGATTCGAGTGGAGAACAGGGTGGGCGTCGAAGGACCCTTTCCGAATAGTCCGTTGCAAATCCTGGATGAGCGCCTGCACGCCGACCCGTCACGGGTCGTGCTCAGGCCGTTCCATCTCGGTTGGCAGGCAAGCAAGGCCCCCGGCAGCCGCGCGCAGAGGTTGGTCCACGACATCGCCGCGCTGAGCGAGGCGGAGGTCAAGGCCGAGTATGCGCGCGTGCGCCAGGACTTCGTCGCGCGCCACTGGCAGACCGAGAAGATGTTCGAGGAACGCTTCGCCGAGGTCGAGGAGACGGCCGACATCGACTGCAGCGGGTTCTCGCGCACCCGCAAGCGGCTGATCGGCGCGTTCTTCTGCCACGAGTACAGCTATGCGGCCGCGGCGCTGATGAACCCGTCGATCGTGCCGCACCCCGACCAGAGCGGCATTTCCGGAGGCGCCGTGCGCTTCGTCATGTCGCTGCGTGCGGTCGGCGAAGGGCACATCAGCTCGATCGCGTTCCGCGAAGGCATCGCCAATGTGGACGGCAGTTTCTCGCTCTGGCCGCAGGGCGCGCTGGCGACTTCGGTGGAGCTCGACGACGCCTCGCTGCACGACAGCGACAGCGGGGTGATCGTCCACCGCCATCCGGAAAGCAGCCTGTCGAATACCGTGATCTTCCCGATCACCGAGCAGCAGCGCGGCGGGCTGGAGGACTTGCGCCTGGTCCGTTTCGATCACGGCGGCGGCGACTACGAGTGGGTCGGAACCTACACCGCCTATTCGGGCCATTCGATCCGGTCGGAGCTGCTCCGCACCGTCGATTTCCGCCGTTTCCTGCTCGAGCCGATCGAGGGCAAGGCGGGGCGCAACAAGGGCATGGCGCTGTTTCCGGAGAAGATCGGCGGCAAGTATGCGATGCTCGGGCGGCAGGACGGCAAGAACCTGTTCCTGCTCAAGTCCGAGCGGCTCGACCGGTGGAATTCCGAAGGCACCTTGCTGATGGAGCCCAAGTATCCCTGGGAGTTCATCCAGATCGGCAACTGCGGCAGCCCGGTCCTGACCGACGAAGGCTGGCTGATCTTCACCCACGGCGTCGGCGCGATGCGCAAATACAGCCTCGGCGCCGCGCTGCTCGACCGCGACAATCCCGCGAAAGTCATCGGCCGGACCGCCCAGCCGGTGCTGACGGCGGTCGATGCGGACCGGTCGGGCTATGTGCCCAACGTCGTCTATACCTGCGGCGTGCTGCCGGTCGGCGATCGAATCCTGATCCCCTACGGCATCTCCGACAGTGCGGTGGGCTTCGCCACGGTCGAGACCAAGGCGCTGCTGGACCTGATGGTCTGATCCGGCGTTAGATCGGCATGCTCCTCGAAACCAAGACCGTCGAAAAGCCCTGGGGCAGGGACACCCTGCCCGCCCCGTTCGAGACGCCGGCCGGCCAGCGTATCGGGGAAATCTGGTTCGTCCCGCCGCAAGACCTGCCGCAGCTGCTGGTGAAATACATCTTCACCAGCGAGAAGCTGTCCGTCCAGGTCCATCCCTCCGACGCGCAGACCGAAGCCGCCGGGCTGGGCAAGCAGGGCAAGGAGGAATGCTGGCTGGTGATCGACGCCGAGCCGGGCGCGACGCTGGGAATAGGCTTCAGCGAGGCGGTCGACGCCGAGGCGATGCGGCAGGCCGCGCTCGACGGTAGCATCGAGGACATGCTGGTGTGGCACCCGGTCAAGGCGGGCGACTTCTTCTACATCCCGGCGAACACGGTCCATGCGATCGGCGGCGGCTGCTCGATCATCGAGATCCAGCAGAACTCGGACATCACGTACCGCCTCTACGATTACGGGCGGCCGCGCGAGCTGCATCTGGACGAGGCGATCGCGGTGGCGAAGGGCGAGCCGCATGAGGCGCGGTTTCGGCGGCACGTGGCGGCGGGCGCGGTGTCGCTGGTCGACGGGCCGTACTTCCGGCTCGACCAGGTCGAGGGGCTGCCGAGCGCGGAGCAGGCGGCGCGGTATCGGGGCCGTTTGCTGGTGATTCCGCGCAGCGGCGAGGCCTGCATCGAGGACGAGTCCGTGCTGCCGGGCCAATGCGCGCTGGCGGCTTCGCTCGACGACGTGGTGTTCGATCCGAAGGGGAGCTGCCTGATCGCGCAGCCCTGCGAGCGGCCTTCGACCGGCTAAACACATGTCAATGAAGCGCTTGATAGACCTCGATCAAGCGCTTCAACGCCCCTTCCACACCGGCGAGCGCTTCTCGACGAAGGCCGCCATGCCTTCGGCCTTGTCCTCGGTGGCGGCGAGCATGTGAAACAGCCGGCGCTCGAGCCGGATGCCTTCGGCGAGCGGCAGTTCCTCGGCGGCGTTGACCAGCTCCTTGGCGGCCAGGACCGCGAGCGGCGGCATCGCGGCGATTTCGGCCGCGAGGCGGAGCGCGGTGTCGAGCAGATCGGCCGCGGGGACGACGCGCGCGACGAGGCCGATGCGTTCGGCTTCGGCGGCGTCGATCATGCGCCCGGTCAGGATCAGGTCCATCGCCTTGCCCTTGCCGATCGCCCGGGCGAGGCGCTGCGAGCCGCCCATGCCGGGGACGACACCGAGCTTGATCTCGGGCTGGCCGAACCTGGCGGTGTCGGCGGCGACGATCAGGTCCGCCATCATCGCCAGCTCGCACCCGCCGCCGAGCGCGAAGCCATTGACCGCGGCGATCCACGGCTTGCGCGTGCCGCCGACGAAATGGCTGGTCCAGCGCGCAAAGGTGTCGTCGCGGTAGAAGTCGGCCGCGCCCTTGGCGGCCATCTCCTTGATGTCCGCGCCGGCCGCGAACGCCTTCTCACCCGCCCCCGTGACCACCGCGCAGCGCTGGCTGTGATCCGCTTCGAAGGCGGCGAAGGCGGCGATCAGGTCTTCCAGCACGGCGCTGCTGAGCGCGTTGAGCGCATCGGGCCGATTAAGCGTGACGAGCGTGACCGCCCCGCGCGTCTCGACGAGAAGGTTCGCGTAGCCGGTCATACCACTCCGAAGGCGAGCATCGCGTCGGCAACTTTCTTGAAGCCGGCGATATTGGCGCCCTTGACGTAATCGACGTGCCCGTCGCTCTGCCGACCGTAAGTCAGGCAGCAGTCGTGAATGCCGTCCATGATGTCGCGCAGCATCTGCTGCAGTTCGGCTTCCTTCCACGAACGGCGCGCGGAGTTCTGGCTCATTTCGAGCCCCGAGACCGCCACGCCGCCGGCGTTGGCCGCCTTGCCCGGCGCGAACAGGATTTTGGCGGAACGGAAGTGGTGCGCGGCCTCAAGGTCGGAGGGCATGTTGGCGCCTTCGGACACCGCGATGCAGCCGTTCGCCACCAGAGTCTTCGCGTCCTCCAAAAGGAGCTCGTTCTGGGTCGCGCAGGGGAGCGCGACGTCGCAGGGCACGTTCCACGGGGTCTGGCCTTCATGGAAGGTCGCGCCCTTGAACTCGTCGGCGTACTCGCTGATGCGCCCGCGACGGTGGGTCTTGTGCGACTTGACCCACTGCACCTTCTCGAGCGTCAGACCATCGGGATCGTAGATGTAACCGCCCGAGTCCGAGAGCGTGACCGGCTTGGCGCCCAGGTGAATCAGCTTCTCGGCCGCGTGGGTGGCGACGTTGCCCGAGCCGGAGATGACCGCGCGCATCCCTTCGAGATCGCGGCCCTGCTGCTTGAGCATGTTGTCGAGGAAATAGACCGCGCCGTAGCCGGTCGCTTCGGGGCGGATCATCGAGCCGCCATATTCGAGGCCCTTGCCCGTGAGCACGCCCGTGAAGTGGTTGGTGATCCGCTTGTACTGGCCGAACATGTAGCCGATCTCGCGTCCGCCGACGCCGATGTCGCCCGCCGGCACGTCCACGTCGGGCCCGATGTGGCGGTAGAGCTCGGTCATGAAGCTCTGGCAGAAGCGCATCACCTCGCGGTCGGACTTGCCCTTCGGATTGAAATTGGCCCCGCCCTTGCCGCCGCCCATCGGGAGGCCGGTGAGCGCATTCTTGAAGGTCTGCTCGAACGCCAGGAACTTGAGCACGCTCTCGTTCACGCTCGGATGGAAGCGCAGCCCGCCCTTGTAAGGGCCGATCGCGTTGTTGTTCTGGACGCGGTAACCGCGCTGCACGCGGATGTTGCCGGCATCGTCCTCCCAGCAGACGCGGAACGAAACCACGCGGTCGGGCTCGGCAATGCGGCGCAGAATTTGCGCCGACTGGTAAACCTGCTTGTCCATGATGAAGCCGAAGATGTCCTCCGCCACATCCTGAACCGCCTGGACGAACTCAGGCTGGTTCGGGTTGTGGCGCTTCACGGACTCCATGAACGTCGCGAAATCGACGTGCTCAGAATCTGCCATTTTTCCCGTTTCCCTCAATGTGCCCCTTTGCGATTCGCCTATGGACTGCCGATCCCGCGTTAGACAATGGGCACGACGCGCGAGGCACGTCACGACGACCTTGCCACGGAAGGAGCGATGGCGCAGGTTCGGGCCCTGACGTTTCGCATTCCGCTAATTGGGGGAAGGGATGGCGAGCTTTCTGTTTCGCGTTGCCGGTCTGGCGCTCGGCGCCGCCGTGCTGGCGGCTCCGACGCATGTGTCGGCCCAATCGGCGGGTGGCCCGCTCCAGGGCGAAAGCTTCCGCATCGGGTCGCAAGGCGCGCTGTGCGAGGCGCAAGGCGTGATGCTGGGCGAGGCGCGCGCTTCGCTCTTCGACCGCAAGTGGGCGCTGATCTGCGCCGACGTCGATCGCCCGATCGGCGCAGCCTATAGCTGGAGCCACGCGCGCGACGCGGCGGCCTACGTCGGGCGCGGACGCGAGCAGACGCTCGACTGCTCCGATGCCGCATCGACGGAGGGAGCGGGACCGGGCGTGATCGTCCGCCGCTGCCGCGAGCGGGCGAGCGGGCTCGAATGGAACAGCTATGCCGCCACCTCGAACGATCGAACCCACATCGTCGAAGGCCTCGCGGCGTTCGACGATGCGCTGCGGCTGACGCTCGCCAGCCTGGTCGAGGACCGCGAGGTGCCCGGCACGCTCGAAATCGTCACCACCGGCGGCGCCGGATCGCTGGCCCGCGCGCTCGCCGCGGTGAGCGGGCGCGAGCAATTGATCGGGCAAGGCTATCGCCGCAACAACGCCGGCGAATATACCCAGGCCGAGGAGTTCTTCCGCCCCGACCTGCTGACCGATCCCACGCTCGACGAAGCCACGCTGGCACAGCGGCAGCACGAAGCGACGGTCAACCGCGCGCTGCAGCTTTCGAACCTCGGCCGCTACGAGGAAGCGGCGCGTATCTTCGCCGAAGCGCGCGCGCTCGGGCTGCGCGACGGAATCCAGGCGCGCCTGCTGCGCAACTTCGAGGCCATCGACGCGCTCAATCGCGGCGAACTGGCCGCAGTGGCGCCGATCCTGGCGCGCCCCGTTCCCGATCCGGCCCCGCTGCCCGACATCGTCGATGGCGCGGTCGAGATCGATCCGCGGCTCGCCGCCAGCCTCAACTCGGGGCTTGCCACCGGGCTGACCGATACGACGAACCAGGAAACCCGCCTGACCCGGATCGAGCGCGCCGCGATCATCGACGCCCAGGCGGAGCAGATCGCGGCCACCGCGCTGCGCCTGCAGGACCGCCCGGACGAAGCCTTCGCCAGGCTGACGACCGCGCGCGACAGCCTGCTCGCGGTCAAGCAGGGCCGCGTGCTCAGCACCGCCCGGCTCGAGGCGCAGATCCTTTCGGAGATGGCGCTCGTCGATGAGGACCGGCAGAGGTACGGCGAGGCCGAGAGCCGGCTGCGCGAAGCCCTGGCGCTGACCGAGCTGCGCTATCCGGGGTCGGCCTCGGTCGAAAGCTCCAAGGCGCGGCTCGCGGCGTTCCTGACCCGGCGCGACCGGCGCGGCGAGGCGATGGGGATCTATCAGGGCATCGTGGACGAGGTCGCCGGCAAGCGGGCTGCGCTGGTGGGTCTGGAGAACCTGATCCGCCCCTATTTCGCGATGTTGGTGGAAGACGCCGCCGCGCGCCCGGAAGCGGTTTCGGACCTGTTCCTCGCCGCGCAGCTCGTCGAGCGGCCGGGCGCGGCCCAGACGCTCGAGCAGCTCTCGCGCCGGCTTTCCGCCGGGACCGGCGAAGCGGCGACCTTGTTCCGGCGTGCCAACGCGGTCGACCGCGAGCTGTCACGCGTGAACCTGGCTATGGCGCAGGCGCAGGCCGAGGGCGCGGACACCGCGCTCTTGCCCGAGCTGCAGGACCGGCGCGCGCGGCTCGAACAGGCGCAACTGACGTTGCTCGATACGCTGTCCGCCTACCCGGAATACCGCTCGGTCGCGCATAGCTCGGTCACGGCCGACGAAATGCGCGCGCTGCTCGGCCCCGGCGAAGGCTATCTCAAGCTCGTGCGCCTCGGCGACGAGATGTTCGCGGTCTATCTCTCGCAGCAGCGCGCGACCGGATGGCGGGTGGACGCGAGCGCGGCCGAAGTGGCCGACCTGGTGACCGCGCTGCGGGACAGCATCTCGCTGACGATCGGCGGCGTGGTGGCCACTTATCCGTTCGACATCGACAGCGCGCGCAAGCTGCACGATGCGCTGTTCGCGCCGGTCGCGGCGGATCTCGCCACGCTCGACCATCTGGTGTTCGAGCCCGACGGAGCCTTGCTGCAGCTTCCCATCAACCTGCTGACCGGCGACCAGCGAGGCACCGAGGCCTATCACGCGCGGGTCGCGGCCGGGGGTGACGAGTTCGATTTCCGCGGCGTCCGCTGGCTCGGGCGCGAGACCGCGATCAGCACGGCGCTTTCGCCGGCCAGCTTCCGCGACGCCCGCCGCACGCGCGCGTCCGCGGCGCGCGGCGGCTATCTCGGGTTGGGCGAGAACGTGCCGGTCGGGGCGGCGACACGCCCAGCCCTGATGCCCGATGTCTCGGCCGCGTCCGATGCCGATTGCGCGATTCCGCTCGCGTCGTGGAACCGCCCGATCCCTTCCAGGGAGCTCTTGCTCGCCAGCCAGGCGTTCGGGCCGGCGCGGTCGGACCTGCTGACCGGCGCGGCGTTCACCGACACCGCGATCAAGCAGCGGCAGGACCTCGGCCAGTTCCGCGTCGTGCATTTCGCGACCCACGGGCTGGTCACCGCGCCGCGCCCGGGCTGCCCCGCGCAGCCGGCCTTGCTGACTTCGTTCGGCGGAGCGGGCTCGGACGGACTGCTCGAGTTCGGCGAAGTGTTCGAGCTCGATCTCGACGCCGACCTCGTGATCCTCTCGGCCTGCGACACCGCGAGCCTCGCCGGGCTCGAAGCGACGCGGCTCGCGGGCATCGAGACCGGCGGCGGGCAGGCGCTCGACGGGCTGGTGCGTGCCTTCATCGGCGCGGGCGGACGCCAGGTCATCGCCAGCCATTGGCCGGCGCCGGAGGAATATGACGCGACCGGGCGGCTGTTCTCGGCCTTCTTCGACCGAGCGCCCGGCGCGAGCCTGGGCGAGGCGCTTCTCGCCGCGCAACAGGGCCTGATGGACGATCCGGCGACCTCGCACCCGTTCTACTGGTCGGGCTTCGCGCTGATCGGAGACGGCGACCGGCGGCTGTTCGGCCAGTCCTGACCCGATCGATGACACGTTCGACCGGGCTGTTCGCGCGCGGGTGGCGCAGCGTCCGCGAGGCGGGCTCGCGCCGACTCGCGCTGACCGCGCTGCTGCTCGTGGCAGCCGTGCTGCTGGCGCGCTTCAGCTGGTCGGTGCCGGTGATCGACGAGGCCGAACGGAGCCTCTACGACCTGCGCAGCTTCACGCTCGCCGACGAGGTCGCGCAGGACGACCGGATCGTGCTGGTGGTCTATACCGACCAGACGCTGATCGCGGCGCGCAAGCGCTCGCCGCTCGATCGCGGGCTGCTCGCCGCCGCTTTGCGCAACATCGACACGATGGGCGCCAAGGCGATCGGCATCGACATCCTCTTCGACCAGCCGCAGGACGAGGACGACGAGCTCGTCGCGACGCTGCGCGCAATGGAAACGCCGGTTTCGGTCGCGCTCGCCGAAACCGAGACCAACCAGGCCGACATCACCTACGAGCAGCAGGCCTATCTCGAACAGTTCCTGGCAAGGCTCGAGGGATCGCGCGCGCATCCGGCAAGCATCCGGCTCGACAATTCGTTCGGCGTCACGCGCCTGTGGCCCTCGATCGAGCCCGGCCTGCCGCCGGTGCTGGGGCGGGCGATGCTGGCCGCGGCCGGCGAGGGCGCGAAGACCCTGCCCGGTTACGACGGCGCGATCCGCTATCGCCGGGCGGCGGACGAGACGCGCCCGGTGCTGACCTCGCTGCCGATCGAGACGTTCGTCGACCCCGCCATCGCCCCCGCGCTCGCGCCCGCCATCGCGGGGCGCTACGTGCTGATCGGCGGCGACATCGTCGACTACGACCGGGTCGAGACGTCGCTGACGGCCGCCACGGGCGAGACCCCGCCGGGAATCCACGTCCACGCGGAGATGATCGCGCAGATGCTCGACGGGGTGCGTCCGCCCCGGCCGCATTCGGCGACGCTGTGGGGCCTCGCGCTCCTCGTGGTGGCGAGCGCGGCGCTGACCGGCCTCGTCGAACTGCGCAGCCTGCGGATCTATCCGCTCCTGGCCGCGCAATTGGCGCTGTTCCTGGGCGTGCCGTTCGTGGTCCACGCCCAAGGGGTGGATAGCTATGGCTGGCCGGCGGCGGGCTGGCTGCTCGGGTGGATCGTCGCCTTCGCGGCGGTGACCTCGGCGGCGCGCGCGGCGGGCGCGGTGCAGCGGCGTTTCGCGCAAGGCGCGCTCGGCAAGTACCTGCCGCGCGAAATGGCGCAGGAGATCATCGACAAGCCCGAGCTCCTCTCGCTGCACGGCGAGAAGAAGGAGATCTTCGTGCTGTTCAGCGACCTCGAGGGCTTCACCAAGATGAGCCACGCGCTCGAGCCGGAGATGGTCGCGAAGCTGCTCAACCGCTATCTCGAGCTGCTCAGCCAGGTCGTGCTCGACCATGGCGGGGTGATCGACAAGTTCGTGGGCGATGCGGTGGTGGCGTTCTGGGGAGCGCCGATCGCGCGGCCCGACGACGGCGAACGCGCGGCGCGCGCGGGCTACGCGATCTGGCAGGCTGGCGAGACGTTCCGCAACAGCGTCGAGCCCGGCCTGCCGCCGATCGGCAAGACCCGCGTGGGCCTGCACTGGGGCGAGGCGGTGGTCGGCAACTTCGGCGGGAAGAGCCGCATCCAGTACACCGCGCTGGGCGATTCCATGAACACCGCCGCGCGGCTCGAGTCCGCCAACAAGGCGCTCGATTCGGGCGTGATGGCGAGCCGCGAGTTCGCCGAGCGCACGGGGCTCGACTGGTGGCGGCCGATGGGCCGCGTGGTATTGCGCGGCCGCCGCAGACCGGTCGACCTGTTCGAGCCCGCGCCCGATTTTCCAGAGCAGGACCGTGCAGTTCTGCGCGAGGCCATGGCCCTGCTGGCGGCGGACCGCGACGCGGCCGTCGCCATGATCGCCGAGCTCGTGCGCAAGCATCCCGACGATCGCGCATTGGTTAACCTGCTTGATCGGTCGAAGAACCTCGGCGACGATCTCGAATTCGTGCTCGACTGAGCCAAAAAGGCCGGAATTTCGCTGACAAGACCCGCGCAAGTTTGTTACAACCGCTCAGGCTTCCAACAGGGGGGAAGTATGGAAATGCCCGCTCTGCGAAACTTCGCTCTGGCCACGCTGTGCGCGGCCGCGCTGGCCGTGACGCCGGGCGCGGCGCTGGCCGGCGTCGTCGTGTCCGCCAGCGGCCCTTCGGCCGGGACCTATCCGGTCGGGCGCAAGCTCGGCGACAACGACCCGATCGTGCTGCGCGCGGGCGACACGCTGACGGTGCTCGAGGGCAGCGGCACGCGCGTGCTGCGCGGCGCGGGCACCTACACGCTCGGCCAGAAGCGCGGCGCCAATACCAGCAGCACTTTCGCGGTGCTGACCGAGCGCCGCTCGGCGCGGCGGGCCCGCACCGGGGCGGTACGCGCGGGCGACCTCGACACGCCGGTCCGCTCGCCGAACCTGTGGTACGTGGACGTCGGCGCCTCCGGCCGGATGTGCCTGGCGGAGACCGACCGCGTCCGGCTGTGGCGCAGGAACACCGAGGACGACGCGACCTATTCGATTCGCGACGCCAGCGGCGGCGGCAACGCTGAACGCGTGATCTTCATGGACGGCGAAATGCTGGCGCCCTGGGACACGCGCGCGCTGCCAGTGACCAACGGCAGCTCCTACCGGATCGCCGAAGCCAGCGGCGGCGGCGATCGCGAGATCACGTTCGTGGTGCTCGACACGGTGGCGGACGATCCCGAAGCCTTGGCGACGCAGCTGATCGAGAACGGCTGCACCACGCAGCTGGAACTCTTGTCCGAAGCCACGCTGATCGCCGAAGGCTGAGAGTATCGCCGCCTCGGCGGCGCAATGGGGTGGCAGCCAGCCATGGCGCGGGAGTTGAACCGCGCACCGGCCGGCCTTTGAGGGGTTGCAAGGGGTGGCAATCGCGACTTGTTTTCGGCCGAGGGACCGTCGATCGGTCCGGGCTGCGCTCGCGGGCGCGCTTGCCGTTGCGCTCGCTACGCCTGCGCTCGCCCAGACCCCCCAACCGCCGACCCGTGACGACCTGACGATCGGCCAGGACCGCCCGCGCGAGCGCGCCACTCCGTTGACGGTGGAAGGCGACATCGAGCGCGGGCCCTGCCCCTTTGCCGACCCCTCGTTCGCGAACACGCGCGTGACCTTCTCCGCGGTCGAGTTCGCCAACCTGCCGGGCGTTCCGGCAGCGGTGCTCGACGAGGCCTGGCGGGGGTACGCCGGAACGGCGCAGCCCATCGCGGCGCTGTGCGAGATCCGCGACCGTGCCGCCTCGACGCTGCGCGCAATGGGCTATCTCGCGGCGGTGCAGATCCCGGCCCAGCGGATCGAGGCCGGCGGGACCGTGCGCATGGACGTCCTCGCCGCGAGGCTGGTCGAAGTCCAGGTGCGCGGCGATGCGGGAAACAGCGCGAAGCTGATCGCCGCCCATCTCGACAAGTTGACCGAGCAGGCGTGGTTCAACACGCGCGAGGCGGAACGCCACCTGCTGCTGCTGCAGGATCTGCCCGGCTACGACGTCCGGCTCGTGCTGCGCTCGGCGGGCGGCGCACCCGGCGAGGTGGTCGGCGACGTGGTGGTCGCCCGCACCCCGTTCGAGTTGTTCGTCGGCGGGCAGAACCTCGGCTCGCGCGCCACCGGGCGCGAGGGCGTGTTCGCGGCGGTCACCGCCAACGACCTCATCGGCCTCGGCGACCGCACGAGCGTGAGCTACTACAACACGCTCGACTGGAGCGAGCAGCGCATCTTGAGCGTCGCGCACGACATGGCGCTCAACGCCGACGGGCTTCGCCTCGGCGCAGGGCTGCTTCTCGGCCACAGCGAACCCGATCTCGGCGGCGCGCCGTTCGAGGCCGACACGTTCGCGGTCGACGTCAACCTGTCGTATCCGCTGCTGCGGCGGCAGGAAGAGGCGCTTTTCGCGACGGCCGGGTTCTCGGTGGTCGACCAGGAGCTAAGCTTCGGCGCAACGCAGCTGAACGACGACCAGTTGCGGCTGTTGTTCGCGCGGCTCGAATACCAGGCCGTCGACCCGAACAGCATCCGCGGCGTTGGCGGCTTCAGCGGTTTGGAGCCGCGCTGGCGCGGCACCGCAGCTCTCGAACTGCGTCAGGGCGTCGACGGACTGGGTGCGAGCGAGGACTGCAATCCGATCGCCGATTGCCTCGCGCCGAACATCCCGATCAGCAACCTGCTAGCCGATCCGAGCTCGTTCGTGGCGCGGCTCGACGGCAGCTTCGAGTATCGCCCGCTGCCGCGACTGACCATCGCCGGCTCCTACATGGCGCAGGTCGCCGACGGGACGCTGCTGTCTTACGAACAAGCGAGCCTCGGCAACTACACGATCGGGCGCGGCTTCGATCCGGGCGTGGCGGTGGGCGACCATGCCATCGGCGCCTCGCTCGAGCTGCGTTACGGCAGCACTTTCCCCCGCCGTTCCAGCGCGCTGGCGCTGGAGCCGTTCGTGTTCCTCGACGCCGGCCAGGCTTGGGCCGACAACGACCTCACCCCCGATCCACGCCGCGTGCTGAGCGCGGGCGGAGGCGTTCGGGGGCGGTGGGGGCGGTGGGTCGATTTCGGCGTAACGCTGGCGGTGCCGCTCGAGCGCGCCGGTTTCCAAGTCGAACGGCCGGATCCGCGCGTGCTCTTCACGATCACAACGCGCCTGCTGCCATGGGGAGACATCCGATGACGGCCTTTGCCCCACCGGCCGTTCGCCGCCCCTCCTGCAACCGGCTGCTATCCGGATGCGCGTTGGGCGCGCTGCTGGCCGCCATCCCGGGCGTGGTGGCGGCGCAAGCGTTGCAGGGCACCGGAACGCCGGTGGCCGGCAGCGCGACGATAACCGTCGCGCCTTCCTTCACCCAGATCGAGATCGCCAGCCCCGAAGTGGTGATCGATTGGGCCCCGTTCGACAACGCCGGAACGGGAACGATCGATTTCCTTCCGGTGGGCGCAACGGCGGTATTCGCCGAACCGACAGGCACTTTCGACTATACGGTGCTCAATCGCGTCATCCCGATGGACGCCTTAGGGCTGCCGGCCGATCGCGCGATCGCCTTCAACGGCACGGTGACAAGCCAGATCGGCAATTTCCCCGGCGGGAACATCTGGTTCTATAGCCCGACGGGCATCATCCTCGGCCCGACCGCGGTGTTCAAGGTCGGCAGCCTGGTTCTCACGACCGACGACGTAGTGTTTGGCGCTACCAACACCGGCGGCAGCGAGCTGTTCGGACCGGGCGGCGAAATCCAGTTCCGCGGTCCCGCGGATTCGACCCCGTTCGTGGACATCCAGGCCGGCGCGCAAGTCGATGCGACCGGCGGGCCGTTCGGCGCGGCCTACCTCGCCCTGGTCGCGCCCCGGGTAACGCAGGCCGGCGCGGTCTCGGTGGACGGGCCGATCGCTTACGTGGCGGCCGAACAGGCGGACATCTCGATCAACGCCGGGCTGTTCGACATCGCCATTCTCGCGGGGACGACCGACCCCAACGGCATCGTCCACACGGGGGTCACGGGCGGTGCAGCATCGACCGGCGCAGCCGACACGCAGCGCATCTCGATGGTCGCGCTGCCCAAGAACACCGCTCTGACGATGCTGCTGTCCGGTTCGATCGGCTATGATCCGGCGGTCTCGGCCTTCGACGACGGCAGCTCGATCGTACTGACGGCGGGCTATGACAATGGCGATCCGATCGCCCTGCCCGCGAACACCCTCAGCAACATCGCGATGGGCGGCGGCCTGTTCGGTAACGCGCTGACGGCCTACGCCTCCAACGACATCACCGCCTCGCTGAACGGCGGATCGATCGCGTTTTCGGGCGAGACCCTTCTCCATGGGCTCAATGCCGTTACGATCGAAGCCACCAACGGCGCGTTCATTACCGCGGCCGGCAACCTGAATGTGGGCGCGGGTAGCGACGGAGCGGGCGGCACGATCGCGCTGAGCGCCATCGACGGCGGCGAGATCGCGGTCGCAAGTTCGCTGTTCCTCGATGCGAGCAGCAGTTCTGTCCCCTATCTGCCCAGTCTCGCGCTCGCCGCGCAAGGCGGTAGCGTCACGGTGCTGGCCGACAACGGCTCGATCACGGCCATCAACTCCTTCAGCGCCAACGCCGGCGCCTTCGGGGGCTCGGATATCGCGAATGGCGGCGACGGCGTCGCGGGCTCGATCGACGTCTCGGTCATCAACGGCGGCTTGCTGCAGGGGGATTTCGTCGATTTGTCCGCTCAGGGCATCGGCGGGTTCTCCGAGGGACAAGGCGGCAACGGAACCGGCGGAACCGTCTCGCTCGCCGACCTAGGCGGCACGCTCGATTTCAACCTCGTCTTCCTCGATGCCGCGGGCCGAGGCGGAGCGACCGACGCCGGCACCGGCGGCAACGGCTTGGCCGGCCAGGCGTCGCTGCAAATCTCGGGCGCGGCCCAGGCATGGGATTTCGTCAGCATAACGGGGGACGCGCAGGCCGGATTTCCGGACATCTCCGGCGGCTTGACCGGAAACGCGACGTCCGGCGCGAATGCGGCGCGGCTCCTCATCGAAGGGCCCGGGGCGCTCAACCTGTCGAGCGGCGCCAGCGTGAGCGCGCGGGCGCTGATGAGCGTGGACGGCGTCGCGGGTTTTGTCGGCCAAGGCGGCGAAGCGGTCATCGAGGTCCGGAACGGTGGCGATCTCATCGTGGCGGGCATCCTCGAAGCGAATGCGTCTGCCACGTTGGAAGCCGACTTCCCGCCGTTCGAATCGCCCAACTCCCCGACTCAGCGTGGCGGAACCGTCTCAATCCTCGCCGACACGGGCGGGACTATCTCGGCGCTGAACCTGTTAGCGTTGGCCGAGGCGGAGAG
The DNA here is from genome assembly GCA_023433305.1 of Pseudomonadota bacterium. Classification (GTDB taxonomy): domain Bacteria; phylum Pseudomonadota; class Alphaproteobacteria; order Sphingomonadales; family Sphingomonadaceae; genus Croceibacterium_A. The sequence goes on along the minus strand of JAEZCZ010000104.1, from coordinate 22,337 downwards.
CTATTCCGCGACAGCCAACGCGGGAACGGCGACCGGCGGCTCGGCGCTGGTCGCGGCGCGCAACGGCGGGGCGATTTCGCTGACCGGGGCCGCGCCGATTCAATCTTCGATCTCGGCCAATGGCTATGGGTCGGCGGGGGCGATCGCTTCCGACGCGTTCGGCGGCACCGCGCGGCTCGTGGCCGAAGACGGCAGCGTGACCGCGTCGCACCAGGTCGCGGTCAGCGCCGACGGCGCGGTGCGCGAATACGATTCGCCGGCACCATCGGGCGACGGCTTCGACGCCGCCGGCGGAACCGCCTTGGTCGAGATTCTTGCCGGCGCGAGCGGAACCGGCACCATCGACGCGTTGCAGCTGGCGGTCCGCGCCAACGGCGACGCGCGATTGTTCATCGTGGGCACCGCCTCCCCCGCGAGCGGAGAGCCGATCCAGGGCGATGGGGGCCAGGGCCAGGGAGGCACCGCCAGCGCCAGCGTGGCAGCCGGCAACCTCACCGCGGACGCTCTTCTCGTCGAATCCGCGGGCATCGGCGGAGCCTCGGCCCCTTCGGCAACCGCCACCGCTTTCCAATCGGGCAACGGCACCGGCGGCACCAGCCTGCTCACTACGACCGGCGGCACGACAACGGCGCCCATCCTCGAAATCCTCGCGAACGGCACCGGCGGTGGCGGAACAGGGTCGGCCGGCGGTGGCCCGGATACGGCGGCGCTCGCGGGTTCGGGCTCCGGCGGCGCCGCGACATTGTCGCTGGCGGGCGGCGCGCTCACTGCCACGTCCAGCGTGCAGATCGCGGCGAGCGGAACCGGCGCCGGCGGGATGGATCACAGCACGGGTGGCCTCGCCAGCAACGGCGGGGACGGCACCGGCGGCAACGCGCTCATCCAGTCGGTCGCGAGCTCGACCGCCAACTTTACGACCCCGTCGCTTACGCTGACGGCCGACGGGATCGGCGGCAACGGCGGGGTTTCGACCGGTGGCACCGATGGCAATGGCGGCACCGGGGTGGCCACGCTCGCGGCCGCCCAGTTCGCCGATGGCCGATTCACGCTCGGCACGGCCGCCCTCCAGGCGAACGGCCTCGGTGGGGACGGCCTGACCGGAGGGGTCGGTAGCGGCGGCCAGGCGACCTTCTCCGTGATCGACACCGTCGGGGCCACAGGCCCGCGCACGCTGCAAGGTCTGACGGTCGAGGCGAACGGCGAAGGCGGCCTTTCGGGCGGCGGGACGCCTGTACAGGGCGATGCGGGGTCCGCCGCCCTGGTGGCGCAAGTGCAGGGCGCGAGCTCGGGCATTTCCGTGAGCGGTGATGTCGCTCTCGCCAGTCTCGGCACCGTCGCGAGCGCCACGTCTGGAGTCTCGGCCAACCTGTCGGGCGCCGGCTTTGCGATCGCCGGCAACGTCGCCGTCGATGCGACCGGCGACATCGCGATCGCGGCGGCCCAACCCCTGAGCGCGGCCGGCAACGCGGACTTTACCGCGGGCCGGACGTTCACCTCGACCGGGCTCGTCTCGGCCGGGGCAGATCTCGCGGTGCAGGCGCCGCTCGGCATCGACGCCGAGCGCCTGGCTTCGGGCGGGACGACCTCGCTCAGCGCCACTCTGGGCGCGCTGGTCGTTTCGAGCGATCTTGCGGCAGCGGGCAATGTCACCGCGCTCGCCCGGTCGATCGATATCGCGTCGGCGGGGGCGCTGGCGTTTGCCGATCTCGACGCGACCGCCGGGCCGCTCTCGGTGGTCACCGCGGGCGATCTCGACCTCGCCACCGCCAACGCGACGGGTGCCGTCACGCTGCGCAGCACGGGCGGTGCGCTCACCGCGACCGGCTCGGTCATGGCCGGGGGCAGCGTCGTCGCCGAAGGTCTCGGCGGGGTGACCCTGCCGGTGCTCGTCTCTGGCGGAACCACGCAGCTTGCCGCCGCCAACGGCCTGGTCGACATCGGCACGCTCGTGTCGCCGGGCGCTGTCTCGGTGGCCGCGAACAGCGTCGACATCGCCGGCTCGGGCGCGCTGACCTTCACGACCGCGCAGGCGACCACGGACATGACCGTGACCGCCTCGGGCAACCTCGCGTTCGGCTCCGCCGTCGCGGGCGGCGGCCTGTCGCTGACCTCCTCGACCGGATCGCTCACCGCCACCGGCGACATCGACGGCGGCTCGACCCTGCTCGACGCCGCCGGCGACATCGCGATCGGCGGCGACCTGACCGGAGCGCCGCTGACCGCCACGGCAGGCGGAACCTTCACGGTGGCCGGCAACGCCGTGACCGGTGACGCCACGATCGTCGCTCCGGGCGGCATCACGCTGGCCTCGTTGAGCTCGGGTACGAGCACCCGGCTCGAGGCGGTGAACGGCACGATCGTCGTGTCCGATCTCACCACTTTCGGCAGCGTACAGGCGTTCGGGCTCGATGTCGCCCTGGCGTCGAACGGTCCGCTGTTCATCGCGCAGGGATCGGCGACCGCAGGCGATTTCGAGGCGGTGGCGGCCGGCGAGCTGACCACCGGAACGGTCGACGCCAGCGGCATCGCGGTCCTCACCAGCACCGGCGATTACATCAGGGCGGCCGGCAACGTGAATGCCGGCGAGATCCGGATGACCGCCGCGAACGACGTTCGGGCCGAGGGCAACCTGTCAGCCACCGGGGCGCTCGCCATCGATGCCGGGGCCAGCTTCGTGCTCGACGGCATCGCTCGGGGATCGACCGTCTCCGTCCTCTCCGCGGACATCGACTTGCGAGGCACCTCGCAGCTCGGCGAACGCGGCGTAACGTCCACGCTTACCCTCACCAACCGCGATCCGGCGCTGCTCACCCAGGTCGGGGATTCCGCCTCGACGGCCTCCGCCTGGACGCTCGACGGCAGCGAAATGGTGCGCCTGTTCGCCGACGAAGCGATCACGATCGGCGTCGACCTGCCCGCTCCGAGCACGGCGGGCCTCGGCGACATCGCCATAGGCGACTTCGCGCTGACTTACGGGACGACGGGCCATATCGGCACTGGCGGACTGCTGGAGATTTCGACCCCCGCGACGGTATCGATAACCGGCGACGTGGCCCTTACCACCGGCAATGCGGACGACACGTTCCGCATCGATCCGACGCTGATCGAGCTCGATACCACCACCGGCTCGATCGCCATGCTCGACAGCGCGGGCGACCCGCTCGGCCGGCTGGACATGATCGGCGGAACCGTCGCCATCGCCAGCACCGCCACGCTAGGCCAGCTACGCACCACGACCGACTTCGGGGCGATCACGGACCTGCTCGACCAGCCGGGCGGCTCGGCCGCTGCGCTTAGCGCGGGGGCGATTCGTTTCGAGGTCGACACCGGGCTCTATATCCAGAATGCCGGCACGTCGGATGAGTTTGCCGACCGTCGCGGGTTCGAAGCGGGCGCTGTGGACATCGTGACCGCGGCGCCTTCGAGCCGCATCGCCATCAACGGCCTGATCCTGACGCCGGGGGGCCCGGTCGGCGGACTCGACACCGAGGCGCTGATCACGATCAACGGCGCGGCCGCGGCAGCAGGGGGGCCGTTCGATCCGGCTTCCACGATCAACGGGTGCGTGATCGGCGCCGATTGCGCGTTCGTCCCCCCGAGCGGACCCAACCTGCCCGACCTCGACGCGCCGACGCGCGAGGACCTCGAAAGCCCGCTTCCGTCGGGCACCGAACCGGGACTCTTCGGCGCGCCGCTGATCGAGCTGGTCGAGACGACTCCGCTGATCACGCCGCCGCTGGTCGACGAGCCGATCACCGGGGTCGGCAACGACGATCTTTGGCAGCCACGCTGCGACGCCGAGGACGAGGAAGATTGCGGGGAGGCGGACGGCGATCGTGAATAGGCTTGGAGGGGGAATGGGGGCGACGGTCTGGCGCAGCATCGTCGCGGCGGCGCTGTGCCTGTTCGCACTGCCTCCGGCGAGCGCGCAAGTCGGGGCCGGCTACACCGGCGTCGCTTCCTGCGCGGGCTCGACCTGCCATGGCCGTGCCGAGGGCAACGGCGCCGTCGTCCGGCAGGACGAGATCGCGTCCTGGCAGGAAGCGAGCTCCAGCAGCGGCGCGCACAGCCGCGCACTGGCGGTGCTGAACGGCGTCAGGGGACGGCAGATCGCCGCAACGCTGGGCATGGGCGATCCGACCGGCGAACCCGCCTGCCTCGGCTGCCATGCAACATATGCGCCGGCCGCCGAACGGGGACCCCGGTTTCAGCTTTCCGAAGGGGTCGGTTGCGAATCCTGCCACGGCCCGGCCGGTCGCTGGATCGCGACGCATTACACCACGCTCGGCTCGCATCCGGCCAATGTCGCGGCGGGACTTGTGCCGCTGGAGAACCCTCAGGCACGCGCCGGGGTGTGCCTCGACTGCCATTACGGCAGCGCGAAGGGCAACCAGTTCGTCACGCACCGGATGATGGCGGCGGGCCATCCGCGCATCGTGTTCGAGCTCGATCTGTTCAGCGCGCTGCAGCAGCACCATGACGAGGACGTCGATTACGCACAGCGCAAGGGGCGGACGAACAGCGTGCGCCTTTGGGCCGTAGGCCAAGCGGAGGCGGTGCGGCGCTCGACCGACTTGTTCGCGCGGCCCGGCTTCGGCACCGAGGGAGTGTTCCCGGAATTCTACTTCTACGATTGCCATAGCTGCCACCGCGAGATCACCGACGGGCCGCAGCGAAGGCTGACGTTCGAGACCAATCCGGGCCGCAGCATCCCGTTCGGCCAACCGCCGTTCAACGACGAGAACGCGATCATGCTCTCGGCCGTGGCGCGCGTGCTGGCGCCCGGGCAGGCGCAGGCGTTCGACACGGCAAGCCGCCAGTTCCATGCCGCGATGGGTCAGGGCCGCGCCGAAGCCGTGAATGCCGCTACGCGGCTGCGCGACGCGGCGGCGACGCTTTCGGAAGTGCTTGCCAGCGGCAATGGCGGCGACGCCTTTGCGGTGATCGAAGCGATCGCCGGCCGCGCCACGAGCGACCGGTTCACCGACTATGCCGGCTCGGCGCAGGCGGTCATGGCCGTCGATACGCTGCTCAACGCACTGGTGCGCGAGGGCCGGATCACGGTGGGAGCGGCGGCCGGCATCCGCGCCAACATCAACCGCGCCTACGACGCGGTGCGGAGCCCCGAAACGTATAACCCGGTGCGCTTCCGCGCGGCGCTCGGCCAAGCGGCGGGTGCGGTGGGAGCGTTGCGGTGATGCGGCGGGCGACATCCTTCGTCAGCGCGGCGGCGCTGATTCTCGGTGGTTGCGGCGGAAGCGGCGGCTCGAGCGGCGGGGATCCCAGCCCGACCCCAACTCCGGCGCCCGCGCCGGCGCCGAGCGCGAACTACGTGCCGCCCGCGCAGGTCGCGCTGACGGCCGCCGAAGTGGGCCAGATCGTGGCCCAGGCGGTGACGCAGGCCGATGCCTTGGGGAGGCCGGCGACGATCGCGGTGACCGACCGGGTCGGCAACGTGCTAGCGGTGTTCCGGATGGACGGCGCGCCGGCGCTCGCGTCCATCCCCGATGCGCCCAACGGCGCGAACGTGGACATCCAGGGGCTCGACGTACCGGCCGAGGCGGCCGCGATCGCCAAGGCGATTACCGGGGCCTACCTTTCGAGCGGCGGTAATGCCTTCTCGAGCCGCACCGCGAGCATGATCGTGCAGGAGCATTTCCCGCCAGCGCCGAGCACCGCGGGGCTGGAGAGCGGGCCGCTGTTCGGGGTGCAGTTCAGCCAGTTGCCCTGCTCGGACCTCTCAGCGCGGCAGAGCATGGGCCTGATTGGCCCGAAGCGCTCGCCACTGGGGCTCTCGGCCGATCCTGGCGGCTTCCCACTCTACAAGAATGGAGTCGTGGTCGGTGGAGTGGGCGTGCTCGCCGACGGGGTCTATGGCTTCGATCCCAACGTGCTCGACGGCGAGAGCGACACCGACGAGCTGATCGCGCTGGCCGGCACAGTGGGCTTCCAGGCGCCCGACGCCATTCGGGCCGAGCGCATCTTCGTCGACGGTACGGCGCTGCGCTTCTCGGATGCGAGCTACGGCCAGCTTACCGCTCTCGGCGGTTCGAGCTTCGCGATGGCCGACACGCGCGGGAATCTCGTGCCCGTGACCGGATACTATCCGGCGGCGACGCTGTTGACCGGCACGGCTTACGGCAGCGAGACCTCGGGAGTGCGCGCCTCCACGGCGGCCGAGTTCGCCAATCGGGACGCCTTCGTGCTGAGCAACGGCGCGGGCGCGAACCGCTATCCGATCCGCGCGGCGACCGACGGCGGCGACGTGCCGCAACCGCTCAGCGCGGCCGAGGCGCGGGCGATCCTCGAGGAAGCGTTCGCGGTGATGAGCCGGGCGCGCGCACAGATCCGCCAGCCACTCGACAGCCGCGCGCAAGTATCGATCTCGCTTGTCGACACGCGCGGGCAAGTGCTCGGGATCGTCCGCTCTCCCGACGCGCCGATCTTCGGCATCGACGTGAGCCTGCAGAAGGCACGCACGGCGAATTTCTTCTCGGGCGGGTTCGCCGCAGCGCAACTCGCGGGTGCGGGGGGCGAGGCGCCGCAGTTCCTCGATCGGATTCGCGCGTTCCTGGGGGCGAACGCGCTCACCGGCACGCACGCCTTTGCCGACCGCTCCGGCGGCAACCTGGCGCGGCCCTACTTCCCCGACGGCGAGGTCGGCCGGCCCAACGGCCCACTCTCGCGCCCGATCGCGCAGTTCAACCCGTTCTCGACCGGTCTGCAATCGGCGCTCGTGCTGGGCAACCTGGCACAGCATCTCGCCTTCGTGACCGGCGCGTCGCCGAGCGACACGCCGCAGCGCTGCACCGGCCTGCCCGAGGTCGCGGCCGGGCAAAACCGGCTGCAGAACGGCATACAGATCTTCCCCGGGTCGGTGCCGGTCTATCGCGGAAGCCAGCTCGTCGGGGGTCTCGGCGTGTCGGGTGACGGTATCGACCAGGACGACATGATCAGCTTCCTCGGCCTGCACAACGCCGGTGTGCGGCTGGGCGAGTTCGGCAATGCCCCGGCCGCGATGCGGGCCGATCAGATCGTGATCGACGTGAGCGGGCGGCAAGTGAGGCTGCGCTACGTCAACTGCCCCTTCGCGCCGTTCATCGACACGCAGGCGCAGAACGTCTGCCAGGGCCTGTGATGGGGGCAGCGCTGCTTTTTCCCCTGCTGTTGCAGCTCGCGGGCGAGCCGGCTCCGCCGCCGCCGGAGCCGCCCGCGGCCGCCGAGGAAGCGCCGCCGCCAGTCGACAACGAGTCGATCGAAGGCCGTCGCCGGCCCGGCTACACCGGTCCGCTTCCCGATGCCGTGACGCAAGACAATCCGGGCGCCGTCCGCGCGCCGCCGCCTGAGGCCTTTCCGACCGACGACATCCCGATTCCCGACCGGTGGAGGCTGATCGAGACGCTGGGCCTGGCGCGCGAGCGTTGGTTCGATCCGTACAACCAGAACACCCTCAAGGGCGACCGTCCGCTCAAGCCCGAAGACTGGCCGTTCATCACGGGCAACGACTGGTTCTTCGCGGCGAATCTCGTCAGCGACACGGTCATCGAGCCGCGCACCTTCCCGATCCCGGTCGGCGTGCAGACCACCGAGCGGCCGGGCAGCCTCGACGTGTTCGGCAAGGATGCGAGCTACGTCCTGTCGCAGACCTTCATCGCCGGCGCCGCGCTGATCAAGGGCAGCACCGCGTTCAAGCCGCCGGACGTCGAGTACCGGCTCGCGCTCGCGCTCAACGTCAACTACGTCAACGTGCCCGAGCGGCGCGTGCTGTTCGTCGAGCCGAGCAAGGGCAGCGACCGGCTCGACCATTTCCTCGGCGTGCAGGAAGCCTTCGTCGACTATCACATCCGCAACGTCTCGGAGCGCTACGACTTCGACTCGGTACGCGTGGGAATCCAGCCGTTCCAGGCGGACTTCCGCGGCTTCCTGTTCAACGACCAGCAGCTCGGCGTGCGGCTGTTCGGCAATCGCGACAACAACCGCTTCCAGTACAACCTCGCCGCCTTCTGGCGGCTTGAGAAGGACACCAACAGCGGCCTCAACTCGGTGCTGCAGAGCCCGCGCGACGACTTCCTGTTCATCGCCAACGCGTATCGCCAGGACTTCCTGATCCCGGCGCTGACCAGCCAGGTCACGGTCGCCTACAACCGCAACCGCGAAGCCGACGACATCCAGATCGACGACAACGGATTTCCGGTCCGCCCCGCCCTGCTCGGCACGCTGCGCGGGCGCGACTACGACGTGGTCTATTTGGGTTATAACGCCGACGGGCGGATCGGGCGGATCAACCTGACCGCGAGCGCCTACGCCGCGCTCGGCGAGGACCGGACCAGCTTCTTCACCGACCGCGAGGCGGACATCCGCGCGTTCTTCGGTGCGGCCGAGCTCAGCTACGACAAGGACTGGATGCGCTTCCGCCTCTCGGGCGCATGGGCGAGCGGCGACAGCGATCCGTTCGACGACACCGAGGGTGGCTACGACGCGGTGTTCGAGAACCCGATCTTCGCCGGCGCAGACACCAGCTACTGGATCCGCCAGACGATCCCCTTCGCCGGCGGCGGGCGCGCGATTTCGGTGAACGGGCGCAACGGGCTGCTCAATTCGCTCCGCTCGAGCAAGGAGCAGGGGCAATCCAACTTCAACAGCCCCGGACTGATCCTGGCCGGCATCGGCGCGGATTTTGACCTGGCGCCGGAGTTTCGCGTGTCGGCCAACGCGAACCACCTGTGGTTCGAGGACACGGCGACGCTTGAGGCGCTGCGCGTCGAGGGCTCGATCCCGAAGGATATCGGCTGGGACCTTTCCGCCGCGGCGATCTGGCGACCGCAGGCGACGCAGAACATCGTCTTCCGCCTGTCGGCCGCGACGCTCATCGCCGGGAGCGGCTTCCGCGACCTGTTCGACAACCTCGGCAACGACCGCGCCTATTTCTCGGTGCTGGCCAACGCGATCCTGAGCTACTGATGCGCGCCCTCCTCCGCCTCCTCGCCATCCCGGCTATGTTCGCCGCCGCGCTAGTCGGCGGGAACGCGTTGCGCGCCGCGGGCGAGGAGATCGCGGTCGAGCGCGATTACAGCCGCGTCACCGCCCCGCCGGCTCCCGCTGGCCAGACGCTCGCGCAAGTCTCGGCCAAGTCCGACGGGTGCTATTCGTGCCACGTACGCACCGATGCGCCGACGATGCACGAGAGCCCGGCGGTTCAACTCGGCTGCACCGACTGCCACGGCGGCGATGCCACCGTGATGGGCAATAGCGACCTGCCGCACGACCACGCCGATTACGTCGCCGCGCGCGAGCGGGCGCACGTGCTGCCGAAGTATCCGGAAAGCTGGCACTATCCGTCGTCGGCCAACCCGAAGCAGAGCTATGCGCTGCTCAACCGCGAAGCGCCGGAGTTCATTCGCTTCGTCAACCCGAGCGACTACCGCGTGGCGCGCGAGGCGTGCGGGGCCTGCCATCTCGATACGATCGAGGCCGGCGAGCGGTCGCTGATGGCGACCGGCGCGATGTTCTTCGGCGGGGCGGCCTACAACAATGGCATCGTGCCGTTCAAAAACTACGTGATCGGCGAAGCCTATACGCGCGACGGTGAGCCGGCGAAAATTCTCAGCCCCGGCGACCCGCCCGGCACGATCAGCCCGGCGCAGCAGGCGCGCGGCGCGCTCGCCGAGCTCTATCCGCTGCCGACCTGGCAGGTGACCCCGCCCGCCGACGTGTTCCGCGTGTTCGAGCGCGGCGGGCGCAACATCGTGACCCAGTTCGCCGAAGTCGGCCTGCCCAATCCGACCGGCAGCATCCAGCGCCTCGAGGAGCCAGGGCGGCCCGACCTCAAGCAGTCGAACCGCGGCCCCGGCACGGGGCTGCGCGTGGCGATCCCCATCCTCAACATCCACAAGACGCGGCTCAACGACCCGTTCGTGTGGTTCATGGGTACCAACGACCAGCCGGGCGATTATCGCCATTCGGGCTGCGCGAGCTGCCACGTGATCTACGCCAACGACCGCGAGCCGCGGCACAGCCTGATCTACGCGCAGTACGGACGCGACGGGCAGAGCGTGACGGTCGATCCGACGATCGCGCGGCTCACCGAGCTGGCAGACGACGGGCACGGCCACGGCGCGGTGAAGCAGACGGGCGAGCACGAGGAACCGGTCAAGCAGAAAGGCCATCCGCTGCGGCACGTGTTCACGCGCTCCATCCCGACCGCGCAGTGCATGAACTGCCACATGCACCAGCCGAACATCTTCCTGAACTCGTATCTCGGATACACGATGTGGGACTACGAGGCGGATGCGCCGGCGATGTGGCCCGAGCGGCAGAAGTACCCGACCGCCGCCGAAGTGCGCGCGGTGCTCGACCGCAACCCCGAGGGCGCCGGCCCGCGCGGCAAGTGGGCGGACATCGACTTCCTGCGCAACGTCTACGACCTCAACCCCGAGCTGAAGCACACCCAGTTCGCCGACTATCACGGCCACGGCTGGAACTTCCGCGCGGTGTTCAAGCGCGACCGCGAGGGCAACCTGCTCGATGCCGACGGGAACATCGTCGATCCCGACGATCCGGAGAAGTGGCGCAAGGAAGACGAAGGCGAGTTCGTCGAGCCCGGCGTGAACCCGGGCAAGACCGTGCACCTGATGGACATCCACGCCGAGAAAGGCATGCAGTGCGCCGACTGCCACTTCGCGCAGGACAGCCACGGCAACGGCCTGATCTACGGCGAAGTTGCCAACGCGATCGAGATCGGCTGCAAGGACTGCCACGGCACCGCCGACGCCTATCCGACACTCATGACCAGCGGCCCGGCGGCGCCGCCGAAGGGCAATAATCTAGCGCTGCTGCGCAATCCGGATGGCAAGCGGCGGTTCGAGTGGAGCTACGACTCGATGGGGCGCCAGGTCCTCATCCAGCGCTCAATCGTCGACCCCAAGCTCGAATGGCAGGTGCGCCTGGTCAAGGACAGCGTCGACCCCACCGGGCCGCACTTCAACGCGAAGGCGGCACGCGCCAAGCTGATGAGCCGAACCGGAGGCGAGACCGGCAAGTTCGAGTTCGGCCCCGGCATCTCTCCCGCCGATCGCGCCCACCGCGACGAGGAGATGGCCTGCTTTACCTGCCACCTCTCGTGGACGACGAGCTGTGGCGGCTGCCACCTGCCGATCGAGGCCAACTGGCAGAGCACTGTCCATCGCTACGAGGGTGAGACGACGCGCAACTTCGCCACCTACAACCCGCAAGTCGCGCGCGACGAGATGTTTCAGCTCGGCAAGCACCAGACCACCAAGGGCAACCAGGTCGCGCCCGTGCGCTCCTCCAGCGCGCTCGTGCTCAGCTCGACCAACGTCAACCGCGAGCGGATCTACGTCCAGCAGCCGCCGATCAGCTCGATCGGCTTCTCGAGCCAGGCCTTCGCCCCGCACTTCCCGCATACCGTGCGCACGACCGAGACCAAGACCTGCAGCGACTGTCACCTTTCGGAGAACGACGACAACAACGCGATCATGGCGCAGCTGCTCCTGCTCGGGACGAACTACGTCAACTTCCTCGGCCTCAACGCCTGGACCGGCCTCGAGGGCGGATTCGAAGCAATCCGCGTGACCGAGTGGGACGAGCCCCAGGCGGTGCTCGGCAGCTACCTCCACCGCTATGCCTATCCCGATTACTGGCGCATGCACGTCGAGCGGAACGGCCGCGAACTGAAGGACTGGGCGCGAGGCCAGACCTTCGACGGCGATCTCTCCGGCGAGACGAAGGCGTTCGAACAGTTCGCCAACGTCCACGAGGCGACGCGCGGGCGGGTCGGCTGCCTGCAGCTGCGCGGCGAATACATGTTCGTGGCGGAAGGGCGCGGCGGCTTTCGCGCTTACGACGTCGCCTCCATCGCCAACAAGGGTGTCTCGGAACGCATCATCACCGCGCCGTTCTCCGCGCTCGGCCACGATGCGCACGTGCCTTCGAAGAACGCCACTTGCATGGCGATCCCGACCAACCAGGCGATCAATCCACTGCGCAACACCGAACAGATGCGCGAGATCAACCAAGAGCAGCCGTTCCTGCCGATCTACAGCTACGCGGCGGTTACAGATGCCGAAGAAGGCCTGATCCTGGTCGACGTGAACACGCTGGCCGACGGCGAATTCCGCAACAACAAGCTGAAGCGCGCGGTGACCTGGAACAAGGGCGGCGTGCTCGCTGGGGCGCGACACATCGTGCTCGCAGGCGAAATCGCCTACATCACGGCGGCGCGCGGGCTGGTGGTGGTGGACCTCGCCGACCCGCTGCGGCCGAAGCTCGCGGCGGTGCGCGAGCTGGCGGATGCGCGGGCGAGCGCGATCCAGTTCCGCTATCTCTGGGTCACCGACGCCGAGGGCGTGAAGCTGTTCGACGTGACCGAGTTGCGCAATCCCGTCGCGGTGCCTTCGGCAACCGTGCCGCTGGCCGACGCGCGGCGGCTCTACGTCGCACGAACATATGCCTATGTCGCGGCCAAGCAGGACGGTCTCGTGATCCTCGACGTCACCCGTCCCGTGACCCCGCAAATCTACGAGAAGGTCACGCTTGGCGGTTCGCTGAACGATGCCGAGGACGTGGTGGTCGCCTCGACCAATGCCTCACTGTTCGCCTACGTCGCCGACGGCCGCAACGGCCTCAAGGTGCTCCAGCTCACCAGTCCGGACAGCCAGCCGAACTTCTACGGCTTCAGCCCGGCGCCCAAGCCCGAACTGATCGCCTGGGCCAGGACCAAGTCGCCCGCGATCGCGCTCTCGAAAGGCCTCGACCGCGACCGGGCAGTGGACGAGACTGGCGGCCAGATGGCGATATTCGGCCGCCTCGGCTCGCGGCCGTTCACGCGCCCGGAGATGGAGCGGCTGTTCCTGACCAGCGGCGGCGTGCCGTGGAAGGTCAGCGACGAGCCCGACATGGCGGCGTGGGTGCCGGGACAAGGGCCGGTCGTGGCAGGCCGAGACTGATCCTTCCCAAACAAGCTCGGGAAGGTCTTTACCCCCGCTCCGCGAACATTTCGCGGATCATGGGCTGGAGGGCTTCGGTGTAGCGCGCCATCACCTGCCAGTCGCTGACGCGCTCGTAATGCGTGGCGAGGGTGTGCCCGTCCCAGCGGTGCAGCGCGTAAGTGGGGGGCTCGGTGGTGATGAGGTCGCGGCCGTCGGGCCGGTCGGGGTCTACCGGACGCAAGTCCATCGCTACGAGCGGTGCGACCGAAGGCGTGACGTGGAGCGGGATGCCGCGGAAGGTCGTCGCGAGCGGGCGATGGAGATGCCCGCAGTGGATCGCCAGAACCTGTCGCCTCCCCTCGACCGCCGCGCCGAAGCGCTCGATCCAGGCCTCGTCGGGCGCGGGATCCATCCAGTCGATCCCGCTCACGACCGGAGGGTGGTGCATGAAGATCGTCGTCGGCGTGCCGGGCGCCTCGTCGAGCCGCTCCGCGAGCCATGCCTGCCGATCCTCGCAGAACGCGCCCCCGTGGCGGCCCGGCTCGGTGGTGTCGAGCAGGATCACGCGCAGCCCCTGCGCTTCGACGAAGTAGTGAACGAAGCCGCCGTCCGCTGACACCTGCGGGAAGGCGCGGAGCAGGCTTTCACGAGTGTCGTGGTTGCCGACCATCGGCCAGACCGGGAACGGGCATTCGGCGAGCAAGGCCGCAGTCTTCTCGAAGCTCTCAATGTCGCCGTGGTCGGTCAGGTCCCCGCTTACGACCATCATGTCGGGCTCGTTGGGGCTTGCCAGGAGGCGATCGAGCGTGGCGCGGAAGCGTACGTGATTGAGCTCTTCCGGCTTCTCGTCCGGAGCGAAACCGATGTGGATGTCGGTCATTTGCGCAATCAACATCGGCGGGCCCCCCTGCCCAATTTTCTAGTTATCGTCGCGCGATCCGGGGCGGCGCGGCCGCCGGGCCACTCCGCGGGTGATAGCTGTGACACATAGCGCAGCCCGAAGGGACTTCTGCCTTCCGCGCGCTTTCGCCTTGATGGCAATCGCGGCACTGCGCGATGCCCGGCAAGAGCAGGTCGGAAGCGCTGCCCGATTTTTCGGCTGCGTGACAGCTCGTGCATTGTTCCTGCTTGTGGTCTTCGTGGTCGAACCAACCATGCATGAAATAGCGTGACGGTTGCGTTACCGGCATGACCTGGAGCGAACCGCGCGGCCCGGCCGGCACGTGGCATTCGCCGCACAGACCTTCGCGCGACATCGCCTGCGCGAGCATTGCCGCGCCGGAAGCCGGCCGCCCGAAATCGGCTCGGTAGAGCCCGCCCGCTCCGTATTGACCCGGACGCCGACGGTCACTGACGATTGGACGCCGTGCGGCTCGGTCCATCGAAAGAAGCTCGACGCGCATCTGCTCGGCCTGGCCGTGCCGCAGCGTGCGGAAGGCGCCGCCGACCTGATCGAACACCAAGCTGTGGCAGCTTTCGCAGTTCCGCTCCATGTCCACGGGCAGGAAACGCACGCCGTCGGCGGTCGGCTGGTGGCAATCCTTGCATTCGAGTGGGGATCCTTCCCCCAGGCGCTGCGCCATCCTCGCCACGCCGCCGCGCCGATCCATGTGCAGGTCGTGCGGGAAGCGCAGCCCGTTCGAATGACGCGGCTTGGACGCAAGCGACATGCGCACCGGCTCCTCCTGCCGCGGGTCGGTCAGCACCGCCGCCTGAAACTCGGGATGCGCCTTGCCAAAGTCGCTGGCATTGGCGAGAGCGGTATCGGCGAGCCGGGTATCCAGCGATCCATGGCAATCCGAGCAGAACTTCTCGCGCGTCGGCTCCATGCGGCCGGCGCCTTCGTGCTCGGTATGGCAATCGGTGCAGGCGCCAGGACCCGGCTTGTTGAAGGCATGCGCGACTTTCCATTGCACCGCGTCGCCCGCCGACATCGGCCCGCGCGCGACCGACTGGCGCGGCAGCGCCGCATGGTCGGCAATGTCCTCGTGACAGGTGAGGCAAGTCTCGTCGCGCACGGCGACGAAGGGCTCGGTATGGCAGGCCTCGCAATTGTCCTCGAGCCCGTGGTGCACCGAGCTGAGCGCGCCCGTCCTCCAACTCGCGTCCATCATCACGACGCCTGTGCGATCATAGTCGGGCTTCACCCGCTCACGCGTGACGTGCGACCAGATCGGTACGGCGAGAAAGGCGATCAGCACCGCCGCCAGCGCCACCCAGGCCATCGGCCGCTTCCCCGGCATGACGTGCGCCAGCGCGAAGCCGGCCTGTTCGTCGGCCTTGCCCGTCTCGCGATCGGCCACCTGGCGAACCGTGATGGCGACTTCGCCATCAAGCTCCCGCGCGAAGGCCAGGCGATAAGAGCCAAGTGCCAGTTCGGCGCCCTCGGCGGGATCGATCGTGGAGTCGTGAGTGGAGCGGCCGTCCAAGGTGAAACCGAGCGAGCTTTCGGCGCGGAGCCGCAGCCGGCCGTCGGCGGCCGGCGTCACGCGAACGTGGTGCTGCTCGATCGCGAGATCGGGCAGGTGGATGGCGTTTTCGGCCGCGCGGCCGATCGTCAGCTCCTCGCCGTAAACCTCGCGCTCGCGAACGATCTCGCGACCGCTCGCGGTCTGGTCGATACTGCGGATGCGGAAGATCATCGCCGCGTCACCAGTAGTAGAACACGCTGACGATGTGCGCGGTGAGCGCGGCGAGCAGCATGAACGTCACCGGCACGTGGACGAACAGCCAAACCTCGAGCATCGCCTTGAGCCGCATATGGCGGCGGATCTGTTCGAGCTGCGCCAGCCGCTTGTGGAGCAGCGCGACGACGCGCTCATGCTCGGCGTCGATCTCGTCCAGCTCGTCGAGCGCGCGCGCCGTTCGGCATTTGCGGTAATGCCCCCGCAGCCGCGCGACTGGGCCGAAGCCGAACGGGTCCTGCTCCAGCGAGGCGATCACGAGGTCGGCCTCGTCGCGCCCGAGCGGTTGCGCGGCCTGCTCGAGCTGCCGGTCGATCGCGGCGAGCGATTCGAGCATCTGCGCCTGCGTCATCTCGCGCCGGTTGCCACTCAGAGTGCGCGGCAAGGTCGCATAGACCGCGATGCCGTAGATGCCCGAGGCAATCACCAGCACCATCAGCGCGTAGGCCAGCGTGTGCACGTTCCAGCCGAACTGGAACCCGGTGTGGAGCGTGGCGACGACGACAAGCGAAAGACCGAGATAGACGTGCGCGCTGGTCCAGGCCTTGAGCGACCAGCGCCCCGGCGTCATCGCCCGCTTGCGAACACCGAGAACCGACAGCCAGACGATCAGCAGGGCGCCGATCGTGCCGAGCGTGTAGCCATACCAGGTACCGCCATTCGGCCGGGGTTCGACGTCGGCGAAGGCATAGCCCAGGATCGCTGCCAGGCTCAGTGCCAGCGCGACCTTGAGCCAGCGCATGCGCTTGTGGACCAGAAAGCTCTCGTGATCGGAATCGCGCCTCTCTTCGTGGAACGCGAAATCCGCCTTCGGCAGCGATGCCATCAGTCGACATCCTCGGCCAGCTTGGTGAAAGAGAGAAACTTCTCGGGTCCCACGCGGATAGCCGCACCGGTCGGGCACGCGCGCACGCAAGCGGGCCCGCCCTCGATGCCGGAGCACATGTCGCACTTGATCGCGAGCTTGGCCTGCTCGGTGCCTGCCGCCGCCTTCTTGCGCCAGCTGTAGCTCGCCTCGCCCGGGCCCGGCCCGACGCCGAACAGCATCCAGCTCAGCAAGCCCGGTTTCTTCGGCGGCTTCGCGTCCATGCGGATCACACCGTAGGGGCAATTGCGCTGACAATTCCCGCAGCCGATGCAGGTCTCATCTATGAAGACTTCGCCGTCGGGCCCGCGCTTGATCGCGTTCGGCGGGCAGTCGGCCATGCAATGAGGATGCTCGCAGTGGCGGCAGGAGGTCGGCACGTGGAGGTGCGCGTAAGTGCGCCCGGCCTCGCGGTCGAGCCGGCTCAGCCCGTCGTGACTGTCGGCGCAGGCTTTCTCGCAATTGTCGCAGCCGACGCAGAGAGTCTCGTCGATCAGCAGCACGTCGGTCGCTTCGCCGATGCCGTTGTCGACCAGGAACTGCGCGGTCTGCGAATACATGTCGACTGCGCCGCCGAAGCTTTCCTTGCGGCTTTCGATGAACTGGTTGAGCTCGCGCCGCCCGGCCATGTCGGCGAGCGCCTTCTCGCGCAGCCGCGGCTTGCGATCGAGCAGCGCGGTGAACGCCTCGCCGGGGAAGCGGACCACTTCGGACTTGATCGCCGCCTTGACCGTGGCCGTGCGCTTCGATCCGTCGATCACCGCCATTTCGCCAAAGTATGAGCCGGCAGGCAAATAGGAGAGGAACACTGGCTTTCCGCCGATGTCCTTCTCGACGATCATCGAGCCGCGGCGGATGACGTAGATGTCCTTGTCGTCGGCGCCTTCCGCGATCACAACCTTGCCGGCGCGGACTTCCTGCACTTCGGCCGCTTCGACCAGTTCGGCCACGTCCTCGCTGGTGAGGCCCGAACCGAACATCTGCAGCAGCTGCCGTTCGATCGAGATGCGCATCACGGCCTTCGCCGCACTGGGAGCCGTCGCCAGCAGCTTGAGCGCGGCGGTGCGGGACAGCTCCAGGCACACGGTCGGCTCCGCCGCGCGGATCGTCGCGCCGCGCCTGCGGCCCGAGATGAGCCCGACCTCGCCGAAGATCGAGCCTTGCTCGATCGGCACGGTCACCGAAGGATCGGTGGGATTGACCTCGACCAGCACCGAGCCTTCCGCAATCGCGAACATCGAGGAGCCCGGATCGTTGCGTACGAAGATCGTCTCGCCCGCAGCATAGGAATGCACCCGGCTGTCGAGCATCAGCTCGCGCATCTGCAGAGGCGAAAGATCCTGGAGGATCACCACCTGGCTGCGGAAAAGCTCGAGCCATTCGTCCACCGAGCGCCGCCGGGGCAGGCTGGCGAACTTCTCGGCCAGGATCGGCTCGTCGGCTGGCTTCAGCTCGGTGTTGCCGGCCAGGAACTCGATCACGTCGTAGCCCTGGTTCATGCAATGCTTGATCAGCGGGTAGCCGGCGAGCGCACCGATCACGTAGATGCCCGGCTTGC
Source organism: Pseudomonadota bacterium (assembly GCA_023433305.1). Taxonomy (GTDB): domain Bacteria; phylum Pseudomonadota; class Alphaproteobacteria; order Sphingomonadales; family Sphingomonadaceae; genus Croceibacterium_A. The sequence continues at coordinate 4,283 of JAEZCZ010000104.1, read as the reverse complement.
TCGTTTCGAACTGCGGGCTGAGCGTGGGAAACGCATCGGGCCGCTCGCTCGCAAATCCGATCCCGCAGGCTTCGACGAACCCGCGCGGCGGCTTGGAGCCGGTGCGCGCGATGATACGATCGCAGCGGATCGTCTGCTGCCCGTCGCGCGTATCCAGCACCAGCTCGCCGGGCCGAACTTCCGCGGGCGTCGTCTCGCGGAACACGATGACCCGACCGTCTGCCTCGGCCTCGGCGAGCAGCTTGACGTTGGCCCCCTTGGCACGGGCGAAGTCGGTGCCGCGATTGAGGATCGAGACGACGTTGCGCTGGGCCGGATCGGCCGCGAGGCCGAGCGCGTTCTCGATTCCCGCGTCGCCCGATCCAATGACGGTGATGTGCTCGTCGTAATACTCGCCGGGATCGTCGAGCTGGTACTGGACGTGCGGCAGCTCAGCGCCGGGCACGCGCAGCAGGTTCGGGTTGCCTTGCGTGCCGATGGCCAGCACCACGGCTTCGGCGCGAATAGGTTCGCGCCCCTTCAGCTCGATCGCGAAGTCGCCTTTCTCGCCCGTGATCGCGGCGACGTCGGCATTCAGCATCACGTTGATCGCGCCGTCCGCGATCTGGCGATCCCAGGTCTCGAGGATCGCCTCGCGCTTGCCGGCATCGAAGTCGAGATCGCTGCGCAGCACCAGGTTGCTGGGCGTCGCCATCACGTGCTTGCCCTTCTGGTACTTGAAGATGGTGTCGGAGAGGTGGCTGGTCTTCTCGATCAGCACGTGGCTCATTCCACGCGCGGCTGCGCGAGCGGCGGCCGAAAGCCCCGCCGGGCCCGAGCCGACGATGGCTACCTTCACCCGTTCCGGCGTTTGTCCTGTCAATGTGCCCCCCAAGGCCCCCATCGGCTTTATCATAGGGCCGTGGCCGCGAACCGCCAGAGCGTTTGAAGCAACTCGATTGGCTGCTATCCGCAAACAGCGAAGGAAGGACCGGGGGGAGATGCAGTGAAGGGCTTGGTTGGACGGATCGGCGCGGGAGGCCTGGCGGCGCTGGCGGCGCTCGCCATTGCCGGGGGAGCGATCGGTTACCGGCTGCTCGACACTGCGCCCGACGAAGGGCAAGGCGAGGCCCAGCCGGCCGATCCGCTCGCCGTGCTCGAGCGCCGTGCCGAGGCCGAGCCCGACAACGCCCTCGCATGGCAAGAACTGGGCTTTGCCTACTTCGAGCTCGGCCGGTTCGACGAGGCGGCCACGGCTTACGAGCGCGCCACGCGGGTCGATCCTGAAAGCGCGGTCCTGTGGTCTTCGCTCGGGGAGGCCTTGGTCATGGCGAGCAAGCGCGATCCAATGCCGGCCGAAGCGCGCCAGGCATTTCGCAAGGCGATCGCGCTCGACCGCGAGGAGCCGCGGGCACGCTATTTCATGGCGGTCGAGAGGGATCTGGCGGGCGACCACGAAGGCGCGATCGCCGACTGGCTGGCGCTGCTCGCCGACACGCCGGCGGGCGCGCCGTGGGAGAGCGACCTGCAGCGCACGATCGAGGAGGTCGGCAAGATCAACGGGATCGAGGTCCGCGAATGGGTCGAAGCCGCCCGGGCGCGTCGTCCGGCCTCTTTGCCGCAAATGGCCGCCATCCCCGGCCCGACCCAAGAGCAACTCGCCGCGGCGTCGTCGCTCCGGCCGGCCGAGCAGCAGGCGATGGCCGAAAGCATGGTCGAGCGCCTCGCAGCACGCCTCGAGAGCGAACCCGCCGACGTCGAAGGCTGGATCATGCTGGTGCGCAGCTATCAGACGCTCGGCCGGACCGGCGATGCGCGCGGGGCGCTGGGCCGGGCGATCGCGGCCAATCCGAGCGACAGGGAAACGCTCGAGTCTGCGGCGAAAACGCTCGGCGTATCGTGACTTTCACGCCGAGCGCCCCCTCAAATTAGGGACTTCACAGCCCCGCCCCAGCAGCCATATACAATATTGCATAGGGCGAGCCGCTGGACCGCGTGTGGACCAGCCGCAGGTCGAGGGGGTTATCGGCCATGGCATGGACTGCGGTAAGCGATGCGCTGCCGTCCGAGACGGCGCTCATCTTCGCCGATGGCGCCTACTATCTGGCTGTGCTCGTCGACTCGTCGGAGGCACCGGCATTCATGGACGTGCACTCCTCGGACCTGTTGCCGTGGCCGAGCCATTGGATGAGCCTGCCGCCGCCGCCTCAATGATGCCGTTCCTAGGGCGCCCCTCCCCCCGGAACGTCGATCTGTAGCCCTTGCAGGATCTCGATCAGCTTTGCCTCGTCCGGCACGGTCGGTTCCTCCGCCGTAGACGGCCGGCCTTGGATCGCGGAGCGGTCGAGATAGATCGAGGCCAGTTCCTGATTGCTGGTGATCTCGGCGTCCGGGTCTCCCGCGGCCAACTTGAGGCGCAAATCGGAGGAGCGTGACGCCAGCCGCTCGTCATTGGCCCCGCGTTCCGCCAGGAGGACTTGCTCAGCGCTCAGCCGCGGCGGCTCGGGCGCATCGAATTCGGCGGCGCGGCGCTCGAGGATTTGCTGGCAGCGCGCAAGTTGCTCGCTCTCGAGCTGGGGATCGCACCGGTCGGCTCCCCCTAGCGGCCCGGCAGCGCGCGGGCGGCTGTCCTCGGCGGACGAAACCGAACCCGAGGCGAGCTGGCGGGATTCCGCCCGCTCGCTCAGCTGCTGTGAGCGCCCGGCCTCACCGGGGTCCGTGAGCTGCGTGACAGGCGATCGGTCGCCCGGCGGCGGGCCGGGAATCGCCAACTCGCGATCTCCCGTCTGCTGCCCGGCCTGCGGCAGGCTTTGCGCTTGGTCTCCCAATTGCTCGATGCGCGGGCCGGCAACGTCGTCTGTCGAGACCGCAAAATCGTCCAGCCGCGCCTTGGCCGCGTCGTCCTGCCCCCACGCCGGCAGGCCGGTGGCCGCGATGAGAACAACGGCTAGGACGGCGATCGATCTCATCGCGATTGCGTCACCTGCATGGCCTGTCCGCCGGTCTGGCTGATCGCCAGGTCGGACAAGTTGTCGCCCGCCTGGGTCCAGCTGAGCTGGTTGTCGCCACCGGTCTGGCTCACCGTCATGGCATTGCCCGAGCCGAGCTGAAGCAGCAAGGCCTGGTTGTTGCTTCCGGATTGCGCCAGCGACATCTCGTTGCCCGAACCGAGCTGCGAGGCCAGCACGCCGCTGCTGAGCGTTCCGCCTTGCTGGTCGACGCTCATCTGGTTCCAGCCGCCGGCCTGCTTGAGAAGGGCTACCTGCGCCGAAGCACCCGTCTGCGACAGCTCGAGCGCGTTGTTCCAACCGGCCTGGTCGACGATGGCATAATGCGCCCCCGCGCCGTCCTGCCCAACTTCCGCCAGGTTGTCGGGGCCGGCCTGCACGATCAGGGCATACTGCGTGCTGGCCGATTGCTCGATGCCAGCTTGGTTGCCCTCGCCGATTTGGGTGATGAATGCGCCGCGGTCGTTGCCCGGCCGCTCGATCTTGAAGGGTGCGGGATCGTGGTCGTAATCGACATCCTCGCCACCGTGGTTATGGCCGTAACCGTGGCCGTTGCCATGATCGGTGTGACCATTGCCGTGGCACTTCTTGCCACCGCTGCAATCGTGTCCGCCGTCCCAGCCGGAACTCTTGTCGTTGCCATAGGCATTGCCATTGCCGTGACCGTTCCCGGCAAGCGCAGGGGCGCCGGAAAGGGCCAGCCCGGCAGCCGCGACAAGCGAGAGCAGCGAAGAGACTTTGCGCATCGGTTCTATTCCTTGCTCGGGCCTTGGCGGACCACGGCGCGATTGCCGGAGCCGCTCTGGCTCACCACCGCACGATTGCCTTTGCCCGACTGAGCCAGTTCGGCGGCGTTACACGCGCCGCCCTGCGTCACCTCGGCCTCGGCCGAAGCGCCGCTCTGCTCGATGACGAGCTTCGATCCATCGCCCGACTGCACCGCCAGCGCCGCGTGATCGCGCCCGTGCTGTTCGAGATGGATCGTGCCGTCCTCGTCAGTGCGCGTCAGCGTAGCGCTATGCCCGCTGCCCGAACGCACGACGGTAATTCCAGGTTGGGGAGCCATGCTGCCCTCTCCATCGCAGGTGGAAGATGCGGCCTGCGCCACCGCCGGCACGGCCAGCGCCGCGACGAGGAACGGGAGGTATCCGGTCATTCGGTAGCTCATCGATCCTATCCTATTCCCAATCAAAAGACTTCCACCAGCCGCGGCCCGGCACCAACCGGACCGCGGTGGCGCAAGGCTTAAAGCGACCCCTGCGTGACAGAGGCTATGTTGCCACTGCCGCTCTGAGT
>JAEZCZ010000103.1 GCA_023433305.1 Pseudomonadota bacterium | reverse complement strand
GCTTCGAGCTCTCCGAGCGCCCGGGCGAGGTCGTCCATACGCCGGCCTTCCGCCGATTTGGCGAAGATCGCGGCCGAGGCCTGCCCGACCGCGCAGGCGCGCACCACCATGCCGAGCCGATCGATGCGGCCTTCGGCGTCGAGCGCGAGATCCATCGCCAGCGTGCTGCCGCAAGTCGGCGACCGCGCCTCGCCCTGCGTCGTGGCCTCCTCGAGCCGCGGGAAGCGCGCCAGCTCGACCGCGAGCGCGAGCAGCTCGGGGGTGTAGAGGCGTTGCGCGGCGCTCACGGCGCCTCGGCGCCGTCGCCCTCGGCGGCCTCCCCGCCGATCCAGCGCTGGCGCTCGTCGATCAACTGCACCATCGCATCCGCGCTGGCGTTCACGAATGGATAGGTCCGCGCGGTCGTCATCCAGGTCGGTCGCCCGCCGAGGCCCCAGACGGTGTCGTATCCGAGCACCAGGATCGAGAAGGCCATGATCACGACCACGATGCCCTTCACCGCGCCGAAGCCGAAGCCGAGCACGCGGTCGAAAGGCCCGAGGACCGAGTTGCGCGAGGCGCGGCCCATGCGCCCGGCGATGAGCTTCATCGCCGCGTAGGGGATCAGCAGCAGCAGCACGAACGCCAGCACCGCGGCGCCCGAGGGCGTGCCGATGTACTCGAACAGGAACGCGGTGAGATCGGTATGGAGGAAACGGATCGCGACGATGGCCACGGCCCAGGCCGCGAGCGACAGCACTTCCTGCACGAAGCCGCGCATGAATCCGCCGACCGCGGCCACGCCGACGATCAGGAGCACGATGATGTCGAAACCCGTCATTCGAAACGGAATTTAGGCCGCGGCCATGACCCGGTCAACGAGCTTGGGCAGGCTCGACAGCCCCGCGAAGCGCAAGCCGGCCACGTCCTTGAGCCCGTCCTCCGGCCCATAGCCGAGCTCGAACCCGAGCTTCGCCGCCTCGCGCAGGCGCAGGCTGGCGTGGGCGACGGGGCGGATCTCGCCCGAGAGCGAGACTTCGCCGAACCAGATGCCGCGCATGGGCAGCGGCTTGTCCGCCAGTGCGGATATGAGCGCCGCCGCGACGGCCAGATCGGCCGCCGGATCGGTCAGGCGATAGCCGCCCGCGACGTTGAGATAGACTTCGGCCGAGGAGAAATTGAGCCCGCAGCGCGCCTCGAGCACCGCCAGCAGCATGGCCAGACGGCCGGAATCCCATCCCACCACCGCGCGGCGCGGCGTGGCGCCCGATTGCAGCCGCACGATCAACGCCTGGACTTCGACCAGCACCGGGCGCGTGCCCTCGAGAGCCGGGAACACCGAGCTTCCGGCGACGGGCTGTTCGCGGCCCGACAGGAACAGCATCGAGGGGTTGGGCACTTCGGCTAGACCTTGCCCTTCCATCGCGAACACGCCGATCTCGTCGACCGCCCCGAACCGGTTCTTCAGCGCGCGCAGGATCCGGTATTGGTGCGAGCGCTCGCCCTCGAAGCTCATCACCACGTCGACCATGTGTTCGAGCACGCGCGGCCCCGCGATCGTCCCGTCCTTGGTGACGTGGCCGACCAGCACCAGCGCGACGCCGTTCTCCTTGGCATAGCGGATCAGCTCGAACGCCGAGGCGCGCACCTGGCTGACCGTGCCTGGCGCGCCCTCGATCGTGTCCGAGTGCATCGTCTGGATCGAATCGACCACCAGCAACGCCGGCGGCGCGGCTTGGCCAAGCGTGGTCAGGATATCGCGCACCGACGTCGCTGCCGCGAGCTGCAACGGCGCGTCCGCCAGCCCGAGCCGCGCGGCGCGCAGCCGCACCTGCCCGGTCGCCTCCTCGCCGCTGATATAGACCGCCCGCGCGCCCGAACGCGCCATCTGCGCCGCCGCCTGAAGCAGCAGCGTGGACTTCCCGATTCCCGGCTCCCCGCCCATCAGGATCGCCGAGCCCGGCACGATCCCGCCCCCGAGCGCCCGATCGAACTCGGCCAGCCCGGTCGTCCGCCGCGTCAGCGCCTCCGACGGCGCGTCGAGCGGCTCGAACGCGATCGGCCGTCCGCCGCTCGACAGGTCATGCCGGGTGGAGAAGACGGTGGCAGGCGCTTCCTCGACGAGCGTGTTCCATTGCTCGCAATCCACGCACTGCCCCTGCCAGCGCGTCGCGACGGAGCCGCATTCGGTGCAGACGTAGCGACGCTTGGGCTTGGCCATGGCCTATGACGTATGCGGAACGGATGGGGAACGCAAGTCCCGGCGGTAGATGGGTGCGAATCAAAGCCGCCGTCCGGGGACCGACCTGGCTGCGGCCACTCGAATCGCATCCTTCCAATGTCCCTTCGTGCCCGTCTCGGTGCCACCCTCGAATCCCGTTGCATAGGCGCTACATTTGTGGCACGCTACAAATGTAGCAACCGGACAGGACCGATGCTGAAGAAGCTGCCGCCGCGCGAACGCGAGATAGTCGACCTGCTCTACGAGAGGGGCGAGCTCACGGCGGCGGACATTTCGACCGCGTTACCAGGGCAGCCCAGCGGCTCGGCCGTCCGGACGATGCTCAGCCGGCTCGAGCACAAGGGCTTCGTTCGCCGCGCCGAGAGCTCGAAAGGATATCTCTACCGACCTGCCGTGCCCGACAGTCAAGCGCGAATGACCGCGCTTAAGGAACTGGTGCGGGTGTTCTTCCACGGCTCCCCCGCGGGCGCCGCGACAGCGCTTCTCGGCATGTCCGAGCGGCTGGACGAGGCCGAGCTCGACGAGCTCGAAGCCCTGATCGCCCAGGCCCGCGCCGCCAGACGCAAGGGGGGCGAGTGATGATGGTCCTCTTTGCCGCGAAGTCGGTCGTCATCGCCGGCGGTACGTTGCTGGCACTGCGGTTCATGCGCAGCCGCTCGGCTGCGGATCGGAGCTTGATCGCGCATCTCGGCTTGGCGGCGCTTGCCGCGCTGCCGCTCGGATCGATGCTGTTTCCGCCGCTGAAAGTTACGGCCGCAAGCTCCGCTGCCGCATGGATCGCGCCTGCAGCCCGTGCCCAAGCCGCGCAGGCGCATTGGGCGCAGGCGGCAGCGGACTGGCTGCTCCTGGCCTATGCTGGGGTTGCCCTGTTCCTTATCGCCTTCATGCTGCTGTCGTTACTTCGGCTGGTGCGGCTGACCGCAACGGCTCGCGCCGTAACCGACGAGCACTGGTTCCAGGCCATGGCCCGGGCCCGACAGCGGATGGGAATCACGAAGAACATCGCCTTGCTGGCCAGCCCCGAGATTTCCTCGCCGCTAAGCTGGGGGGGACTGCAGCCCAAGATCCTGCTCAACACCGATGCCGTCGCGGCCCGCGCGGAGGCGGACGCCATCGTGGCACACGAGTTGGCGCACCTCGCACGGGCAGACTGGGCCAAGCTCGTGCTGGCCCGCGTAAGCGTGGCGCTATTCTGGTTCAATCCTCTTGCCTGGCTGTTGGCGCGAGAGGCGCACCAGCTGCGCGAGGAAGCGGCCGACGACGCGGTGCTGGCCGCGGATATCGAGGACACCGCCTATGCGAGCGTGCTGGTCAGCGCCGCCCGCCGGCAGAGCAACGGTCTGCTGGCCGGAGCCCATGCCATCGCGCCGGCGCGAAACTCGCTCGACCAGCGTGTCCGGCGGGTGCTGGATCGCAGCTTGAACCGGTCAGCCGGCGGCATTGGCTGGGCGGCCGCGATGGCCCTCGGCGCTGCCGCCCTGACCGTGCCGCTGATGACCCTGCAGTTGGTCGATCCGGCGCTCGCTTCCTCGCCAGCTGCGTCGTTCGCGTCCGACGACGATGCCGAGGTGATCGTGTTCGACCTTCGCGTGCCGCCCCGCGAGCCCACTGCCCTGCCGAAGACGACGCAGCGGACGAGCCATCGGGCCACGGCTGGCGGCGAGAGTCCCGGCCATGCCACGCCTGCAAGTATCGAAGAAAGCGTTGCGAACCGCATGGTGCGAAGGAGTAATTCCCTATGACCGACGTCCAAATCTCGCGCGTGATCGGCAGCGCGGCCAGGGTGCCCAATTGCGCCATTGCCGCACTCGTTCCTTTCGCGACGACTCTTTCCGCAGTCGCACTCGCGGTCGCGCCATCCGGTCCCGCCCTCGCCCAGACCGGGCCCGTCCCGGCATGGCTGAACCTCCCTGTATCCGATGCTGCCGATCCCCCGAATGCAGCCGAAAACCTGTCGGTGATTGTGACCGCAACCGACGCCGCCGGCCGGAACCCGGGCGATCCGGGTTTTGCCGGAGCGTCTCGCGACGGCGAATGCCGGGTCTTTCTCGCGGACTCGCTGCCGCTTGGCAATTCGGAGCTTTACGACCGGGCACTCGCGCATCTCGGAGAGGTTGTGCGGGCGGCTGGCGGCGTCGAAGCGCTCACTAAGACCCCCGAAAGAATTCCGGCGGCCCACATCTGGGGCGACGCCAACGCCCCTTGGCGCTGCATCGCGGGAACGATCTACAACGTGCAAGTCGCGGGCTATCCGACAGTGGGTTTCGTCTTCACCGGCGGTGCGGCGGGCAGCAGTCCGCAGGCCGCGCCTATGGCCTACTTCGGGCTGCCGGTCCCGGCTGCGAAGGACCCGCCGGAAGCCGTGAACCGGATCGTGCTCACCGCGCAGGACAAGATTCTGTGGAACGGTCGGGAAATAGCCCCCGCGGCGCTTCGAGCAACGCTCGAGCAGGCGGCGAAAGGGGAGCCTCAGCCTAAGCTGGAGTTCGCGCCCGAAGCCGATGTCGGCTACGCCTTCTCGGCGATGGTGCTCGGCCTGATCAGTGCTTCGGATGTTGCGGGGATGTACTTCATGGATGGCGAGAAGCACCGCGAGTTCGCCGCGGCTTCGCCGGCGGCATCGCGGCCGTAATGTCCGTGCGATTGGGTGACCTCGAACTGTATCGAGCCGCCAATCGCCCTCGTTTTCGAATGGCTGGTGGCGGCCGCACCGGCAAAGCGGTCATTGAACCGTTGAGCTCGGGGCGTCCGCTCACCACCCATTTCAGCCACTCTCCGCCTCTCATCCTCGTCATGCTGAACTTGTTTCAGCATCCATCGAGCCGCAGGTCCGAAGCAGTGCGACAGAGCGCCACCTCGCGGCCGAGAATCCGTGCGACCTTGCGGTGGGGTCGGATGCTCCTGCTGCCCTAGATCCGAGGCATATTGTCAAGAATGTATTGACGCAAGTCGCGTCAACGTTATATTGACGCTTCGTCAAGTTAGAGTTGACGAGGCATCCGATGAACCTGGCAGAAGAACGCGCGATTAGAGACAAGACGGCCGCGGTGGTCCTCGATTGGGCCGACCACCGTCAGCCACAGTTCACGGGCGAGACAAGCGAAGGCTTCGCGGAGGCCATCGTGGTCGCCCATGTGGTCGCCGACGAGGCGAAGTTGAACCTCCATCGCTGGATCGACGCAGCACGCCGCACGGGAGTGAGCTGGGCTGAAATTGGCGAAGCGCTTGGCATCTCCAAGCAGGCGGCCCAACAGCGGTTCAGACCGGACGAGGAGGCTGAAGTCCCGTCGAAACGACGCGGAGAAGAGGTTGTCCGGATCGGCGCGACCGCATTCAACGAGATGAACATCCTGCGCGCCGAAGGCCGGAAGGGAAACGAACTGATCCGAACAGGTGCTCTCAAACTGGTGTTTCGGCCGACCTCTCGCGCGTGGGAGTATCAAAGAAGGCTAGGCGCCGCTCCGCCGACTTCAACGATGGAGAAGGACGGCTGGATCTATGTCTCGAGCTGGATGCCCTTTCACTACTTCAAGCGCCCTGCTCCACCGGAATGAAGCCGGTTTCTCGACCCGCCAAGCGACCGCTGCCCCAAGAATTCCCACGGAGGCGGCTTGAATCACGACCTGGCAGCGCTCAGGCTCCGTGCGCCTCCAGGCTGCCCCAGATCGACTCGACGAACGCATCCTCGCCGATGAAGCCGTTCGGGTTGTTCGACATCCCGGCCAGCGGCTTGGCGGCCTTGGCCTGGTCGAGGGTCCGCCCCGCCTCCTTCAGCGCGGAAACGCGCTCGACCGCGGTCGCGATCGTGCCCCGCCAGGCGATCAGGTCGGCGCGGCGGGCAAGCGGGCCGTGGCCGGGGATGATCACGGTGTCGCTGTCCGTCGTAGCGATCATCTGGTCGAGCGAGGTGATCAGGTGGCGCACGTTGCCGCCCGAACTCAAGTCGATGAACGGGAAGCCGCCGCCGTTCATCATCATGTCGCCGGTGTGGAGCACGTTGGCCTTGCGCCAGTAGACCGCGCTGTCGCCGTCGGTGTGCCCGCCGCCGGTGTGGATCACGTCGATCGTGTCCCCATTGAGATGGAACGTCACGGCATGGTCGTAGGTCACGACGGGTAGCGCGGCCTTGGGTGCGGGCGATGAGGCGTTACCCCCCACCGTACCGCCCGCGGCGAGCCGGTCGCGCACGCGGGTCTGGGCGACGATGATCGCGCCGGCCTGGCCGAACGGCTCGTTGCCGCCGGCATGGTCGAAGTGCCAGTGGGTGTTGACGAGGTACTTGACCGGGCTCGCGCCGAGCCCCGCAATCGCGGCCTGGATCTTGGGCACGAGCGGCGCGAACTGGTCGTCGACGATCAGCGTCCCGTCCTCGCCATGGCCGACACCGATATTGCCGCCGTTCCCGAACAACACGGCCACTCCGGGCCGGATTTCGGTCGCGGTGACCTGCACCGCGTCCCAGTCTGGCTGTTGCTGCTGGGCGATGGCGGCGCCGCCCAGCGACAGCGCGACGGCAGACACGAATACGAGTGGCCGGTAGCTCATGGCAGGTCTCCCCCGCCCGGCATGATAACCCACCGCGGAATGCGTGTCGATGAGCCGCCGGAAGCGCGGGCCATTGTGCGGTGGAGAGGCCGCCGCGCGCAATTGTCACCCGTGTTCGACCCGGCCACTATGAGGCCATGCGGCAGAAGGAATTGCGGATCGCGCTCATCTGTTACGGCGGGGTCAGCCTCGCCGTCTACATGCATGGCGTGACCAAGGAAGTGTGGAAGCTGGCCCGCGCCAGCCGCGCCTTCTGCGCCGGTGAGAAGCGACCGGCGGGGGTCGAGGGCGTCTATCACGACCTGCTGGGGGAACTGGCGCGGAACAAGGGGCTCCGCCTGCGCGTCTTGCCCGACATCGTAACCGGCGCCAGCGCGGGCGGCATCAACGCGGTTTTCCTCGCCCAGGCGCTCCATTCCGGGCAAAATCTCGAAGGTCTGACCGAGCTCTGGCTCGAATCCGCCGATGTCGACGCGCTCATCGATCCCGACGCGCGGATGCCGTGGCGCTACTCGAAGCTGTGGGCGCAGCCGCTCGCCTCATGGGTGCTGAACCGGGCCGGCCGGGCGGTCTCGGAGAGCGTCTCCCCGGAAACGCGCTCGGAAGTGCGGCGCAAGGTCTCGCACCTGATCCGAAGCCGCTGGTTCGAGCCGCCGTTCTCCGGCCCGGGCTTCGCGCGGCTGATCCATGATGCCTTGGCGACCATGGCAGCGGGCGAGCCCGGTCCGCCACTGCTCCCGCCGGGCCATCCGATCGACCTGCTGGTGACCGCGACCGACTTTCACGGCTTTCTCGCGCCGCTCCATCTCCACAGCCCGCCCCTTGTCGAAGAGAGCGAGCACAGGCTTCCGATATCGTTCCGGGGCCGCACTCCCTTGCAAGGCGGGCACGACCTGGCCGATCCGCTCGAGCTTACATTCGCCGCGCGGGCGACGGCGAGCTTCCCCGGCGCCTTCCCGCCACTGCGATTGAGTGAGATCGACGCGCTGGCCGAGGCGTCGGGCCGAGAATGGAGTACCCGCCAGGCCTTCCTCGATCGGATAATGCCCGTGCACGTCCGGCGCGGCACCGAAGAGCACGTCTCGCTGATCGACGGGTCGGTGCTGGTCAACGCGCCTTTCGCGGGGGCCATGGGCGCTCTTCCGGCGCGGCCCGCGCAGCGCGAAGTCGATCGGCGCTTCGTCTACATCGATCCGATGCCGGAGCCTTTCGGCTATGGTTTCGAGCCACACGGCAAGCGCCCGGTCGGCTTCTTCGGCGCGATCCTCGGCTCGCTTTCCTCGATCCCGCGCGAGCAGCCGATCCGCGACAACCTCGAACTGCTCGAGCACCGCTCGCGCGAGGCCGCGCGCCTGCGCCAGATCGTCGCCGCGTTGCGCCCTCAAGTCGAAGCGTCGGTCGAGAAGCTGTTCGGCCGCACCTTGTTTCTCGACTGGCCGAACCCCAAGCGCCTCGTCGCCTGGCGCCAGCGCGCCCAGCAAAGCGCGGCGGAAAGCGCGGGCTATGCCTATCATGGCTACGCGCAGGCCAAGTTCGCGGGCGTGGTCGAGCAGCTCGCCGAAACGATCAGGCAGGCCACGCCCGAGCTCGGCGCCTCTCTCGACGCCATCGTCGCCGCCTTGCGCAGCGAGCTCGACCGCCGCGGATTGGTGAGCCTCGCGTCGGCGGGCGGCGGAGCGACGGCCGAGGCGATCGGGTTCTTAAGGGCGCACGACTTGCGCTTCCGCATCCGCCGCCTGCGGCTGATCGCCCGGCGGCTGTCGCGCGAGTGGGAAGACGATCCGACGATCCCCAACGAGGCGCTCGAGGCGGCGCGCGATGCGATCTACAAGGTTCTCGCGCTCTATTTCGCGCTCGAGGGGAGCGCGGCGCTGGGCGACGATTTCCCGGAGCTCGCGGCGCGAGTGCTCAAGGAACCTGGGCTCGTGCTCGACGTCCTCGCCGAACGCCGCGACCTCGGGCGGATCGACGGCGAGGCCGAAGTTCTGCTGTCGCAGGCGCTCGCCGCGATGCCGCAGCCGCTGCGCCAGCGGGTCCTGCTCGCCTACCTCGGCTTTCCCTACTACGACATCGTCACCCTGCCGCTCGCGCGCAACGAGGACCTGACCGAGTTCGAAGGGGTCAAGATCGACCGGATCAGCCCCGAGGACGCGCGTTCGATCCGGCCGGGCGGCACCGGGGCGACGTTGCGCGGGACCGAGTTCTACAACTTCGGGGCGTTCTTCAGCCGCGCCTATCGCGAGAACGATTACCTGTGGGGCCGGCTGCATGGGGCCGAGCGGATGGTCGACCTGGTCTGCTCGACGCTCCCCGACGGGCCGGGGCAAGACCAACTGATCGCCGCCAAGCGCGCGGTGTTCCGCGCGATCCTGGAGGAAGAGCGCGGCCGGCTGAAGTGCGACCCCGGCCTGATCGAGCAGATCGAGCGGGAAATCGGCGGCTAGCCCCCGAACGCGCCCTTCAGCTTGGCGAAGAACCCCTGGCTCTCGGGGCATTCCTCGCCGGTCTCGGTCTCGCGGAACTCGCACAGCAGCTCTTTCTGCCGCGCGGTGAGCTTGGTCGGCGTCTCGACCATGATCTCGGTCACCAGGTCGCCGCGGCCCCGCCCCTGCAGCACCGGCATGCCCGCCCCGCGCTTGCGGAGCTGGCGGCCCGACTGGATGCCCGCCGGAATGTCGATGCTGTGGCTCTCGCCGTCGAGCCCCGGGATGTCGATCGTCCCGCCCAGCGCCGCGACGGTGAAGCTGACCGGCACGCGCGTGAACAGCGTCGTGCCTTCGCGCTGGAACACCGGGTGCGGCTTGACGTGGACGAAGATGTACAGATCGCCCGGAGGCGCGCCGTTGGGGCCGGCTTCGCCCTTGCCGTTGAGCCGGATGCGCGTGCCGTTGTCGACGCCCGCCGGAACCTCGACTTCGAGCGCCTGGATCCTGTCCACCCTGCCCTCGCCGCGACATTCGCCGCACGGCTGCTCGATCACCTGCCCGCTGCCGTGGCAGTTCGGGCAAGGCCGCTCGATCACGAACAGGCCCTGCTGCGCGCGGACCTTGCCGTGGCCCTTGCACAGCTCGCAGCCGCGCCGCGACGTGCCCGGGGCCGCGCCCGAGCCGCCGCACGGCTCGCACGTCACCGAAACCTCGACCTTTATCTCCGCCGACTTGCCGTGGAACGCGTCCTCGAGGCTGACCTCGAGGTCGTAGCGCAAGTCCGCGCCGCGCCGCGGCCGGCTGCGGGCCGCGCCGCCGCCTCCGAAGGCGCTGCCGAAGATCGTCTCGAAGATGTCGCCCAGGTCGCCGAAGTCGGCGTGCTGCGCGCCGCCCCCGAACCCGCCCTGCTGGAACGCGGCATGGCCGAACCGGTCGTAGGCCGCGCGCTTCTGCGGATCCTTCAGGCACTCGTAGGCGGCGCTGATGGCCTTGAACTTGTCCTCGTTGTCCTTGCACCCGCCGTTGCGGTCCGGGTGGTACTGCATCGCGAGCTTGCGATAGGCCGACTTGATGGTCGCGCCATCGGCGGTCCGTTCGACGCCGAGCAGTTCGTAGAAATCGTGTTGCATTGCCGACATGTCGTGGTGACCCCGCCCCAACCCCTAACCGCCACCGGAGCGACATGCACCGGTGGCGGCCAGGTTTTCCATCAGGCGATCAGCCCTTGTTGTCTTCGTCGACTTCCGAGAACTCGGCATCGACGACGTCTTCGTCGGCAGCCGAGCCGGACGCGGCCTGCTCGCCGCCTTCCCCACCGGGGGACGCGGCGGCCGCCTGATCCTTCTCGTAAATCTGCTGGCCCATCTTCATCGCGAGATCGGTCAGCGTCTGGGCCTTGGCCTTGATCGCCTCGACGTCGCCGCCGTCGATCGCGGTCTTGGTCTCGGCAAGCGCGGCTTCGATCTGCGACTTCAGGTCGGCGTCGATCTTCTCGCCATGCTCCTCGAGCTGCTTCTCGGTCGCATGCACGAGGCTGTCGGCGTTGTTCTTCGCCTCGGCCGATTCACGCCGCTTCTTGTCCTCTTCGGCGAACTTCTCGGCGTCCTGGACCATCTGCTCGATGTCGGCATCCGAGAGGCCGCCCGAGGCCTGGATGCGGATCTGCTGCTCCTTGCCGGTGCCCTTGTCCTTGGCGTGGACGTTGACGATGCCGTTCGCGTCGATGTCGAAGGTGACCTCGATCTGCGGCACGCCGCGCGGTGCGGAAGGGATGCCGACCAGGTCGAACTGGCCGAGCAGCTTGTTGTCCGCCGCCATCTCGCGCTCGCCCTGGAACACGCGGATCGTCACCGCCTGCTGGTTGTCCTCGGCGGTCGAGTAGACCTGGCTCTTCTTGGTCGGGATCGTCGTGTTGCGATCGATCATGCGCGTGAACACGCCGCCGAGCGTCTCGATGCCGAGCGAAAGGGGAGTCACGTCGAGCAGCAGCACGTCCTTGACGTCGCCCTGCAGCACGCCGGCCTGGATCGCCGCACCCATCGCGACGACCTCGTCCGGGTTCACGCCGACATGCGGCTCCTTGCCGAAGAACTCCTTCACCGTCTCGCGGACCTTGGGCATGCGGGTCATGCCGCCGACCATCACGACGTCGTCGATGTCGCTGGCCTTGAGGCCGGCGTCGGCGAGCGCCTTCTTCATCGGCTCCTTGGTGCGCTCGATCAGCGGCGCGACCATCTTCTCGAGGTCGGCGCGGGTCACCGTCTCGACGAGGTGCAGCGGGGTGGTGCTGCCGCCTTCCATGCGCGCGGTGATGAACGGCAGGTTGATCTCGGTCGTCGCGGTGCTCGACAGCTCGATCTTGGCCTTCTCGGCGGCTTCCTTGAGCCGCTGGAGCGCGAGCTTGTCAGTGCGGAGATCCATGTTCTCCTTGGCCTTGAACTTGTCGGCCAGCCATTCGACCAGCCGCGAGTCGAAGTCCTCACCGCCGAGGAACGTGTCGCCGTTGGTGCTCTTCACCTCGAACACGCCGTCGCCGATCTCGAGGATCGAGACGTCGAAGGTGCCGCCGCCGAGGTCGTACACGGCAATGGTCTTGCCGTCGTTCTTCTCGAGGCCGTAGGCGAGCGCCGCCGCGGTCGGTTCGTTGATGATGCGCAGCACTTCGAGGCCCGCGATCTGGCCGGCGTCCTTGGTCGCCTGGCGCTGCGCGTCGTTGAAGTAGGCCGGAACGGTGATCACCGCCTGGGTGACGTTCTCGCCGAGATAGCTCTCGGCCGTTTCCTTCATCTTCTGCAGGATGAAGGCGGAAATCTGGCTCGGGCTGTAGTCTTCGCCGCCGGCCTTGACCCAGGCGTCGCCGTTCTTGCCCTTGACGATGTCGTAAGGGACGAGCTCGGTGTCCTTCTTGGTCACCGGATCGTCGAAGCGGCGGCCGATCAGGCGCTTCACCGCGAAGATCGTGTTGTCGCCGTTGGTGACCGCCTGGCGCTTGGCCGGCTGGCCGATCAGCCGCTCACCATCCTTGGTAAAGGCGACGATCGACGGCGTGGTGCGCGCGCCTTCGGCATTCTCGATGACCTTGGGCTTGCCCCCTTCCATCACCGCGACGCAGCTGTTGGTCGTGCCGAGGTCGATACCGATTACTTTGGCCATAGGTTACCCCGTATCCCTTTCTAGACGTTGGACGCCGCGCCTTCGATCTCCCGTCCTTGGCAAGACCGGTCGGCGGCTCGTTTACGCGGCGGATATAGGTGGGCTTCGGCTTGGCACAAGAGCGCGGGAGAGCTACAAAAATCCGGCAACGGAGGGGGAGATGAGATGACGAAGACCATCCGGGCCGCGCTGGCCCTCACCGTCACGGCGATCGTGGCAACCGCCTGCGGAGAGGCGCCCGAACAAACCGAGGCCGCCGCACCGGAGGCGCCCGAAGGCATTGCCGTCACCAATGCCCGGCTGATGCTGCCGGCCGTCTCGGGCAATCCCGGCGCGGTGTATTTCGACGTGGCCAACAGCGGCGACGGCAACCGGATGATCCGCGCGGTTAATGTCCAGGGCGCCGGCAGCGCGATGATGCACGTCACCGACGAGGAAGGGATGCGCGAAACGCTCCAGATCATGGTCGAGCCCGGACAGACCGTGAAGTTCGAGCCGGGCGGCACGCACGTCATGGCGATGGACCTCGCCGACACCGTCGTCGCTGGCGGCCAGGCCGAGGTGACCCTCACTTTCGTCGGCGGCGACAAGGTCAGCTTCCCCGCGGATGTGCGCGCGGCGGGCGACGATCGCTGATGCGCGAATGGCGCTGACGGAAACGGCGCTCGCC
>JAEZCZ010000076.1 GCA_023433305.1 Pseudomonadota bacterium | reverse complement strand
CCCGCCCCCGCCCCGCCCCGCCGCGGGGCGCCCGCCGCCAGCACCCCCAGCTTCCTCGCCACGGTCACTTACTTGTGGACGCACAGGCGCGCCTTTGCGCCGATGTTCCTCGCCAACGGGATCAGCGCGATGCTGAGCTTCGGAGTGACGGTGTGGTCGCCGGTCTTCTTCGAGCGGAAGTTCGGCTATTCGCCGGGCGAGCCGGGCCCGATCCTCGGCATCATGGCCCTGATCGTCTCCCCGCTCGGTCTCGTACTGGGCGGCTGGATGGCGGAACGGATGTATGCGGCCGGTCGCAAGGATGCCAACATGCGGATGGTCTGGCTCGTCGCCATCCCGCTGATCCCTGTGGCCATCGCGTTTCCCCTGGTGGACCAGGCGTGGCTCGCCTTCGCCCTGCTAGGCCTGTCGCTGTTCCTCGGCTCGCTCGATGCTGGGCCGGCGAACGCCGCGATCCAGTCGATCACTCCCGGGCGCATGCGCGGGACAACGACCGCGATCTACATCGCGGTGTTCAACGTCATCGGTTACGGGCTTGGCCCGCTGGTCGTCGGCAGCCTCAACGACAACGTGTTCGGCGAAGGCGGCATCGAATACTCGATGGTCGCCCTCGCTCTCATCTCCGCGCCCTTGGGACTGTGGCTCGCCTGGCTGTCGCTCAAGCCCTACGGGCGCGAGATCGAAGCCGCTGAACGACGCGGCGACTGATCCGGCCGCCGAACGGGCGTGTTCGGTTGGTGCTTCGGCGCCGATCAAGCGCTTCATTCGCACCTTTTCGACACCATTTTTTTCAGCCGTGCGGCTTCATCCCGTACGGCAGTTCGGACGCGAATGCCTGGACCTGCTCGATCCGGCCATCGACGAACCGGTACAGCTCCACGACCTGATAAGTCAGCGGATAACCGCTGCCGATCGCCGGCCGGTCCTCGAAAAACCGGTAAGCGATCAGCCCTCGCTCCTCGTCAACCGCCAGAACTTCGGCATCGCGCAGCCGGCCGATCGCCGTCAGCCCAGGGCTGCCGAATGCTGCTGCGCAACCACCGAGATCCTGCCCGTTGACGAACCACCGGCAGTTGTCGGTCAGCACATTAGGCGCCTTGCCGTCCTCTGCCGTCATCGCCGCCTGGAATGTCTCGCTCGCGGCAATCATGTCCGCGCGCGACGTGCGGCGCGCTTGCGGCACGACCGCGAAGCTCGGCGCTTTTTCCGGCTCGGCCCAGGGCGCCCCGTATTCCTTGCGGCGGATCAGCGCGTCGATGCCGCCGATCTGCTGACCCGCGCTGCTGACGGTGATCGCGGCCCAGGCCGGTTGCCCATGCTCCTCGATCCGCCCGATCCACACGCCCTTCCCGGTCTGCGCGTCGGCCACCAGCAGCGGGTTGCTGTCGATCGCGGTGACGCCCTGCCAGATCCCCTCGTTGACCCGGATGCCGACGCTGTTCTCAGCATAGCCAACCTTGTCCGCCCACGGCAGCGAGCGCCACTGGCCACGTACCGGGTAGGCCGCCATGACCGCTTGAGTGTTGGCTGCCACGCAGGCGCTGTCGCACGCTGCGGGTTGCGGCCGATGTTGCGGCGGCGACGAATGCGCGCCCCAGAACGGGTTGTGCATGAAATAGGGGACGTATGTGAACACCGCCTCGATCCGCGAGATCGCCCCGTCGCGGATGCGGAATGCCTCGAGCAGGGTGATCGAATTCGGCCACTTTAGCGCCGTGCGCATCTCGCGGCCGTTGGTCAGGAGATAGCGGTCCCACTCGTTCGCGTGGTCGAAGAAGCCGCGGCCCACTGCGACGCCGCGCTCTTCATCGACGATGAAGAAGTCGCGGCGCACCCGCTTGTTGATGCGATAGATGCCGAGCTCGAACTGCTCGCGGCATCCCGTGGCGATCGACGCGGCATTGCCGCCGGTGCTTCCCGGCGTGGGCGCCGTGGTCGAAATGCCGTTCTCCAGCCGCGCGCAATCGTCGGTGAAATGCGCGAAGACCTGGCCGTCGTTCACTTCCACGGTGTCGAAATAGGAGTCGGCGATCGCCAGCATGCGCTCGCGGCTCCGGCGCTGCTCGGGCGGCAGGATCATATTGAACTCGGGATCGTGCTCCAT
Organism: Pseudomonadota bacterium; assembly: GCA_023433305.1. Lineage (GTDB taxonomy): Bacteria > Pseudomonadota > Alphaproteobacteria > Sphingomonadales > Sphingomonadaceae > Croceibacterium_A. The sequence goes on along the minus strand of JAEZCZ010000076.1, from coordinate 11,594 downwards.
CCTGGTCACGTCACCGAACGGCGCCGGGAGCGCCGTGCGGCGGTGGATCACGCTCTCGATCTCCTCGATCTTGCCTTCGGTTACCCGGACGCGCACGGCGTAGATCGCGGGCTCGCCGTTCTCGAGCACCGAACCGAACCAGGCGGCATTGCCGGTCCTCGGATCGGCAGCCTCCAGACCGGCTTCGTCGACCCCGGTCACCGTCCCCCAGATGCCCTCGCCCACCGGCACGAACACGTTGTTCTCGGTATAGCGAACATCCGCCGCCAGCGACATCAGCGACGGGTCGCGGGCTTCCAGCGCCCTCATGTGCGCGCGCAGATGGCCGATCAGGCATTCCCGCTCGCAGTCGGGAATCAGCACCGCACTCTCTTCCCCCGGTGCCTGGGCTGCCGCCGGAGCGGCTGCGAGCGCGAGGATCCCCGCCATCAATCCGGTAATCGCACGCATCCTCATTCTCCCTGCTGTTCCCGACCCCCGGCTTCGTCGGGATGAATATTCCTGTTCAACCGCCCTGCGCTGCCGCGTCGGCGTAGTCTTCGTTGCCGCGAGCGATCAGGTAGGCGTGGATCGCCTCGACTTGCGCCGGCGTCAGCACGTCGGCGAAGCTCGCCATCCCGCGATCGGCCAGCGTGCCCTTGAGGACGATGTCGTTGAAGGCCGCGTGGCTTTCCGCGGTCATGAAGCGCAGATCCTTCACGCCGCCGGTGGCGTTGTCGCCGTGGCACCGGTTGCAGCCCACCTCGGCATAAAGCGCCCGGCCTTCGCTGATCTGTGCTTCCGATGCGCGGAGCATCGGCGGGCGCGGCAAGTCGGCTGGCGGAGGCATAGGCGGCAGGGTCACCCCTGTCGCACCGAGCTTGAATACCAGCAGCTTGGCGGTCGCCGTCTGGAATGGCCCGAGATTATAGACCGGAGAGCCGCCCCACCCGGCATTGATCGCGATATATTGCTCGCCGTCGATCATGTAGGTGATCGGCCCCGCGACGGGCGCCTGGTCGATGTTCATCTCCCACAGTTTTGCCCCGTCGGTGGCGCGATAGATCGCCAATGTCTTGTCGATCGTGCCTTGCACCAGCAGGTTGCCTGCGGTCGCCAGCACGCCGCCCGAGCCCGGCACGCGATAATTCACCCGCCACGCCTCAGTCTGAGTCACCGGATTCCAGGCGAGCAGGTAGCCCTTCTCCTTGGCGTTCGCTTCTTCCTGCAGCTTCGCGCGCAGTTCCGGCATGGTGCCGAACGCCTGGCCGCTGTTCGAGCGGTGATGGACGAAGTTGAAGCCGCCATCCTCGGCGCGCGCATAAATCGCCGGCTGCTCCTGCGCGCTGAAGTACATCAGGCCGGTCAGAGGGCTCCAGCTCATCGGATGCCAGGTATGCGCTGCGAGCCAGCTCGGATTCATCAGGTGCGGCGTCGTAGTATTGTGCGCTCCGGGCATGAGCACCGGGCGCCCCGTTTCCATGTCGATGTGGCTCGCCCAGGTATTTTCGGAGACGTAGCTCTTGGCGCTGATCAACTCGCCCGTCGCGCGGTCGAGCACATAGAAGAAGCCGTTCTTCGGCGCCTGCATGATGACCTGACGCTCGCGGCCGTCGATCTCGAGATCGGCCAGCACCATCGGCTGCGTGCAGGTGTAGTCCCACTCCTCTTCCGGCACCATCTGGTAGTGCCACTTGTACTCGCCGCTGTCGGCATCGACCGCAACTATCGAGCACAGGAACAGGTTGTCTCCCTTCCCTTCGCTGCGGAAGTGCCACATGTGCGGGGAACCGTTGCCGGTGCCGATGTAGACCAGGTTCAAGTCGGGATCGTAGGAGAAGCTGTCCCAGGCAGTGCCTCCGCCGCCGTACTTCCACCACTCGCCGTGCCAGGTCGGCAGCGCGATCTGCATCGCCGAATCCGAAGCTTCGCCGTCGGGGCCGTCCGCCGGATTGCCGGGCACTGTGTAGAACTTCCACAGCCGTTCGCCGGTCTCGGCGTCGTAGGCGGCAACGAACCCGCGCACGCCATAATCGGCGCCGCCGTTGCCGATCACCACCTTGCCGTCATAAACGCGCGGCGCTCCGGTGATCGAATAGGTGTTGAGCAGCCCTTCAGTCTCGAAAGTGCGCGTCGTCCACACTTCCTCGCCCGTCTTGGCATCGACCGCGATCAGCCGTCCATCGAGTGCGCCGATGTAGATCTTGCCGTTCCATGCCGCGATCCCGCGCGCCGACGGCCCGCAACACGCGAGCCGCGCCCATTCGGGCGCCACATCGGGATCGTACGTCCACAGCTTCGCGCCGGTCTTGCCATCGTACGCCGTGACGATGTTGTAGATACTGACGTTGTACAGCACGCCGTCGATGACGAGCGGGCTCGCCTGGACGCCGCGCATCGTCTCAAGATCGTCGTACCAGACGAGGCCGAGTTGCCCCACATTGCGCTCGTTGATCTGGTCAAGCGGGCTGAAGCGCTGCTCTCCCCATCCCCGACTGTAGCTCATCCAGTCGCCGACTTGAGCGGGCGCGTCGAGGTTGCGCATCGCCTCGCCGTTGACGACGGTCGACAAGGCGTTCTGCGCCGAGGCGCTCGTGATGCACAGGGCCACAGCCGCGGCCACCAAAGCCGAGCGCGTCAAACGCCGGCGCGTCCTCTCGATCATGTCCAGATCCCGTCCCAATCCACCGTGTGCAGGGATAAAGCCCTGAAGGCGAAAGGAAAGCCCGGAGGCGACAATTGCCGCCCCCGGGCCTTGTCCTCAGAAGTTCCGGCGTACCGTCACAGCCACCTCGCGCGGACGTCCGGGCTGGCCGTTAACGTAGAAAGTCGCGAACTTGTTCAGGAAATAGAACTTGTCGAACAGGTTGGTCGCTTCGAGCGCCACCGACCAGTCTTCGTCGGGCGAACGCCAGGTCAGACGCGCATTGACGAGCGTATAGCTGTCGACTGTCACGTTCGGGTCGCAGTTGAAGTTTCCGCAGTAACCCGGAGTGTAGGACACATCGATGCGCGGGGTGAGTGTGCCGACGTCGTCCCCGAGCAACGCCTCGTACTGCGCGCCCAAGCTCCATTTCCACTCGCCGATGCCCGGCCGATTGGCGCCAACCACGATCTGCGTGGTGGGGTAGTTCACCGAGGTGAACTCGAAATCGGTCAGGCTCATCGCACCTTCGATGCTGAGCCCCTCCACGGGGCGAAGCGTGGTCTCGAGCTCGAACCCTCGGACTCGCGCGTCGCCGATGTTGAGATATTGCCCGCACAACCCCGGAATGCCGCCGCCGGTCACCGGGAGCGGCTGGTCGTCCGGTCCGAGGCATGTCGTCGGCGTGCCCTGGTACCCGCTGTAATCCATCTGGAACACGCTGCCATTGAGGCGCAGGATGCGGTCGAGCAAATCGGCCTTGAAGCCCACTTCGTAAGCCTTCAGCTTCTCAGCTCCGAAGGGGCGGATCTGCTGATAGACGTATGGCCGCGGCGCCACCCCGCCGCCTTTGAAGCCGGTCGAGAATTGCGCGTAGAGCATCACGTCGGGCGCGATCTTGTAAGACGCCACCGCGCGATAATCGGTGATCGTTTCCTCGTAGACCCCGACGAAGCCGGTCAGCGGGTTGGCCGGGTTGCTGAGAGGCAGGTAGTCTCCGTTCCCATCCGGGTTGAGCCGGTTGTAGGTGTATTCCTTCTTCTCATGCGTCACGCGGATGCCGCCTTCGAGAGTCAGCGCGTCGGTGACTGCCCAAGCGACGTTCGCGAAGCCAGCGTAGCTGGTGAGGTCGGCCGTATCGTCGTTGATGAACGAGAAGCACGGCGTCGCCGCAGGGCAGAAGCCCGAGAACGGCGTGTGGATGCGCGCGTCATACCGAGTCGCCGCGTCGTAGTAATAGGCGCCCACGATCGCATCGACACTGTTGAAGAGCTGCGCGGCAAGCCGCAGTTCCTGGCTGAACTGCTCGTGCGAGTAGTTCGAATCGTCCTGGATGAAGACGACCGGCGAATGGTCGTTGTCCGACCCGGTCTCGCTGAACATGTGGCGATACCCGGTGATCGACTTGATCGAGAGGTAGTCGCTGATCTCGTAGTCGATAGTCGCCGCGAGACCCCAGGCTTCGGCCCCGGCGGCCGAGGGCGCGATGAAGGGCCCGAGCGGCGCGCCGGCGATATAGCCGGAGGGCGGCCCGGGAGGCGCACCGATGGCGGAGTACATCACGCCTGGATCGTAGAAGTTCGCGTAGCTCGCATAAGGATCGTTGAGCACCGCGTCCGCGCGCCGGTAGGGCCCATACGTCACGAAGCGGTCGTCGTAAGCGACGCCCTGATAAGGCACGCTAAGTCCCGAGCGGTCGGTCGGGTTGGCAGTGCCCGCATTGGCCGATTCTGCGCTGGCGATCAGCACCGAGGCCTGCGTCTCCGAAGTATCCTTCGTATAGTCCCCGGAAACGTTGATCTCGAACGGACTACCCGCGGGCGCGATGCGCAGCGAGCCGCGCATGCCGTACATTTCCTGGTTGCCCATTTCGCCCAGCTTGCAGTCGCCGCCGGAGGCGAGGCTCGGTAAATCGCCGTCGATCACGTCGGGATCGTTCGGATTGAGGCAAGCATAATCGTAGCGGGTGACATGGCCGTCGCGGTTGCGCGTCACGCCGGTAATTCGCGCAAAGACCGCGTCGGGAACGACGGTGAAATCGGCGCTGGCCTTGAAGTCCCGGCGGCCGAGGTTTCCGATCGTCGCCTCGACGTATCCGCCGTCCCCTTCGGGCTTGCGCGAGTAGATCTTGATCGCGCCGCCGAGCGTATTCATGCCCGACAGCGTGCCCTGCGGGCCGCGCAACACCTCGATGCGCGCGAGGTCGGTGAGGTCGAAGGCGCTCGCGAGGACCGTACCGTAATAAATGTCGTCGATATAGGTCCCGACACCCGGCTCAACCGACGGGCTCTGGTCGGACTGCCCGACACCGCGAATGAACACACGCACGGAGTTGCCCTGCCCCGCCGGGTTCTTCTGCAAAAGCAGGCTCGGCATCTGCGCGGTGATGTCGGTCAGCGTCGTCTGACTGCGCTGCTCGAGCAGCTCACCGCTCACCGCGCTGATCGAGAGCGGCACGTCCTGCAGGTTCTGTTCGCGGAGCTGTGCGGTGACGATGATCTCGTTGCCGTCCGAAGGCGCCTCGGCGCCTTCGCCCTGCGCCTGGACGGGCACTGCGGCGAACGCCGCGCCGGCCACGAGCGCGATGATGGACGCGCGGCCCCGGATGCCGGCCGCAAAAATGCTTCGGTATGTCATGATGATCAGTCTCTCCCCTTGACCAGCGCGAGTGGGCCCGTCTCTCTTGCGGACGGATACCAGGGTCCCCCGTTTCATATCGCCTGCACTGGGAGTGAGCGTTGACCGAGATGGCAAACTTGCTTGCCCGGGCTGGAAATCGCTGCACCGAAGCCGCGGCCCCGCTGATCGACCTGCGCGAAATCGAAAGCGAGCGCCGCGCGGTCATGTGGTCGGGTGCCGCCTCGAACACTTTCCCCGGGCTCTCGCTCAAGCTGGCCGCGACCCAGGTCCCGCAGCTCGGCACGATCAACCGCTACAAGATGGGCGCCGGCGAGCTGTTCGCGATCGAATCCGCTCCGGTCGAGGTCTCCTACCGTCCACCGCGCGTCGGCGGGGCCTCCCCCCATCTCTCATTGATGGTCCAGTCGCGCGGCTCGACGCGCGTCAGCCAGCACGGCCGGCAATGCGAGCTAGCTGAGGGCGACATCTGCCTGATCGACGAATCGAGTGGCTTCCGCATGGTCGGGGAAGAGAGCAGCGGCATTCTGTTCCTGCGTCTTCCGAGGGCTGCCACGCTCAGCCGCCACCCGCAGCTCGAGCGGCTCTATGCGAGGCCGCTCCCGGGCTGCGAACCCGGTACGCGCCTTCTCGCCGAAACGCTCGGCCGCCTGTTTGCCGACGCGCCGCTGCTCGGCGACTTGCAGCGGGCGGCGATGATGGACGCTGTCCTGCACATGCTCGGGGTGGCGGGCCCGATCTCAAGCCAGCCAGAGCGTCGCGACTGGCGCGTACGCCGCGCGTTCGACTTCATCGAGCTGAACCTACATGTCGCGGGGCTCTCGGCGGAAGATGTTGCGCACGATCAGCGCATCAGCCGCCGCCGCCTCGATCAGCTTATGCGAGATGCCGTGGGCCGCTCGATCTGCGAGCACTTGTGGAACCGCCGTCTCGAACGCGCCGCAGCCGACCTGCGCGACGACCGGCGTGCGGGCATGACCGCCGCGCAAATCGCATTCGCCAACGGCTTCGAGGACGCCGCCCATTTCACTCGCGCGTTCAAGCGCCGCTATGCCTGCACGCCAGGGCAGTGGCGCCTCAACTGAGGCGAAACACTTTCCAGCGGCCATCCTTTGTCCCTATCAGGGCCTGGAAAGCGCCGAACGACCGGCGGCCCGGAGGAGGATGCGATGTTCGTAACGAGGCTGGCCGGCGCGACGCTCGTCCTCGCGACTCTTGGTGGTTGCACCACGGTCACCAGCGCGCAGGCCCCTGCGGACATCGCGATCGAGGGAAGCCGGATCCACCCTGAAAGCATCACCTCCGACGGTGCCGGGAACATCTACGTCAGCAGCGTCGGCGGCACGATCTACCGGGCCCCCGCCGGATCACAGAAGGCGGAGGCGTGGATCAGGCCGGACGCCGCGAATGGCCTGACCTCGCTGTTCGGCGTGCTCGCCGACGATGCACACGGACTGCTCTGGGCCTGCAACAACCCGCCCTTCGGCGGCCCCGCCCCCGCCGGAGCGACCTCTGGGGTCAAGACCTTCGATCTCGCCACCGGCGCTTTCAAAGCGAGCTTCGATTTCCCCGCCGGTCCAGCCGCCTGCAACGACATCGCGGTAGCCGCGGATGGCACGGCCTTCGTCACCGACACCGCCGGCGGCCGCATCTTCTCTCTCACCCCTGGCGCGTCGGAGCTGGCCCTCTTTGCCGCCGATCCGGCACTCGTCGGGATCGACGGGATCGCCTTTTCCGGGGACGGCACGATGTACATCAACAACGTGCGACAGCACACGGTCCAGCGGGTCGACCGCAACGGCGCGGCTTACGCTGGCCTCACCACGCTCGCCCTGTCGGAACCGATCAACGGCCCCGACGCGCTGCGGCCCGTATCGGGCAACCGCTTCCTCCAGGCTGAGGGTCCCGGCAACCGCGTTACCTACGTTGATATCAAGGGCGAAAATGCGGTCATCACGGCGGTGAAGACCGGCCTCGATTCCTCGCCCGGCGTTACGCATGTTGGCCGCATCGGCTACGCCACCGAAGGCAAGATCAACTATCTGTTCGATCCGGCCCTGCGCGATAAGGACCCCGGCCCGTTCATCATTCGCGCGTTCCTCCTCCCCTGACCCCCGAAAGGATTACGCCATGGCTCGCGTCCTCGTGCTCTACTACTCGTCCTACGGACACATCGCGCAAATGGCCGAGGCGGTGGCGGAAGGCGTGCGGGATGCCGGCCACGAATGCGACATCCGCCGCGTCCCCGAAACCGCTCCGCCCGAAGTGGTCGAGGCGGCAGGCTTCAGCGCCAACGAGAGCCACGCCGTTATCGATGGCCCCGCCGCGCTCGAGGCCTACGACGGCATCGTCGTCGGCACGCCGACCCGCTACGGCCGTATGTCGAGCCAGATGGCCTCGTTCTGGGATCAGACCGGCGGACTCTGGATGAAGGGCGCATTGGTCGGCAAGGTCGGCGCCGCGTTTGCGTCAACCGCGGCGCAGCACGGCGGTCAGGAAACCACCCTGTTCTCGGTCCTCACCAACCTGCTGCACATGGGCTGCACCATCGTGGGCCTGGATTACAACTTCGCTGCGCAGAACGGCTCCGAGGAGGTCAAGGGCGGCGCGCCCTATGGCGCCACCACGATCGCCAACAGCGATGGATCGCGCCAGCCGAGCCAGATCGACCTCGACGGGGCCCGCTACCTCGGCCGCCGCGTCGCCGAAACCGCCGCCAAACTCACCTCGTGAGCCGTCATCCCGCCACCGGGTCGTGAACGCATCCAAGAGCCGGACCGAGCAACTCGGCCGTCCTGTCGCGCACCAACATCAGGCGGACGCGGACCGCCCATAGACCCGATCAGGACACCGCAGGTGATATCAATCGATGATAGCGCCACATTGCCGCCGTCCTTGCCACGCTTTCACGCGGCGAATGCATCGCGCGGAACGATACCCCTTCTTCCTCGAGAGCATCGTTCACCCGTGCAGCCGATGCCTGCGACGAAAAGGCGCTTGAAGCCGCCCGTCCGCTAGAACGCCTGGCTCACTCCCAGCTTCGCCGTGAAGCCAAGCGGGCTCGCGGTGAACGGATCGAAGTTTTGGTCGAGCCTCGCGAAAGGCGGCTCTTCGTCCAACAGGTTGAACAACGCCACCGACAGCGCGGTGCGATCGAGCGCCTGCCAACGCCACGTCGCATCCACGGTGGCGTAGCTTTCGATTACTTTCCCTTCGGTCACGCTCGCTCCGGCGAGCGCCGCCGCATTGGGACCGAACACATCGGCGCCGCGCTGGTCCTCGTAGCTGTCGACGTAATTCACCTGCAGCCGCATCGAATGATCTCCGAACGAGCTCTGCAGCCAAGCCTGGCCCTTCCATTGCGGCAGCGGGTAAGCGGTGGTCTGGTAGTTGAGCAGACCGGCGGCATCGAAGGAGGGCTGCACTGGGATGCCTTCGACCACGACATCGTCGACCTCGTACTCGATCACATAGCTGCCCGACACGCCGACCTGCGTCCGAGCTCCACCGAGTTCTGCGTCGTAGCTAGCCTGGAAGTCGATCCCGCTCGTCGAGACGTCGGCCGAATTGAACGCGTAAGTGGCCAGCCTTTGGACGTTCGCTGCCGAGCACACTCCGCCCGAGAACGTGAAGCGAGCCTGTAGTCCAGCATAGGCCGGATCGCCGCAATTGGCCGCCCCGGTCGCGCCGAACAGCGCCGCGACCATGCCGCTAACCGGCTCGCTCTCGATCGGTCCCTCGAAATCGTAGCGCCAGAAGTCCACGCTCGCGCGCAAACCGTCGCGATCGAGCAGCACTCCCGCGTTGTAGGTCGTTGCGCTTTCCGGCCTGAGATCGCGATTTCCAAGCACGTCCACCGCGCGGAACGCGCCGCCGATAAAGGTCAGGATCACCAGGTCCGACGATACCGTCTGCGGCGGCGGCCCCCGGAAGGTGGTGCCCATCCCGCCGCGCAGCGCCAGCCAGTCGGTCACCTCTATCTTCACGCGTGCCTGCGGATCGAACGTCGATCCGATCGTGCCGCCGTAATCTTCGTACCGCGCTGAAAGCTGCGCCTGGATCCAATCGGTCACCGGAAGCTGCAGCTCCGTGAACACCGCCCAGACGTCGCCCTTCACATCGACATCGCGGTTCGACCCGAGGAAGCCGATCGGCCCCGTCTCCGGGTTGCAGGTCGCGGCCGGATTGAGGATCGAACCCGCGCATGGATAGGCATCGAGGTTGTTCGTCGCGCCATAGGTGCGCGCATAGGCATCGCGCCGATACTGCGCCCCGACTGCGAAACCGATCTCGCCACCGGGCAGGGAGATGCCGGAATCGCCGGAGAGGACGACATCGCCGACCCATTGCCGCGTGTTCGCCTTGCGCTGGATGATTGTATAGAAATCGTCGATCGTCGCAGCGTCGTTGATCAAGCCAGCGCCGGGGGTCAGGTCGAACCCCAACGGATTGCTCGTACCGGCATAGTTGGGGTTGACCTGCCCGGTCACGGCGTTTGCTGAGATTCCGGTCGAGAACGGGTTGAAGAAATGGCAGCCGTCGGTGCCGGCAAGCGCCGCGATCTCCGCCGCGCTCAGTCCGACCCGCGATTGCGGCGTCGCATAGGCGCAGCTCTCGCCCCCGAAGCCCGCCAGCGCGTTCTGCAGCAGGTCGACGAAGCTGTCGCCGCCTTCGAAATAGCGGTCGTATTCGGAGTAGGTCAGGCCGGCCACCAGATCGATCGCCGGCCCTATGTCGTAGGCCAGTTCGCCGGTGAACTGGTACATGTCCGAGCTGCGCGGCAACACCGAGGTCTGCCGGTTGTTGTCGAACATCGCATTGCCGCCCAGCAGAACGGGCCGGAAGCGCACCGGATAGGCGAGCGCTGGGGCCTGCGGAGTGCCGCTCGCGTCGGTCGCGCACCCCGAAGCCGCGCCGAACCGCGCGCAGTAGTCGATGAGCGCCGGCGCGTATTGCGGGATCACGAACAAGCCCGATCCGCCGAACGCTGCGTTGGCGGATGGGGCGATCGTCGGCAGGTAGCTCGGCGAAGTCGTCAGCACCGTCTCGGTCCGGCCATATAGCCCGGTCAGCCGCAGCGTGGCGTCGTCCGACAGGTCCATGGCGACGTCCGCGAACGCCTGCCAGCGGTCTTCAGGCTCGACCAGGTTCGTGAAGCCGAGATACTGCGACTGGCACAAGTCCGCGCTCGAGCCCGGCAGCGAGCGAAACCCGCCGACCGCCTCGCAGCCCTCGTCCGCGTCGAACCGCACTCCGTTGAGCGTGGCGTCGAAATCGAAGTTGCCCGGCGCGCCGCCGCCCGACCATCCGCCTTGCGGGTTGGCGGCATATGGAAGGTACGAGAAGTCCCGGTCGAGCGTCGTTAACTCGCCGCGGTGCTGGTACCCGCCGGAGATCAGAATCCGCGCAGGCCCCACATTTCCGCCCCACGAGAGCGCCGCGTTCCAGTCACCCTCTGAACCGTCGACCCAGCGATAATCCGCCGAGGCCAGGAATCCGTCCTGGTCGGTGCGGGTGAGGAAGTTGACCACCCCCGCGATCGCGTCGGAGCCGTAGGTCGCCGCCGCCGCGTCCTTGAGGATTTCGATCCGCCCGATCGCGCCCGCCGGGATCAAATTGACGTCGACCAGCGGCAGGTTGCCCGATCCCGTAGCCACCACGCGCTTGCCGTTCAGAAGCACCAGCGTGCGCTGCGGCCCGAGCCCGCGCAGGTTGACCGAGGCGACGCCTTCGTTGAACTGGCTGCGTATGTCGAACTGGCTCGCGTCCCCGAGCACACCGGCCGAGGCCGGCATCCGCTTGGTAAGCTCGAGCATCGACGGGTTGCCCTGCGCCTCCAGCTCGTCGGCGCCGATCACGTCGACCGGCGCGGGCGCATCTTCGCGGCTCCCCGCGATCAGCGTGCCGGTGACCACGATCTGGCGCGCGTCCTCGGCCTGGGCCGCAGCCGCCTCACTCCAGAAAGCGGCTGTCGCGAGCGCGAGGTGCGATGCGACGGCGCGCATCCCCGAGTGGTTCATGCAGACCCCCATATTCTCGTTGCGCGGTCCGTTAGGCTTCGAGCCGGAGGCCGTCAATTGCGAGTCATTTGCAGGAGTGTCAGTAAGCCGCGTATTTCTGCGGTCTTGGCTCGGCTGATTGCCTTGCGCCCGCGCGCCGTGTATAGGCCCGCTCGCGCGCCCCGGCCCGAACGAAGCCACTGCTTCGTGTCGCCGGGGCGATTGTTTTTCAACGCAGCAAGGTGCAGCCCATGTCCCGCCGTCGCCAGCTTTACGAAGGCAAGGCCAAGATCCTCTACGAAGGCCCCGAGCCCGGCACGATCATCCAGTATTTC
>JAEZCZ010000051.1 GCA_023433305.1 Pseudomonadota bacterium | reverse complement strand
CTCGGAAAGGATCGCGGCCCTTGGGTTCGCCCGTTCGGGGCTGCCTACTTTTCCTTGCCGGCCACGCCGTAGGTGATCGCGGCATTGCGGGTCTTCTGGAAGTCCTCGACGCTCATGCCTTTCATCGCGGCATAGATGTGGATGTTGCCGACCCCGGTCACCGCGCCGAGCTTCTCGAGCATGAAGAATATCACCCCGTACTGGATCATGCCGATCCAGTCGCGCTCGCGCACCAGGCGGCGCTCCTCGTCGGTCAGGCCGGCCGCGACCATCGTCGCTTCCTCGTCCTCGCGGAACTTCTTGCGCACGGCAGGATCGGTCAGCGAGTGGAGGAAATGGTTGAGGCGGAAGCCCTTCACCGAGCGCTCGATGGTGAAGGGATACGTGCCCTCGAGCTTGTCGGCGCCCTTCCAGTCCCAGTCCATCCGCTCGCGCAAGGCCTCGTCGCTCTCGGCGGGTGCGGGTTCCGGCTTCTCCTCGAAGATCATCGTGGCGATCGGGGTCATCGACGGCAGGAAGTAGGTCTTGTGCGTCACTTCGACGTCTTCCGACAGCGCCCCGCGCATCATCAGCCACATCACCACTTCGGCGCCTTCCCAGCCGCCCAGCTCCGCAAGCTTGGCGATCGGGTAATCGAGCAGGCTTTCGGGGTCCTTCTCGAGCCGCTCCATGAACTCGTGGTCCCACTCGGGGTTGTTGAACCCGTTGCGCTCGCCGTGAACCTGGTGGCTGAGGCCGCCGGTGCCAGCGATCGCCACCTTGATGTCTTCCGGATAGGACTGGATCGCGCGGCGCAGCGACTTGCCGAACTTCCAGAACCGGCGAGCCGAGGGTAGCGGCACGGTCAGCACGCCGCAGACGATCGGCTGGAGCTTCAGCGCCCAGCCCGTGTCGTCGTAATCGACCATGACCGACAGCGGCGAGAACGCGCCATGGTCGAGGTTCTTGCCCTGGAAATAGCTGAGGTCGAACTCGTCGGCGACCATCGCCTTGGCGATGTGCTGCGCGAACTTGGGGTCGCCCTTGATCGCCGGGATGTCACGCGGGCCGCCGCCCTCGTCGGCCGGGCCGTATTCCTCGCCCACGCCCAGCGCGAAGTGGCTGTAATGGTCGAAGAACGCGGTCATGTGGTCGTTGTAGATGTAGACCAGCACGTCCGGCTGCTTCTCGCGAAACCACTGCTGGACCGGCTCGTAGCCTTCGAAGATCGGCTTCCACACTGGATCGTCGAACTTGTTCGCGTCCTTGGCGAAAGCGATGGTGGGCGTGTGCGACGTGGCGACGCCGCCGACGATGGTTGCCATGATGCGGACCTTTCCTCTCACCCCGATGCGTAGAGGCCGACCGGGGACGCTCGTTTGCCGTGCATGATGGCACGCGGCCACGCCTTGCGACAAGTCAATTTCCGGATTCGTGAAGTTTTCACGTATCCGAAACGGAAAACGGGCGGAGCGACCTGTGCCGCTCCGCCCGCCAAATTCCGTCTCGCGGGGATTAGCCCCCGGAGCCTCAGCTCAGATGCTTCGAGACCGCCGCGGTCATCTTGAACATCGAGATCTGGCCGTTGCCGATCACCGCGCCCAGCTTGGCGTCGGGGTTGATCATGCGCTTGTCCTTGGAGTCCTGCAGGTTGTTCGCCTTGATGTGATCCCACACCTTCGAGGTCACCTGTGCGCGCGTCATCGGGCCCTTGCCGACCACGCCTTCGAGCTCCGGCGACAGGTTTACGGGCTTGTTAAGCGCATTGTTCTTGGCGGCCATAATTCAGTCCTTTCTCTTGCTCACCTTCGACGCCGAGTTACCCCCCGTCGTCATCATCCCAATCAAGATCGTCTTCATCGGCGCGCACATAGGTCCCGGTCAAGACCGCTGCGGCGACGACATGCCCGTCCATTGCCTCGACGAGATCGGCACGGGTGGCGCCCGGCATCAGCGCCAGGGGCTCATCCACCGCGAAGAGCTGGAATACGTAATCGTGCGGGCCGTGGCCGGTCGGCGGGTCGGGCAGGAGCCATTCGGAATTGCCGAACGCGTTCTTGCCGACCCGCGGCGGCGCTTCGCCTTCGAGAAGCTTGCCCTGCTGCGGAGCGAGCCCCCAGACCAGCCAGTGGCAGAACGGCTCCGGCGTCGGCGCGTCCGGGTCCTCGACGATCAGCCCCAGCTCCCGCGCGCGCGCCGGCGGGGCGGTCCATTCGAGCGGCGGCGCCACCGCGTCTTCTTCGTCGGCCGTAAAGCTCGGATCGAGCGCTTCGCCGTCCTCGAACGCCGCCGAACGCAGCGCGAAACCGTCGCGATGAAGCGCTTCATTGCCACCTAACCGTGCCACCGCGAGCTTGCCGTGGCCTGCGCGAACATTGCGCAATGCCTTGCCGAGCCAGGCGGGAACATGTTCGAGCATTCGCGGACGCTTCTCATTCACGACAGGTGAGCCGCGCGTGTGCCGCGCCCCCCGCGCGATGGCAAGGGCGAGAAGCCACGAAACTGTCGAAGGATTTCATTCGCAACCATGCAGCTGTGAAGCCTGTGGACGAAACCGCGCATCGTCCCTTGCCTGCCTTGCGCGAATCCGGGCCTCCCATAACCTGCCTTTCCAACAGGGGGTACGGGGATGCGACAGGCCTTCTCGCTGCGCGGTAAGCGCCTGGCACTGGCAACGGGCTGCGCGGCGATGCTCGTTTCGTGCGGCGGCGGAGGGGGATCGAGCTCGCCTCCGCCGACCGCGGTGACGCCGACCCCCACACCCACGCCGACAACCTCAACCTGCTCGCTGCGCGCCCGGCAGGACTGGACGCTCGCTCAGCTGCAGGAATGGTACCTGTTCCCGTCGCTTCTCGACGTCGGCGTCAACCCCGCCTCGCACACGACGGTGCAAGGCTACATCGACGCGCTCGTCGCGCCGGCACGTGCCCAAAGCCGTGACCGCTATTTCACCTATCTCACCTCGATCGCCGAGGAGAACGCCTTCTACGAACAAGGCGAGACCGCCGGTTTCGGCATGCGTCTCGGTTATGACACCTTCAACCGCCGTGTCTTTGTGATCGAGGCCTTCGAGGGAGCGCCGGCACTGGCCAACGGGATCGACCGAGGAACCGAGATCGTCCAGATCGGCACTCAGACGGTCAACACGCTCATGGCCAATGGCGGCCCCGGCGCGGTGATCGACGCGCTCGGCCCCGACTCCGCCGGCGTCTCGCGGACGCTGACCGTCCGCGATCTCTCGGGGGTTCAGCGGGCCGTGACGCTGAGCAAGGCGACGTTCGATATCGATCCGGTGTCGGACCGTTACGGAGCGAAGATCATCGTCGATGGCACGCGCCGGGTCGGTTATCTCAACCTGCGGACCTTCATCGACACCGCCGATCCGAACCTCCGGGCGGCTTTCGCCGACTTCAAGGCACAGGGCGTGACCGAGCTGATCATCGACTTGCGCTACAACGGCGGGGGCCTGATCAACATCGCCGCGCTCATGGGCGACCTGATGGGAGAAGGCCGCGCGGGGCAGCCCTTCGGCTACATTACCTTCCGCGATTCCAAGGCTGCCGAGAACGAGACGATACCCTTCACCGCACAGCCGGAAGCGATCACGCCCACGCGGGTGGCATTCATCGGCACTGGCAGCACAGCGTCGGCCAGCGAGATGGTGATCAACGGCATGACGCCGTTCCTCGACGCGAACATGGCGCTCATCGGTTCGAACACCTACGGAAAGCCGGTTGGCCAGATCGCGCTCGACCGGCCCGAGTGCGACGACCGCCTGCGTGCGGTCGCGCTGAAGATCGAGAATGCCGATCGCCAGGGGGAATACTACGGCGGGCTCGCCACGACGGTGCCGAACACCTGCAGGGCCAACGACGACATCGGCCACCAGCTCGGCGATCCGAACGAAGCCATGGTGAGCGTGGCGCTCGACTTCCTGGCCGGGCGCGGCTGCACGGCCATCACCGCGATCGGCACGCGCTCCGTGACCGACCGCGGCGTGCTGGCACCGCAATCGACCGAGAGCACCGTCAGGCGCGAGCTGCCGGGCGCCTTCTAGGGAACCTCAGGCGAACCGGAACGCCGAGACGGCGCCGCCGAGCACGACCTCTCCGTAATCCTTCTCACCCGGCTCGCGCCCCGCGCCGGCGGCGACCATCAATGGCAGCAAGTGCTCCTCGCGCGGGTGGCAAAGCCGCGCGAACGGGGCTCCCGGCCATCGCGCAAGCCTGGCGGCGCGCTCTTCCGGTTGGGCCTCGGCCGCCCGGGCAAGCCAGCGGTCGAACTCTCGCGACGGCTCGGTCACGCGCGGATCGCCCATTCCCCGCAGGTTGTGGAAGCTCATTCCGGAGCCGATCACGAGCACGCCCTCCTCGCGCAGCGGCGCCAGCGCTTCGCCGGCGGCGAGATGCAGCGCCGGGTCGAGCGAGGCATGAAGCGACATCTGCACCACGGGCACGTCCGCGTCCGGGAACGCGACCTTGAGCGGCACGAAGACCCCGTGATCGAAGCCGCGCTCGGCATCGATCGCGGTCGGCAGGCCAGCGG
>JAEZCZ010000127.1 GCA_023433305.1 Pseudomonadota bacterium | reverse complement strand
CAAGGGCGCAGCCAGCACGGCCGCGATGCGCGAGAACTTCATGGCACTCTCCCTGTATTTTGGCGGGAGTATGCCTGACTGGGAGGGAGATGTGAATTGCCCTCGGGACGGAGGCACCAGGCAGTCGTGGGCAGCCAGCTCGCCTACTGCCTACTGCCTACTGCCTACTGCCTACTTCACCTTGCTCTGGTCCAACTTGGCGCGGCTGACCCAGTTGCCGTGGACCTGGCTGCGCAGCGCGAGGCCGGTCTTCACCTTGGCGACGGGCCCCTTCTCGATCTCGTCCGCTTCCATGATCCACAGCTCCGACGAATAGTCGGGCGATGGCGCCCCAGGAGGGCCGTTCGGGATGTCGACGACGCTCATCACCCAGCCGCCGTGCGCGGGATCGCTCGAGGGCACGTGCGCCGGCTCGCTGATCGCCGCCCCGGGGGGCAGGCCCAGCGTGGTGAGGCGACCGTTGCCCGGTTCGATGCGGACCAGCGCGTTGAAGTTCACGCCCACCGGGCCGCCCGGCATCGGCGGGCCGCCTTCCGGATTCATGCTCAGATACCAGGCGCGGTTGTAGGGCCGGCCCTGGTCGGCGTCGGCGAGGCGCGGCAGGTCGCCCGGAGGGCCGAGCGGGCGCTCCTCGATTTGCGGGTCGGGCTTCGACATGTCGATCGTCCAGCGGGTCAGCGAGCCCTGGATATCCTGCTGCGCCCGGTCGATCCCGCCCGCCTCGCGCATGAACGAGAACGCGTTGGTGTCGGTCAGGCACAAGTCGATGTGGACCAGGTCGCCGTCGTCATAGGCGTTCACCTCGTGGAACACCGAGATGCCCGGCGGCCCCTTGATCCACTTCATCTCCTCGATCTTGCCGTAGCGCGGCATGATCGCGAGCCAGCTCTCGAGCTCCTGCTGGTGCGCCCAGTGCGCCCCGCCGGCCTTGAGGCGGTCGAGATCGGCGGTGGTCGGGAAGATCGGCCAGATCGCGTACTTCTGGGTGATCACGAAGTCGTGGATCGTCGCGCAATAGGGCTGCTCGAACCATTGCTCGGAGACGAGGTTGCCGTCGGCGTCGGCCACGCCATAGGCGATCTCGCGGCTGCACAGCCCGCCCGCCTCGTAGCCGAAGAAGAAGAGCTCGCCGGTGATCGGGTCGATGCGCGGGTGGGCGGTGAACGTTTCCGACCGCAGCCGGCCGTAATAGTCCCACTTGCCGACCGTCTCGAGCGTGTGCGGGTTGATCTCGTAGCCGCGCCCGTCCTCCTTGGTCATGAACAGCCGCCCGCCGTGCCAGACCGGCGTGGTGTTGGAGACCGTCCGGTCCACGCCCTCGACCGAGGGGTCGTCGGTGAACGGGTTGCGATAGCGGCCGAACAGCGCCCGCCGCGCCTGCTTCTCGGCGAGGTACCGCTCGGTCTCGACATAGCGGATGTCGAAATCGACCGAGATTCCATTGGGGCCCTTCTCGAAATGGAAGCGGCTGATCATCCCGTCGTGGTTGAGCGCGATGTCGTCGTCGAACATCGGCGCGTGGGCATTGTCGGGCACCGCGCGAAAGAACGCGCCGTCGATCTCTGCCGGGATCGTGCCCTCGACCTCGAGGTTGCGCGCCGACAGCTCGACGCGGCGCGGCGTGTTGCTGCCGATGAAATGGATCGTCTGCGGAAAGGCGTTCATGGCATCCTCTGTCCCGGGTGATTCCGTCGTGGCGAAATGCTAACGGGTGTTATAATCGAAGGGAAGGGCAGCCGGCTTTGCGCCGGCTCAAAGGGGTGGAACCGGGTGCACGGACGTACCGAACGCAAGACGCAGGGCAGCGACAAGGTCGCGATGCTGCACCAGCTGCTCAAGCTGACCAACCGGCTCATGGCGCCGTTTTCGACCCATCTCGCGCACCGCTACAAGATCAGCCTGAACGAGTTCCGCCTGCTGATGACGATCGGCGCGCTGGGCCGCACCGCGAGCCACGAGCTGGCCGAGCTCACCGGCGTCAACGTCATGAGCGTCAGCCGCGCGGTCGCGATGTTGCAGCGGAACGGCCGGATCGAGGTCGTCCGCGACGACACGAACCGGCGGCGCAAATGGCTCACGCTCACCGCGGAAGGCCAGCGGCTCTACGAGATCATGCGGCCGCAGAGCGAGAAGGTGGCCGACTATCTCTTCTCCGGGATGGAGTGTGATGAGATCGCGCAATTGGAGGCGACCCTCACCCGCCTGATCGACACGCTCGAGGCGCGCGACGCCCAGGGTCGCTCGCTGTTCCTCGAAAAGACCAAGCCCGGGCCCGAAGCCGAATGACCGAGCAGGAACGCCGCGCGATCGAGGCCGATTGCGAGCGGCTCATCAAGCGCTACGTCAACCTCAACGACGCGCAGGATTGGCCTGCGGTCGCCGCGCTCTACACCGAGGACGCGCGTTTCGCCCGGCCCAGCCAACCCGGCGTCTTCATCGAAGGGCGCCAGGCCATCCTCGAAAGCTTCCTCGCCCGTCCGGCACGTGCGCAGCGGCACGTGATCGCGAACACCGTGGTCGACGTCGAGGACGCGGACCACGCCCGCGCCTTCAGCGTGATCGTGCTCTACATGGGCGACAACGCGGACGACGGCGGGCTGCCGGTGCAGGACCCGAAGTCGCCGTTGATCGGCACTTTCACCGACAAGCTGGTGCGGACCGGCGAAGGCTGGCGCTTCGCCGAGCGCGTCGGCGGGCTCGACTTCAGGCCCTAGTCGCAGCTGTTCGGGCGGGGCACTTAGCGCTCCCTCGTTTCGTCATTGCGAGCGACCGAAGGTCGCGCGGCAATCCAGGGCGTCGCCGCACCGCTTCTGGATTGCTTCGTCGCTGCGCTCCTCGCAATGACGATCGAGGGTAGTGAGCTCAGGCCTCCTGAGCCTCCTGCCGCCTCCGCACCGCGAGCGCGGCGGGTATCCCGAGGCAGATCAGCGCGGCGATTCCGGCCGGAAGCGCGGCGGAGGCAAGGAACACCCTCGGCGCCACTCCGGCTGACAGCATGGCCGTGCCGATAAGCGGGCCCGAGATCGCGCCGATGCGCGCCACCAGCACACCCATCCCAACCGCCGAGCTCAGCAAGCGCGACGGGAACAGGTACGCGGTCAGCGCGGGCAAGGCCATTCCCGCGCCAGAGATCGCGCCCGCGCCCGCCAGCAGCAGCACCGTCCATCGTATCGGATCGGGCGTGGTGAGGCCGATGGCGAGGAAGCACGCGGCGATGAACAGGAACGCTCCCACCATCGTCGGCCCGGCGCGCCAGCGGTCGATGAGAACGCTCATCACCATCCCGAGCACGAGGCCGGCGCCCTGCATCAGCCCGCTGACTTGCGCGGCCTGGTTGGCGGTGAAACCCGCTTCGGGCAGCACGGTCGGCACCCACGAGGTCAGCAGGTAGAGATTGGCGGCGTTGAGCGTCAGCGCGCCGGCAAAAACCGCGAACGGCAGGCGCCAGGCGGGGCTGAACAGCTCGAATTGCGGCAGGCGCGACTTCGGTGCCACACCTTCCTGCGGCGCGCTTTCCCCCGGCAGCACCCACCACAGCAGGATCGCAAGCACGCCCGCGAACAGACCGGGGACCACGAACAAACCCTCCCAGCCCCCGACTGCGACGACCGGCCCGGCCGACAGTCCGGCCCCCAACGCTCCCACCACGATGCCGGCCGAGACGAGCGACATCAGCGTGGCCCGCATGCGTTCGGGCGCCAGCTCGGCCGACAGCGCGGTGCAGTTGGGCAGGCAGGCGCCCAGTCCCGCCCCGGTGATGAAGCGCCACAGGATGAATTCGGGAATGCTGGTCGCGGTCGCGGTCGCCAGGGTCGAAATCGCGACCGCCAGGCACCCGAACACGATAAGCGGCCGCCGTCCGATCCGGTCACCGAGCGGTGCCAGCAAGGCCGCGCCCGCGCCCAGCCCGACCAGCACGATCGAGAACACCCATCCGAACGCCGAGGGTTCGAGGCCGAGCGGATCCTGCAGACGCGGCACCGCCAGCGGCATCGCGTTGAGATCGTATCCGTCCATGACGAAGACCAGCGCCAGCAGGACGAGCGACAGCGTGCGCCGCGCCGGCGTCATGCTCCCCCCTCCCGCCAGCGGGAGGGGAATATCTCCCCGTTCTCCATCGGTCTTACCCCTCCCATGGGCTCGGCATCCTGTACGGCACCGTGTGGAACACCGCCTCGACCTGCTCGATCGCACCGTCCCTGATCTTGAAGGCTTCGGCAAGATAATAGGAATGCGGGCGGCGCACCGGGCTGCGCGCGGGAGTGCCGTCGGTGAGCATGTACTCGCCGAGCCGGCCCGAATGGTCGATGAAGCCATAGGCGAGCACGATGCCGCGCTCGACGTCGACCAGCGGGAAGCGGCGGGCGCGCAATTCGTCGTCGTAGCGGTACCAGCCGAGCGCGAACTGCGCCTCGCAGCCGAGCCGCGCGATCGGCAACGGGAAGTCGGCATTGTTGGTCGTCTGCACTCCGTTCTCGACGCGGTTGCAGTGCGGATGGAAACGAGTGCGGATCGTGCCGTCGTTGCGCTCGATCGTCTCGAAATAGCCGTTGGCGATGCGGACCAGCTCCTCACGCGTCGAGCGCTCGGCTTCGGGGACGAGCGCCAGCATCGCCGGCTTGTCTTCGAACTTCTGGCCGAGAAACGGGAAGCCCTCGTCCTTGTTGCGCGCCACGACGATCTCGCAACCGGCGATCCGCCCGTCCGCCACCTGCAGCCGGATCGAGGCAGGGCTGACCGCATCGGTTTCCTCGACCGCCACAAAGGCCGCGACCTCGCCCTGCTCCGGATCGGCGAAGCGCAGGTCGTAGGGCCCGCGCCCGGTGAGCGTGTTCCACACCCCGTCGCCTGGTTCGAGAACGACGTTGTTCTCGGTGTAGAACGCCTCCGGGCCCCAGGGCACTCGCTGCGGATCGCTGGCGTCGAGCGCCGCCAGGAAACTGTCGAGAGCCCGATACAAGTCGGCGCGTGTCATCATACGGTCCCCTCGTCACGGCGAGGACTCACGCCAACCTGCGCCAAGACCTCTCCCTTGCTTGACTTCGCGCGGTGCTACCTCAAAAGTAACGACCGTTAAAGTCGCGCGGGACTCGCGGACGGGAGAGGGCATGGATCCGGCAGGCAAGACGGCGGTCGTCACCGGCGGCAACTCGGGGCTCGGCGAAGCGACGGTTAAGGCCCTGCTCGCGGCCGGCGCGCGCGTGGTCTCGCTGGATCTTGCGGGCGAAGCGCCCCAGGGTGCGTCCTCGATCGCCTGCGACGTTTCGGACGCGGCCTCGGTCGAAGCCGCCGTCGCGCGGATCGACGGGCCGATCCACATTCTCGTGAACAGCGCCGGAATCGGTGGAATGGGTCCGATCGCGGGCCCGGACGGGCCGGCCGACCTGGCGGCGATCCGCAAGGTGGTCGAGGTCAACCTGCTCGGCGCGATCAACGTCACCGCGCATGTCGGGCACCGGATGATCGGCAACGAGCCCTCGGGCGCCGATGGCGAGCGCGGCGTGATCGTCAACGCCTGCTCGATCGCCAGCTTCGAAGGGCAGGAAGGCATGACCGCCTACACCGCCGCCAAGGCCGGGCTCGCCGGGCTGACGCTGGTGTGGACGCGCGACCTGTCGAAGCACGCCATCCGCGTAATGGGCATTGCGCCCGGCTTCATGGCCACTCCGATGGTCAGCTTCCTGCCCGAGGATTTCGTCGCCGAGCTGCTCGAAGACGCCGAGTTCCCCAAGCGCGCCGGCCGCGCGGAGGAGTTCGCCGAGGTCGCCGAATTCATCGTGCGAACCCCGCTTCTCAACGGAGACGTCATCCGGCTCGACGCCGGCACCCGCCCGCCCGCGCGCACCCAATGGTCGGCGGGATGAGCCAAGAGTCATGACGAAGAACAAGGATAGCTGGTTCTAATGGCCACCCCGCTTCCCCCCGCTCTCACGCTCCAACAGCTCACCCAGGCGCAGCGCGCTTTCGAGACCGCGCTCGGCGCCGACAAGGTGTTCTTCGAGGACCTCGACCGGCGCACCTACCAGGACAAGTTCGCGATCGACGAAGCCGCGCACCTGCCTGCAGGCGCGATCGCGCCGACCACGGTCGAGGAAGTGCAGGCGGCGCTGAAGGTCGCGAACCAGTTCAAGGTCCCGGTCTGGCCGATCAGCCGCGGCAAGAACCTCGGCTACGGCGGCTCGGCGCCGCTGCTCTCGGGCAGCGTGGTCATGGACCTCAGCCGGATGAAGAAGATCGAGTTCGACGAGGAGTTCGGCACCGTGCTGCTCGAACCCGGCGTCGGGTTCTACGACCTCTACGACTTCATCCAGAAGAACAACCTGCCCTACTGGCTCTCGACGCCTGGCAACTCGTGGGGCTCGGTGGTCGGCAACGCGCTCGACCGCGGGGTCGGCTACACCCCGTATGGCGAGCACACCAAGAACATCTGCGGGCTCGAAGTCGTGCTGCCGACCGGCGAAGTGGTCCGCACCGGCATGGGCGCATTCTCGGGCGCGTCGACCTGGCAGGCCTATCCGTTTGGGTTCGGGCCGGGCTGGGACCAGATGTTCGTGCAGTCGAACTTCGGCGTCGTCACCAAGATGGGCATGTGGCTGATGCCCGAGCCCGAGAGCCTGATGGGGATGGACGTCGAGTTCGACCGGCCCGAGGACCTGAAGGCGATGGTCGACACGATCGGCCCGCTGCGGCGCGAGCGGGTGCTGCAGCAGTCGCCCAGCATTGGCAACTGGCTGCGCGCAGCGGCGGTGGCCACCACGCGCGACGAGTGGACCGACAAGCCGGGCGCGCTCGACGATGCGGTCATCGACGCCATCCGCAAGCGCTTCGGGCTCGGTTGGTGGGGCGTCTCGCTGCGCCTCTACGGCCGCGAGGAGGTCAACAAGGCGGCTTACAAGGTGCTCGAGAAGGCGATGAACGACATCGGCCCGATGAGCATAAGGCCGACCACTTGGGTCAAGGGCCAGCCGCTCGAGTACTCGGGCTGGACCGGCACCCCGATCACGTTCCCGATGCAGAACGCGAACTGGTACGGCGGGCGGGGCGGGCATATCGGTTTCAGCCCGATCATCCCGCAGAACGGCAGCGCCGCGCTGGCGCAGTTCCAGCGCACCTATGCCCGCTACAAGGAATACGGGATGGACTACCAGGGCAGCTTCGCCTTCGGCGAGCGGCACCTGACAAACGTCAACGCGATGCTGTTCAACAAGGACGATGCGGCGATGATGGGGCGGATCGATCCCTTCTTCCGCCAGCTCGTCGCTGACGCCAAGGCCGTCGGCTACGGCGAGTACCGCACCCACCTCGACTACATGGACCTCGTCGCGCAAAGCTACGACTGGAACGGCGGGGCGCTTTTGAAGCTCAACGAAACGGTCAAGGACGCGCTCGACCCGAACGGCATCCTTGCGCCGGGCAAGAGCGGGATCTGGCCCAAGGGAGCACGTCCATGAAGCGGTTCTTGATCGCGGCGCTACTCGTTGCGGGGGGCGCAGCCATCGCGCAGGGCCCGCCGCCGGCCCCCAAGCCGACCACGCTGGCGAGCCGTCCCGAGGCGAGCGGAGGCGAAGCGCTCTACCTCGTTCACTGCATGCACTGCCACGGTCCGAACGGGATGGGCACCGGCCTGCTGGCGCGGCGGGTCGAGCCCGCGCTGCTCGAAGCGCGCGACAACCTTCCCGCGCAATACGTCATCGTCGCCGCGCGCCAGGGCATCGGCAACATGCCGCCGATCCCGCGCGGCGAAGTGAGCGACGACGAGCTGCGGCAGATCGCCGAATACCTCGCGGCCGGCCCGCATCCTGCCGCGTCGGGGGCGGCGCAGTGAAGGCGACGCGGCGCGGCATCCTCGCCGGCGGACTGGCGATGCCCGCGCTCGCCGGCCTCCCG